>SFGI01000015.1 GCA_004557645.1 [Eubacterium] saphenum | reverse complement strand
ACACCCGTTCCCATTCCGAACACGACGGTTAAGACCTAGGCGGTCGATGGTACTTGGTGGGCAGCTGCCTGGGAGAGTAGATGGTCGCCGGAATTCAATAAGCCGATGTGGCTCAATTGGCAGAGCAGCTGACTTGTAATCAGCAGGTTATCGGTTCGAGTCCGATCATCGGCTTACTTTTTATATAGCATGTGGTACTCTTTGGGTCTTTAGCTCAGTTGGTTAGAGCATCCGGCTCATAACCGGACGGTCCCGGGTTCGAGTCCCTGAAGACCCACTAACTTTAAAACAAAATATGGCTCAGTAGCTCAGTTGGTTAGAGCGCCGGCCTGTCACGCCGGAGGTCGAGGGTTCGAGCCCCTTCTGAGTCGTTTATGGAAGTTTAGCTCAGCTGGGAGAGCATCTGCCTTACAAGCAGAGGGTCACAGGTTCGAGCCCTGTAACTTCCATTTTCTTTGGCGGAGTAGCTCAGTTGGCTAGAGCATGCGGTTCATACCCGCAGTGTCGGGGGTTCAAATCCCTCCTCCGCTACCATATAATGGGGTATCGCCAAGCGGTAAGGCAACGGATTCTGATTCCGTCATTCGCAGGTTCGAATCCTGCTACCCTAGCTCAGCGCAGACAGAAATGTCTGCGTTTTTCTATTTCAGATATTCCGGACTTATGCTCTTTGCAGTATAAGTCTTTTTTGTTTGCAAAGACGTTGACAGAAAAAAATAGATATAGGAAAATGGAAGCAAGGAGGGATCAGTATGGAACGGAAAAACTTTGATCTGGTATGGAATGAAAAGGCGGCGGAACGCAGAGAAGATATTTCCTTTTTTAATGTGGAAGAGGCGGAAAAAGCCCGCAAGTTCCATAATACATTTTCCATGTATCAGGAGACGCCTTTGGTTTCCTTGCAGAGTCTGGCAGAAAAATTACAGGTGAAAAGTATTTATCTGAAGGATGAGAGCAAGCGTTTCGGGCTGAATGCCTTTAAGGTTTTGGGGGCAAGCTATGCCATCGCCAATGAGATCGGCAGAAGGATTGGAAAGGAGATCATAGAGCTTTCGGCAGAAAGCATTCTTTCAAAAGAAACGAAAGAAAAAATTGGCGATATCACATTTGTTACAGCAACGGATGGCAATCACGGCAGAGGGGTTGCGTGGACAGCGAACAAGCTGGGACAAAAAGCTGTGGTCTATATGCCTAAGGGAAGTGCCTTGGAGCGCCTGGAAAACATTCGTGCAGAAGGGGCAGAAGCAGAAATCACAGATATGAATTATGATGATGCTGTACGTCTGGCTCAGAAAATGGCAGAGGAAAAAGGCTGGATCGTGGTGCAGGATACGGCATGGGAAGGATATGAGGATATCCCCAGATGGATCATGCAGGGCTATACCACTATGGGACATGAGATCATGGAACAGATTCCCGAAAAGCCTACCCATATTTTCCTGCAGGCAGGGGTCGGCAGTATGGCCGGAGCTATGACCGGATTTTTCTCCAATCTCTATAAAGAGGATAAACCCATTATCGTGATCGTGGAGCCTGCAAAAGCGGATTGCCTGTTCCAGACGGCAAAGGCAGATGACGGAAAGCTGCATACTGTAACAGGCGATATGGATACCATCATGGCAGGGCTGGCCTGCGGCGAACCTTGTACCATTGGTTGGGACGTGCTGAAGGGCTATGCCGATGCTTTTATCCGTTGTCCCGAATATGCCGCAGCGGACGGCATGCGTATTCTGGCATCACCTGTAAAAGGGGACACTGCTGTGACGGCAGGGGAAAGCGGTGCGGCTGCTTTTGGCTGTATGGCGAATATTTTGATGGATGCAGATTTGGCAGAATGGAAAAAACTGCTGAAGCTGGACGGAAATGCAAAGATCCTTTGTATCAGCACAGAAGGCGACACCGATCAAAAGAATTATCAGGATGTGGTCTGGGGCGGAAAATACGCGAAATATAGTGAATAAAAGAGAAAGAGTGAGTGTTTTTACTCACTCTTTTTTTGTGGGAAAATGATATTCCAGATAAAAGAAATCAGGAAATTCCTTTTCTGCAACAGGAACCATTTCCGCAGGAAAATTGGCGGGCAAAAGAGATTTCATGCCGATGCAGATACCTCCGATTTTTTCTGCCAGCCGTTGGCTGGGGAGATTGTTTTTCTTGATTTTAGAATAAAAATGCTCAATGGGCAGCAGTTTATTTGCTTGGGAAAGAAAAGAAGGAAGGACTTCCCTGGCAACGCCCTGCTTTTGATATTGAGGGAGCAGATCGATGCCCAATTCTGGGGTGGAAGTGAAGATCCACTGCAGCTGGCAGAAGCCGCAAAAGGCCTGTGTATCCCTTTGGAGTATGGAACAGGTCAGATGCTCCTCCTCCAATAAATCTTCCCATGCGAGGGCGGAAGTGCCTGTGAGAGAGGTATTTTGCAGGAAAGCAGGGGTTTCTGCTTTTGCCAGCTGCTGATAATAGGGTTGATCCTCCGGCAGGATGCGGCGGAGAATATAATGTTCTGTTTGGGCAAAGATGCCATTGGCATCGAAAAGGTCGTTATACTTCATGTTTGTCTCCTTTCTGCATACGGAAATAGAATCCGCTGGCAATAATGAGGGAGAGAAAATCAACGATGGGCTGTACCCACATACAGCCATAGAGGGGGAACAGACCATCCATCAGGAACAGCAGAGGAACATCCAGTACGCCCTTGCGGAGGATGGAAGTAATGAGGGCTTCCCTGACCCTGCCCATGGCTTGGAACTGGATGATCATGGGATAGCAGAAGGCCATAAAGGGCATGGCAAGGACCATGCGGCGGAGAAAGGCTGCTCCGTAGCTGATAGTCTGTGCATCGGAGATAAAGAGGGATGCCAGCTGCGGCGCGAACCCTTCATAAAGGATGACGCAGAACAGGGCGAAGCCCACAGAGATCGCCGTGCCAAAACGGAAAGCTTCCTGTCGGCGGCTCTCATTGCCTGCGCTGTGGTTGAAGGCCAAAAGGGGTAAAAGCCCATTGGCGACCCCGATGGAAAAATAGAGGGGCAGCTGATCCAGTTTTTTGACGATACCCAGGGCAGCAGTGGCCTCAGTGGCATATTTTGCCACAAAAGCCGATTGGGCAGCTACGGCTACCACCGTCAGCCCATATTGCAGGGCAGAGGGAAAGCCAATGGAAAGAATGGCTTTCAGATGCTTTCCTGTCTGCCGCAGATGAACAGGAGCGATATTCAGGATCGTATCCTGTTTGCGAAGATACAGATACAGCAGGAAATAGGCAGCCGAAACCGTATTGGAGAGGGCGGTTGCCACACCGGCACCAACGACCCCCATTCCAAAGAACCGTGGCAGGATGAAAACAGGGTCTAATAGAATATTCAAAATACCCCCAAGAGAGACACCGAGGGATGCTTGGGCGGCGGCACCTTCTGCCCGAACCAGATTTGCCAGCAGGGTATTCATGATCGTAGGCACACCGCCAAAAATAACCACCCATTTGGCATAATCGTATGCAAAAGCATAGGTGGCTTCTGTGGCACCGCAAAGGGTCAGGATGGGGCGAGCCAGAAGCAGGAAGGACAGAGAAAAAAGAATCGCTGTCAGAAGCCCCAGCCAGAAGGAAATGGATGCTGCTTCCCTGGCGTCCTGCATTTCTTTTTTGCCCAGCTTGCGGGCGATGAGACTGGCACCGCCAATGCCGAAAAGATTGGAAATGGCGGTCAGCATGACGAAGGAAGGATAGACGATGGTGATAGCGGCAGTCTGGGCGGGAGCGTTCAGGATGCCGACGAAATAGGTATCCGCAAGGCTGTAGAGCAGGGCGATCATCTGGCTGGCAATGGTAGGGAGGATCTGTTTCAAAACGGCCCGCCGGATGGGCAGGGATTCAAAGACCACAGTGCGGCTGTCTGCCATAGTATTCGCTTCCTTTCAAAATCATTTCTGCTATCAGTATATCACTTTTGGAAGGAAAAAAAGCAGGAAATATGAAAATAGCCCAATGGAGCGGAACCCGGCTGCTGTGGGGGAGACTTGACAGGAAACTAGAAACGGGATATATTGAAAAAACAAAGATAAAAACACAGCCCGGTTGGTAGTCCGGGCGGGGAGAAATCCCTCAGTAGCCCTCCATCCAGAGTATGACCTGCATACGATGGTCGTCCCTTCTTTGTATTTGAAAAAAAGGAGGGAGCAGCATGGAAAAGGTTGCGATCGTGTTCACGGTGTTTTTTGAGGATCCTTTCTGGTGCGGTGTTTATCAGCGGCAGGAAGGAAACCGTCTGGAGGCGGCAAGGGTTGTTTTTGGTCCGGAGCCAAAGGATTATGAGGTGCATGCGTTTTTATTGCAGAACTGGAAGCGATTGCGTTTTGGGAAAACCAGCGGCGAAAAAATCGCTGCAGAACGGAAAAATCCCAAGCGTATGCAGCGGGAAGCACGAAAACAGATGAGCGACAAGGGTATTGGCACCAAGGCGCAGCAGGCATTGGCTGCTCTGCGGGAGGAACAGAAAACAGAGCGGAAGGTCAGATCCAAAGAGGAAAAACTGGCGGAAGCAGAACGAAAATTCCAGCAGAGGCAGGCAAAGCGTCGGGAAAAGCACAAAGGACATTAAAAAAGGGGAAGAAACCTTCCCCTTCTTTTTGCATAAATTGAAAGGAGAAACAGCATGAGGATCGGTTCAGGCTATGATGTGCATAAATTGGTAGAAGACAGAGATTTGATCATTGGCGGGGTAAAGATCCCCTATGAAAAGGGCTTGCTGGGGCATTCCGATGCGGATGTACTGCTCCATGCCATTTCTGATGCCCTGCTGGGGGCAGCGGCTTTGGGGGATATCGGCAGACATTTTCCTGATAACGACCCTCAGTTCAAGGGGGCGGACAGCAGAAAATTATTGTCTCAAGTTTTGCACTTGATTTCTGAGAAAGGATATTGTATAATGAACGTCGATGCAACAATTATTGCACAGAAGCCCAAGATGGCACCCCACATCCAACAGATGCGGGAAAACATTGCAGAGACTTTGCAGATCGATGTGGATCAGGTCAATGTGAAGGCCACCACCGAAGAAGGCATGGGCTTTACCGGCGCAGGATTGGGCATTGCCGCTTCCGCAGTTTGTCTGCTGGAGGAAAAAGCAAAATAAGAGATAAGTGATGATGGAAAAGAGTAATCCTTGGAAAACGTCGATGATGTTTTTCCATCCACCTGACAGAGAATAACGGCCTTGGTGCAAGGCGGTGAGATTCGAGCCGATGCGGCGCATGGGTTTGATTGTCGCCACCTTAAGATACATTGGGTGGGAGCCGTTTACAGGATGGGGAGGACGAAGTGCGTTCCTGAACTGAACAGGTGAATTTTAGTAGCCTGTATCCGTTGACAACGTTATAGTCATTGAGGTGAGGCGGTTATTATAGATACCGTCTAAGTAAAGTGGAACCGCGAAAATTTTCGTCTTTGCAGAAATGCAAAGACTTTTTTATTTTCCAAAAAAGGAGGTGAGCCAAATGGCTTTATGGGAAGAAAAAAGAAAAAATGGGAAGCCGATTGGCTGCCTGCACAGAAAACATATGGAAGCACCAAAGCGCATGGAAGTGTGTATCAAGCCCTCTGCAGAAGCAGCAGGGCGTACCCGGAAAAGCACACTATTGACATCGTTTTAGGAGGAATTTGATATGTTGAAAGAATTTTGGAAAGAATCCGTTGCAGTTGTAAGAGAAAAAGACCCTGCCTTTAAAAGCGCCATTGAAGTGCTGTTGTACCCCAGCTTTTGGGCTGTGGTGAACCATCGCATTGCCCACAGCCTGTATAAAAAAGGGCTGCTGGTGCCGGCACGTTTCATTTCTCAGCTGTCCCGTTTCCTGACAGGGATCGAGATTCATCCCGGTGCCACCATCGGCAAGCGGTTTTTCATCGACCATGGCGCAGGCATTGTCATCGGTGAAACAGCAGAGATCGGCGACAACGTAATGCTGTATCACGGTGTGACTCTGGGCGGTACTGGTAAACAGAAAAATAAACGTCACCCGACCGTAGAGGATAATGTTATGATCGGTGCGGGGACCATCGTTTTGGGGCCTGTGACCATTGGTGCCAATACAAAGATCGGTGCCGGTTCCGTGGTAACACAGGATCTGCCTCCCAATGTAACAGCTGTTGGTTCTCCTGTTATGATCGTAAGAAAAGACGGGGTGCGTATTCCCCCGATTGCCCCTGAACAGCTGACAGGGCATAAGAAACGTCGCGCGATTTAAAACTTCTTTTGGGACTCTGCCCCAAACCCTGCGAGGGAATATGTCCCCTCGACCCCTACAAGGGTCTCAGACCCTTGACCTGATACGCAAAAGCATACGCTTTTGCAGAAAAATATTGAAAAACATGAGAAATTTACAGCGTGAATCAATCTTTTGTGCTATACTATATAATAGAGAAATTTGCTGTGAAATATAAAAAATCCTGTATGCAAAACGAAGTTTTGCGATTCGGGTGCCAAGGGTATGAGCACCGCCAAGATGAAGGCGGCGGCGTAGCCGTCTTCCCGTAGGGAAGATGCTTGACAGGACTCCCTTGGTGGGAGTTTGAGGGTGAAACCCTCAAGAAAAGGACGAAGAAAGGAAAGGTGTGAATCCCATGAAAGTATATAATACATTGACAAGACAGAAGGAAGAATTCGTACCCTTGGAGGAAGGCAAGGTAAAAATGTACGTTTGCGGCCCTACCGTGTACGACTACATCCACATCGGCAACGCAAGACCCTACGTTGTATTCGATACGGTAAGACGCTATATGGAATACAAGGGTTATGACGTAACTTATGTGCAGAACTTCACAGACGTTGACGACAAAATCATCAACAGAGCTAACAAAGAAGGCGTAACCATGGCGGATATCTCCAATAAATACATTGAAGAAGCTTTCCGCGATGCAGATGGTCTGAATGTAAAGAGAGCAACAGTGCATCCCCGTCCGACACAGGAAATGGACGGCATCATTGAGATGGTACAGACACTGATCGATAAGGGCTTTGCTTATGAAGATAAGGGTACAGTTTACTATGATACAAAGAAATTCCCCGAATACGGCAAGCTGTCCAGAAAAAATCTGGATGAACTGATCGCCGGTGCTTCTGAACGTGTTACCATTGATGATGCAAAGAGAAACTCTACAGACTTTGTTCTGTGGAAGCCTAAAAAAGAAGGCGAACCCAGCTGGACTTCCCCTTGGGGAGAAGGCAGACCCGGTTGGCATATTGAATGTTCTGTTATGTCCAAGCGTTATCTGGGGGATACCTTTGATATCCATGCCGGCGGCGAAGACCTGATCTTCCCTCATCATGAAAATGAAATCGCCCAGTCTGAAGCTGCAAATGGCTGCACCTTCGCAAGATATTGGCTGCACAATGGCTTCATTACTGTGGATAACGAAAAAATGTCCAAATCTCTGGGCAACTTCTTCACAGTAAGAGATATCGCAAAACACTTCCCTTATGAAGTCATCCGTTTCTTTATCCTGAACGGCCACTACAGAAGCCCCATCAACTTCAGCGATGAACTGATGAAAGCTTGCCAGAATGGCCTGGAAAGAATCAAAAATGCAAGAAAAGAACTGAACTTCTATATTGCAAATGCTGCGGATACAAAGATGACAGCAGAAGAAGCTGCAAAAGAAACAGAATTGAACGGCTACAAAGATCAGTTCGAAGCAGCAATGGATGATGACTTCAATACAGCTGACGCAGTTTCTGCTATCTATGAACTGGTTCGTTTCTCCAATATTGAGATCAAAGCCGGCGCATCCAAAGAATTTGCAGTGAAGATTCAGGATATGCTGGATCACCTGTGCGGCGTTCTGGGTGTAGCGGAACTGAAGGAAGAAACTGTTTCCGATGAAGAAGTGGCAAAGATCGAGGCACTGATCGCTCAGAGAGCAGAAGCTAAGAAAGCAAAAGACTTTGCAAAGGCTGATGCTATCCGTGATGAACTGGCGGCAATGGGCATCACTATCAAAGATACTCGTCAGGGTGTACAGTGGTTCAGAGGCTAAGCCATGGATTTGAAAGAACTTGATTTAGTATTAGGCGGGCAGGGGGAATGTGACCCACGGGAATATTCCTCCCTTGCTCTGGCACATATCGGCGATGCAGTGTTCGAAGTGCTGGTGCGGCTGACGGTTCTGACCGATGGCAATGCCCCCGTGAACAAGCTGCATAAAAAGGCGCGGGATATGGTCAATGCGAAAGCTCAGGCGGAACTGTATTACCGTATCAAGGATGCATTGACAGAGGAGGAGGAAGGTGTGTTCCGCAGGGGACGCAATGCCAAATCCTTCACTGTGCCGAAAAATGCCGATCTGATGGATTATCGCCATGCCACGGGGTTGGAAGCTCTCTTCGGCTACCTTTACCTGAAAGGGGAAAAGGAAAGAGCCGTGGAGCTGTTCAAACTGGGAATGACGGAAAAATTAGACAAGTAACTGCAATACAAAAGCCGAAGGGAAAAACGGTGATTTTTCCCCTCGGCTTTATGGTATTATAACGAGGGAAGCGGCTGTTATGCTTGCATATACAGCCATTTGACGAGAAAAATCATCGAGACGATAGTCGAGATGGCGTATATAAAAACAGCTAGGAGGGTCTCTTTTGGAAAGAGAAAGAAGACAGGAAAGAGAATATAACGAAAACCAGCTGGAAGGCAGAAACGCCGTGCTGGAAGTGCTGAGAAGCGGCAGAGATATTGAAAAGCTGCTGGTGCAGAAGGGCAACGTGGAAGGCACTATCAAGCGCATCGTGGCACAGGCTGCGGAAAAGGGCGTTGTCATTCAGGAGACAAGCCGTCAGAAGCTGGATGAAATTTCCCAGACAAAGAACCATCAGGGCGTCATCGCTTTGGTTTCTGCCCATGATTATGTGGATGTGGATGATATTCTGGCAGCGGCAAGAGAAAAAGGGGAAGACCCTTTCATTATCCTGCTGGATGGCATTACAGACCCTCATAATCTGGGGGCGATTCTCAGAACGGCGGAATGTGCCGGTGCCCATGGCGTGATCATTCCCAAACGCCGTTCTGTAGGCTTGAATGCGACAGTAGGCAAAACATCTGCCGGGGCCATCGAATATATGCCCGTGTCAAGGGTGACAAATATCGTAAAAACCATGGAATATCTGAAAAAAGAAGGATTGTGGTTTGCCTGTGCGGATATGGGCGAAGCAGATTATTTCGATACAAACCTGAAAGGGCCTATCGGCTTGGTCATTGGCAGCGAAGGGGAAGGCATCAGCAGATTGGTGAAGGAAAATTGCGATTTTACGGCATCTATCCCTATGTATGGCAAGATTTCCTCCCTGAATGCCTCTGTAGCGGCGGCGTTACTGATGTACGAGGTTGTTCGCCAGAGAAATTATAGTAAGTAAAGACCTTGGGGGCGTTGCCCCCAATACCCCCACGAGGGGATAATCCCCTCGACCCTATACTGCAACATATTCAAGTGGGATTTTCTTCGCAAACCTTGCCCTTTGGGCAACCGCCGCATCTGTTTGGCGGCACGTTATATGTACATGGTGGTGCAAATGGGGGTTCTAGGGGAATCATTCCCCTAGCAGGGTTTGGGACAGAGTCCCAAGGTTTTTGGTCTTAGAAAGGAGGGGAGTCTGTTGGCGAAGGAGTTTTTGCTGGTGGATGGCTATAACATCATCCACGCATGGGATGAATTAAAAGAATTGGTAGAGGACGTTAGCTTGGAAAGTGCCCGTCAGCGGCTGATGGATATCCTCTCAAACTATAAAGGCACCAGTAAGGCAACCATTATTCTGGTGTTCGACGGCTATCTGGTGAAAGGTAACATCGGCACTGTATACGAATATAACAATATATATGTTGTATACACGAAGGAAGCCGAGACTGCCGATCATTATATCGAGCGGGTGGTGACCTCTTTGCCGAAGCATTATAAAGTGCGGGTTGCCACAGGGGATGGCCTGGAACAGCTCATTATTTACGGTCAGGGGGCAACAAGAATGACCGCAAGGGAGCTTTGGATGGAAGTGCAGGCTGTGGAAACAGAACTGCGGGAAAGATTTATTGAAAACAGACCGCCGAAAAATAATATTCTGGCGGATCATCTGGATGAGGAGTCGCTGGCATGGTTCGAAGCCCTGCGACGAAAGAAATAATCAACGACGGAGAAAGAAGTATATGGCAGAAACAACGAAAGAACAGAACTACGAACAGAAGAAGGACGAAGAACTGGTGCTGATGGCCCAGAATGGCGATGATGCGGCACAGGAATATCTGCTGGATAAATATAAATCTCTGGTGCGTGCCAAATCCAGAGCCTATTTCCTGATCGGCGCAGACAGCGAGGATATCATCCAGGAAGGGATGATCGGTCTGTATAAAGCCGTAAGGGATTATAATGAAGAGAAGAATGCTTCCTTCCGCAGCTTTGCAGAGCTTTGTGTAAACCGTCAGATGATCACTGCCATCAAAGCAGCCACCAGACAGAAGCATCAGCCCTTGAATTCTTATGTTTCTTTGAATAAACCTGTTTATGAGGAAGAATCTGAACAGACATACATGGATTTTTTGCAGAGCAGCAGCAGTGCATTGCTGAACCCAGAGGCCTTGCTCATCGGCCAGGAAAACAAGAGCTTTTTGGAAAACCAGATGGTAAAGAACCTGAGCAGCTTTGAAACGAGGGTATTGGTGCTGTATTTGCAAGGCAGAAGCTATTTTGAGATTGCCCATGTATTAGATAAACCGGAAAAATCCATTGATAATGCCCTGCAGCGGGTCAAGAAAAAATTGGAGAAATTTCTGGAAGAAAAAAACCTTGACGGTGCAGAAGGTATGTGATATCATATATAGGCTGATATCACATCAGACCTTTGCTGCTATGGCTCAGTCGGTAGAGCGTCGCCTTGGTAAGGCGGAGGTCACGGGTTCAAGTCCCGTTAGCAGCTTGAAAGCGTCCCAATCTTTGGGACGCTTTTTTTATGGGTGCCAAAGCATGTCATGCAAGAATGGGTATTCTTACGTTGTACTTATAAAAATACACGAAAAGAAATTTGTTTTTCTGGGAAGATTATCTGTTTTCCACAGAAATATTTTTTTTGTGGAAATGGGTTTACTTTCGAGCCTCAATGTGTTAGTATGATAAAAATCAAACAAACAAAGAATAAAAAAATGAAAGAGGCAGAAAACTATGAGACAGCATCAGCTTTTCGTAAATGCATACTTTTATTTTTACCGTGTTTTCCAAGATTCAAAGTGAATTTTACTGTTAAGAAAAGACGGTTTCTTTTGATGGTTTTTTCTTAGAGAAAGCGCAAAGGCTTCGCAGTGAAATTCGCTGCGAAGCTTTTTTCTTTTTTCTGAAAAAATGCATAGAAGCGAGAACAAAAGATTATTTGAAGAATTTTTAAGGAGGAAATGATTATGGTAGTAGTATTGAGACCTGGCACAAAAGAAGAACAGATAGAAAACCTGAAGGCGTGGCTTGGCAGCATCGGCATCGACACCCATATTTCTCAGGGTGTCAATCATACCATTATCGGCTTGATCGGTGATACATCCGCTGTGGATATGGACTTGATCAGAGCTTTGGATATCGTTGAAAACGTACAGCGGATCCAGGAGCCTTTCAAAAATGCAAATAGAAAATTCCACAATTCCGATCTGGTAGTGGATATCAATGGCGTGAAGATTGGCGGCGGCAATTTCCAGATCATCGCTGGCCCCTGCTCCGTTGAAAGTGAAGAACAGGTTTGCTACATTGCGGAAAAAGTAAAAGAATCCGGTGCCGGCCTGCTGCGGGGCGGTGCGTTCAAGCCCAGAACTTCCCCTTATTCCTTCCAGGGGCTGAAGGGCGATGGACTGAGACTTTTGGTAGAAGCAAAGGAAAAAACAGGTCTGCCTATCGTTTCTGAAATCATGAATGCCGTGCATATCCCGATGTTCGAAGAAGCGGTTGACCTGATTCAGGTCGGCGCAAGAAATATGCAGAACTTTGAACTGCTGAAAGAACTGGGGAAAATCAACAAACCTATCCTGCTGAAAAGAGGTCTGGCAAATACCATCGATGAACTGCTGATGAGTGCGGAATACATCATGGCAGGCGGCAATGAAAACGTTATCCTTTGCGAAAGAGGGATCCGTACCTTTGAAACAAGAACCAGAAACACACTGGATCTGTCTGCGATCCCTGTGCTGAAAAAACTGACCCATCTGCCTATCGTCATCGACCCCAGCCACGCAATGGGTTACTCTCATCTGGTAAAACCCATGGCGATGGCTGCCACAGTAGCCGGCGCAGACGGCCTGATGATCGAAGTACACAACAACCCTTCCAAGGCACTGTGTGACGGCCCTCAGTCCCTGACACCGGAACAGTTTGACGAAGTGGCAAAACTGGTATTCCAGTTGAGACCTATGGCTTGCAAATACGATTACTAATGAGACCTTGAGATAAGAGGTGAAAGATATGAAGGTTGGTGTAGTTGGCCTTGGGCTGATCGGCGGTTCCATGGCAAAAGCAGTGAAAAAGAAAACAGAGCATGAGGTCATTGGCTGGGATATTTCCGAAACCATCCGTTACAGTGCAATTTTGATGGAGGCAGTACACGGTTTTATGGAAGGAGGCAACCCAAAGGATTGCGATATCGTCCTGATTGCCCTTTATCCCCAGATGACAGTGGATTATATCAAAGAACATGCGAAGGATTTTAAGAAGGGTGCTGTTGTGGTAGACTGTGCCGGTATCAAGCGGGCAGTTTGCCGTCAGGTGCAGAGTGTGGCAGAGGAAAATGGCTTCAGCTTCGTTGGTGCCCACCCCATGGCTGGGGTGGAGCGTTCCGGCTTTACCTATTCCACAGCAGATATGTTCAATGGTGCAACATTGATCGCAACACCTTATACAGGGACAGACATCGGCATGATGAATGCTTTGAGCATGTTTTTCAAGAAACTGGGCTTTGCGAAGCTGAAGATTGCAACAGATGCGGAGCATGACCAGATGATCGCATATACTTCTCAGCTGGCCCATGTGGTTTCCAGTGCCTATGTAAAAGGGGCATTGTCCTCCAATTTTAAAGATTTTTCCGGCGGCAGCTTTCGGGATATGACCCGTGTGGCAAGGCTGAACGAAACTATGTGGACAGAGCTGTTTTTGGCAAACGGAGATAATCTGGCTAATGAAATCGATGGTCTGATCGAACGGATGCAGGCATACAGCAAGGCTATCCGTGCAGAGGATGCAGATACCCTGTGTCAGCTTCTGAAGGAAGGCAGAGAAAAGTGCATTGCCATTGATGAAGACAAGGAATTTGATTAAGGTTTGATAAGGACGTGAATAGATGAGAAAAGTAATCGTCAGTGCGTCTACGGAATATGCCATTCTGATCGGACGGGGCCTGCTGAAACAGGCGGGGGCAGAGATCGCCAAGCGGATCCGCCCCTGTAAGGCAGCCATCATCACAGATACGACAGTTGAAAAACTTTACGCGGAACAGGTGGAAAACTCTTTGGCGGAAGCGGGCTTTACCACCTGTCGCTTCGCCTTTCCCGCAGGGGAAAGCTCCAAGCATATCGGCACATTGAGCGATATGTTGGAATTTCTGGCGGAAGAAGAAGTGACCCGACAGGATATCATTGTTGCCCTGGGGGGCGGCGTTGCGGGGGATATGGCAGGCTTTGCGGCTGCAGTATACCAAAGAGGCATCCGCTTTGTGCAGATGCCCACCACCTTTCTGGCGGCGGTGGATTCTTCCGTTGGCGGCAAAACAGCCATCGACCTGAAGGCAGGGAAAAACATGGCAGGGGCATTCTATCAGCCCCATCTGGTGCTCTGCGATGTGGATACACTGGATACCCTGCCGGAAGAAACCTTTGCCGACGGCATCGCGGAGACCCTGAAATATGGCGTCATCGGAGATGCAGATTTATTTGAGAAAACAGCATCCGGCGATTTCAGAAATGATCTGGAAAAGATCATCGAAACCTGCGTGAAAATGAAGCGGGATATCGTCATGGAGGATGAATTTGATACAGGCTTGCGTCAGCTGCTGAATCTGGGGCATACATTGGGTCATGCCATTGAAAAAAGAAGTGGTTTTACCCTTTCCCACGGACATGCTGTAGCCATCGGGATGCATCTGATCGCGAAAGCCGCAGAAGAAAAAGGACTGGCAGAAGCAGGGCTGGCGGAGAAAATCAAAGCCGCTCTGGAAAAGAACAAACTGCCTGTTTCTACGATATATACCGCAGAAGAGATCACAGAGGGTGTTTTGAAGGACAAAAAACGCAGAGGCGGGGAGATCAGTTTTGTTTTCCCCACAAAAATCGGCCATTGCGAGATCGTAAAGATCCCTGTGAGTGAAGTGATGGAATTGGTAAGAAAAGCATTGAGTTAAAAAGGCGGTACAATTATGAATGTAAAAATCGGAAAAGGCCCTCTGAACGATGGTCAGGTACGCATCATTTCTTCGAAATCAGACGGACATCGTGCCATGATCGCAGCAGCGCTGGGGGAAGAGGAATGTGTATTATTCCTGGAAGGCTGGAATGATGACCTGGAAGCCACGAGCCGCTGCATTGAAGGGCTGGGGGGCGAAGTGGTAAGAGAACCTTCTGGTACGCTGATCATTCCTGTGCCCCAAAATGTTGCAGGAGAAGCCATTTTGGACTGCGGCGAAAGCGGTTCCACTCTGCGCTTTCTGCTGCCGGTGGCTGGTGCGCTGGGCAGACACGCCCTCTTCGAAGGAAAGGGCAGACTGCCGGAAAGACCCATCGGCATCCTGCTGGAAGAAATGCAGCAGCATGGCTGCAAGGCTTCCAGCGACCATTTGCCTGTGGAGCTGGAAGGTCAGCTGATCAGTGGTGTCTATACTCTGCCCGGCAATGTAAGCTCTCAGTTTATCACAGGGCTGTTGTTTGCACTGCCTTTATTGGAAGGGGACAGCGAGATCAGACTGACGACAGATGTAGAATCCAAAGGCTATATCGATATGACGATCCGCACCCTGAAAACCTTCAACATTGCAGTGAAGGAAACAGAACATGGCTGGTTTATCCCCGGCGGGCAGATCTACCATGGCCCCCGTATGCGGATGGCAGAAGGCGACTGGAGCAGTGCTGCCTTCTGGTTGGTGGCAGGGGCCATCCATGGCAGCATTGGCTGCCAGGGGCTGGATATGGAATCTGCTCAGGGCGATAAAGGGATCGTTTCTATTCTGGAACGGTTTGGCGCAGAAAGCAAAATCGTCATGAATCAGGTGACCATGACCCATAAAGAAATGAAGGGGATCCGCATCGATGCGGCACAGATCCCCGATCTGGTGCCTATCCTGTGTGTAGCGGCGGCTGCGGCAGAGGGCAAAACAGAAATTTATAACGCAGGCAGACTGCGGATCAAAGAAAGCGACAGACTGGCAGCAATGGCAGACTGTATGAAACGAATCGGCGTAGAAGTGGAAGAAAAGCCTGATGGCATCATCATCACAGGGGGCTGCAATCCCCCCGAAGGGGAAATCGTCATCGATTCCTATGGTGACCATCGCATCGTGATGGCTATGGCTATCGCAGCCGTAAGCCTTGGGGTGGAACTCACCATCGAAGGGGCGGAGGCTGTGAATAAATCTTATCCTTCTTTCTTCGCAGAGCTGACGAAGCTGGGAGGTGTTGTGGATGTCCTCTAGTTTTGGGGAAAAATTGAAGATCATGATTTTCGGACAGTCCCATTCCGAAGCCATCGGCGTTGTGATCGATGGCTTGCCCGTAGGGGAAGCAATTGATATGGAACGGGTGCAGCAGTTCATGGAACGCCGTGCCCCCGGCAGAAATGCCTATTCCACACCCCGTAAGGAAGGGGATGTGCCCAGAGTGGTTTCCGGGCTGTTCGAAGGCAAGACCTGCGGCGCACCTATTTGCGCTGTCATTGAAAATACGAATACAAGATCGAAAGATTATGATAAATTGAAAGACCTGCCCAGACCTGGTCATGCGGATTTTACTGCATGGGTGAAATATAAAGGTGCTAATGACCACCGGGGCGGCGGTCATTTTTCCGGCAGGCTGACAGCACCCCTTTGCTTTGCAGGGGCGGTCTGTATGCAGATTCTGGAGAGAAAAGGCATCCAGATCGGTGCCCATATCCTTTCCATCAAAGGGGTAAAGGATACCCCCTTTGACGAAGTGCAGATCGATGCGGAAACCCTGAAAACAGTAACTTCCAAGGCGTTCCCTGTCCAGGATGATGCAGCGGGCGAGGCCATGCAGGCGGCTATCGCAGCTGCAAGAGCAAATGCCGATTCCGTGGGCGGTGTCATTGAGTGTGCCGTGACAGGTCTGCCTGTAGGCGTGGGCGAGCCCATGTTTGATGGCTTGGAAAGCAGACTGGCTGCGGCTGTTTTTGCCATTCCTGCGGTAAAAGGCGTGGAATTTGGCAAGGGCTTTGGCGTGGCTGAGCTCTTTGGTTCTGAAAACAACGACGATTTTATATACGAAGCAGATGGTACCGTTCGGACAAAGACCAACAATCATGGCGGTTCTTTGGGCGGCATTTCCAGCGGCATGCCTTTGGTATTGCGGGCAGCCTTCAAGCCTACCCCTTCCATTGGACAGGAACAGGATACCATCAGCATCAGCAAAAGAGAAAACGATAAGCTTGCCATCGTAGGCAGACATGATCCCTGTATCGTGCCCAGAGCTGTACCCTGTGTGGAAGCGGCAGCGGCTGTGGCGATCTTGGATTTGCTTTGCAGGATGGAATAATAACGAGGAAAGTGGCTGTCATGCTTGCATGAACAGCCATTTGACGAGAAACGGCATCGAGACGATAGTCGAGATGGAACAATAAAGGAAAGGCGGAATATACTATGGATTTGAATGGGATCAGAGAAAGAATCAATGCCATCGACGACCAGATGGTGGAATTATTCGTAGAACGGATGCAGGCAGCGGCAGAGGTGGCTAGTGCAAAGGCGGAAAAGAATCTGCCTGTACTGGATATGAGAAGAGAGCAGGCTGTGCTGGAACGGGTCATGGAAAAAGCCGGAGAGGAATTCGAAATTTATGTCAATAAACTCTATCAGACTATGTTCGATATCAGCAAAAGCTATCAGGCTGGCATTTTGACAAAGGAAACCGCTCTGTCCGAAGAAATCATGAAAAACATCGCAAATCCTCCCATGGAATTTCCCAGAAAGGCCGTTGTGGCTTGTCAGGGGGTTGAGGGCTCCTATGCGGCAAGAGCCTGCAACAGATTGTTTGCCCTTCCCAGCAAAATGTATTTCAGCAATTTCGAAAGCGTATTCAATGCAGTAGAATCCGGTCTGTGTAAATACGGCGTACTGCCCATCGAAAACAGCTCCGCCGGTTCTGTGACAGAGGTTTATGACCTGATGGTCCGCCATAAATTCTATATCGTAAAAAGCCTGAAGCTGCATGTGAGCCATGCCCTGCTGGCAAAACCCGGTGTAAAGGTAGAAGATATCAAAGAGGTTATCTCCCATTCTCAGGCATTGCAGCAGTGCAGCAATTTCCTGAAGGCAAACCCTAGTATGAAAGTAACGATTTTCGAAAACACAGCAACCGCAGCAAAATTTGTTGCGGAAAGCGACAGAACAGATATTGCCGCTCTTTCCTCTACAGACTGTGCAAAGCTGTATGGCCTGAACGTGCTGAAAGACGGCGTACAGAACAACGAAAACAACTACACCAGATTCATCTGTATCGCAAAGGATATGGAGATCTACGCAGGCTCCAACAAAATCAGCCTGATGCTTTCCGTAGACCACAGACCCGGTTCCCTCCATGAGATGATCGGTAAATTTGCCTGCCGCGGCATCAACCTGTGCAAACTGGAAAGCCGTCCCATCCCCGGCAAAGACTTCGAATTCCGCTTCTATTTCGACCTGGATGGCTCCGTATTCTCCCCTGAAATGCGGACGGTGCTGAAGGATATCGAACAGGCGGCAGAAAGCATGTCCTTCCTGGGCTGCTATTCCGAAGTATAAGGAGGCAGTTGCATGATATTCCCGATGGGAAGGAACGGGATGATTTCTGCCAGATTTCCTATGCAGGAAAAATATATAAGAAATCGATACAAAAGAGAAGAATGAAAAGTGACGAAGGACAAGAGAAATTGAAACAGAAAGAAGGCGAATCCATATGATTTCCGATAGAATGTCAAAATTGCTGGAAAGAAGTGCTGCCATGAGCAGTATGTATACAGAAAGTGCCCGGATGAAGGAACAGTATGGCGTGGAAAATGTATACGATTTTGGTATGGGCAACCCGAACCTGGTTGCTCCCGATATCATCAGAGAAACCAGCATCAAGGCGCTGAACGAAACAGACCCCTGGTATCTGCACCACTATATGCCCAACAATGGCTTTATCGAAGCCAGAGAAAAGATCGCAGCCAGCCTGAACCGCCGCTTCGGGGAAAACTTTGGCATGGACAATATCATGATGTGTACCGGGGCTGCCGGCGGCATCAACTGCTTGCTGAAGGTGCTGATGGACCCCGGTCAGGAAGTGCTGACCTTTGCTCCTTATTTTGGCGAATACGACAGATATGCCGATAACGTGAACTGCACCCTGACTGCAGTTCCTCCCAATATTCCCACATTCCAGCCAGACCCTGTGGAACTGGCAAAATGTGTAACAGAAAAAACAAGGGCTGTCCTGATCGATAATCCCAACAATCCCACGGGCGTTGTTTACAGCGCAGAAACCATCAAAGCCATTGCCGATGTGCTGGCTGAGAAGGAAAAGGAATTTGGGCATGCCATCTATCTGATCTCCGATGAACCCTATAGAGAACTGGTATATGATGGGGCAGTGGTGCCTTGGATCCCCGATTTCTATAAGAATACCATTGTTGCCTATTCCTTCTCCAAATCCCTTTCCCTGCCCGGCGACCGTATTGGCTATCTGGCTTTGAGAAGCGATGTGGAGGATTTTGCAAACATCATTTATGGTGTTGCAGTTGCAACACGTATCATGGGCTTTATCAATGCGCCCGGTCTGCAGCAGATGGTTTGTGCGGAATGCTGCGAAGAGATGGTAGATATCAGCTTCTATGACAGAAACAGAGAGCACTTGTATAATGCTCTGATCGAATATGGCTATGAATGTGCGAAGCCGGAAGGTGCGTTCTATATGTTTGTAAAGACGCCCATCGCAGATGATAAGGCTTTTGTAAACAAAGCAAAAGAATATCGGATCCTGCTGACGCCCGGCAGCGGCTTCGGCTGTCCCGGGTATGTGCGGATTTCCTATTGCGTATCTCCTGAGACCATTGAAGGTTCTTTGCCCGGTTTCAAGGCTCTGGCGGAATACTATAAAAAGAAATAAGCAGATAGATAGAAAGAACTCAGAATGAATTTTCTGGGTTCTTTTTTTGCTTTTGGAGGATTTTTGCGGTGTGGGTGGAGAGTGGTGGAGGAAGTGGAAAATAGAAAAAATTGGTTTTTGGTGGAGAGTGGAGGGAGACATCCCTTTTTTCTGGGGAAAAGGCTTGAAATATCAGGCTTTTTTAATGAAAAAAATACATAGAAAACGTTCTTTTGGGGTTGTTTTTTTGGGGCGGGTATATTACAATGTGGATAGAAGTGGCGTAAAGTGGTTTTTTGTGGTGAAAAAGTACCATAAAAGTGGGAGAATGGTGAAAGGTGGTGACAGCGGGATGTTCTTGGGACAATATCAACATTCCATTGATGCAAAAGGGCGTTTGATCGTTCCGGCAAAGTTCAGAGAAGGGCTTGGCGAGCATTTCGTTGTGACAAAAGGCTTGGATAAATGCCTTTTTGCCTACCCCGAAGCCGAATGGAAAGTATTCGAAGAAAAATTGAAACAGCTGCCACTGACGAATACTGGCGCAAGAAAATTCGTACGTTTCTTTTTCGCTGGAGCAGTGGAATGCGAACTGGATAATCAAGGTCGTATTATGGTTCCTCCCCACCTGAGAGAATATGCGGGGCTGAAAAAAGACATCGTTTCTATTGGTGTGAATAACCGCATTGAAATTTGGAATAAAGATAACTGGAACGAATACAGCGACGAAGAAGATTACATCAGCAATGAGCTGGCGTTTGAAATGGAGAATTTGGGCATCTAACAAACATCTGCACGAAGGGCAGACAGAAAGACACTTGTGGATTTCTGAAGCTACGGCAGCAGCGAGTTTGTTATGAATAGATATGATTGGATGAAAGAAGAAATCAGAAAGGCGGCAGGCATGGAATTTCATCATATTTCTGTACTCCTGAATGAGTGCATCGAAGAACTGAATATCAAGCCTGACGGCATTTATGTGGACGGCACCATGGGCGGTGGCGGCCACTCCTTGGAAATTGCCAAAAGGATCGAAACGGGTCGCCTCATCTGCATCGACCAGGACCCCAATGCCCACGAAGCGGCAGGCAAGCGACTGGCAGAGCATAAAGATAAAATCACTTTTGTGCGGGATAACTTCGGCAACATCGCCCATATTTTGGACGAGCTTGGCATAGAGAAGATCGACGGGATGCTGATGGACATTGGCGTTTCCTCTCATCAGCTGGATGAAGCGGAACGGGGTTTTTCCTATCAGCAGGATGCTCCTCTGGATATGCGCATGAATCCGGACAGACCCTTCAGTGCCTACAACGTGGTGAATGAATACAGCGAAGATGAGCTGGATAGGGTCATTTTCACCTATGGCGAAGAACGCTGGGCAAGGCGCATCGCTCAGTTCATCGTAAAGGAAAGAGAAGCAAAGCCTATCGAAACCACAGGCGAATTGGTAGATATCATCAAAAAAGCAGTGCCCAAGGGTGCCAGAAAAGATGGCCCCCATCCTGCGAAGCGAACTTTTCAGGCCATCCGTATCGAAGTAAACGGCGAGCTGGATGTGCTGCAGAAAGCCATTGATGATGTTTCCGAAAGATTGAATGAAGGCGGCAGACTTTGCATCATTACCTTCCATTCTCTGGAAGATCGGATCGTGAAGGATGCCTTCCGCAAGCAGGAAAATCCCTGCATCTGTCCCCCTCAGTTCCCTGTATGCGTTTGCGGGAAGAAGCCCTTGGGCAGAGTGGTGACCAGAAAGCCTATTTTACCCAGTAAAGAAGAATTGGAGATGAATCCTCGTTCCAGAAGCGCGAAGCTGCGTGTATTGGAAGGGGTCGCCCATGATTAAAGAATAATAATACGCACGGAAAGGAGGGGAGAATATGGCAGCAAAGAAATATCAGGAAAGAAACCGCATGGATAAAGGTTCTTACTATACCTATGGAAACGTAGCTTATGAATTGCAGCCAGATTATACCCCTTATTGTGTACGTGAGGAAGAAGAAGAGCGACGCAAAGAAGCGGCGCGCATCGCTAAGGAAGAAGCAAGAGAACATCGTATTTCTTCCGTGAAGATGATTGCCATGGCATTGGTGCTTTTTGCCGGCTGTATCGCCTTCATGGGGATGCATGTAGTGGTGGATAATGCGGAAGTTTCCCTCCGCAGACAGAAAAGCACACTGGAAGACCTGAAATCCGCCAATGCCATTTTGGAAGCAGAATTGACAGAACAGCTGGATATGGATTATATCAAGCAGGAAGCCACAGAACGATTGGGCATGAGCGAACCTCAGTCCTATCAGGTGGTATATATTGATGTGCCTAAGCAGAGCTATACGGTGCAGTATGATACAGATGATGGAACAGAGGGCACATCTTTGTTGGATAAGATGAAAAATATCTTGAAAAAGGATTGATGATAGATGAGAAGAAAGGCGCGGGGAATAAAAGCAAAACAAAAATTTGCTTTTATTCTTTTTGTGTTTATGGCGATATTGACTGTGCTCTTCGGCAGAGTCGTATATTGGAAAGTGGCCCATGGGGCAGAATTTGAAACGGCGGCGAAAAATCAGCAGATCAACCGATATGATTTGGTGAATGCAGCCAACCGGGGCAGTATTTTGGACAGAAATGAACAGGTGCTGGCGGTTTCCACGGCAGTTTATAATGTAGTGCTGGACCCTTTGCAGCTGGCAGAGGAAAACGATGAAAAGAAAACGCAGCAGACCTTCACCACGCTGTGCGAATATTTCCCTGATCTGAAGTATGAAGATCTGCAGTATCATATCACTCTGAACCCGGAAACCAATAAGATCAACACCCCTACTCACTGGAAGTATCTGGTGAAGGGCGTGGAAAGAAGCGTCAAGGAAGAATTGGAAGCAAAAAAACTGCTGGGTGTTTATTTCGAACAGACCAGTAAGCGTTCCTATCCCTTGAAAACACTGGCTTGCCACCTGATCGGGTTTAACAACACCTGGGGGCTGGAGGGCTATTATAATGATGAAATGACAGGGACACCCGGTCGTTCCTTCATCCTGTATCAGGGTGCGGACAAGGTGACCTATCAGGATTATGAAGCCCAGGACGGGAATACCATCGTAACCACTTTGGACTATACCATCCAGCAATATGCGGAGCAGGCAGTAAAGGAAACCATGGAAACCTGGCCTTCTCAGAATGTGGCAGCTATCGTTATGAATCCCAATACAGGGGAAATTTATGCCATGGCGGCGGCGGATACCTTCGACCTGAACGACCCCGATGAACCCTTGAAGCTGGAAACAGATGAAACTTTCCGGGAAACATGGGAAGCCATGACCGATGAAGAAAAAAGCGAATATTTGAATAGCACATGGAAAAATTTCTGTGTCAGCGATACCTACGAACCCGGTTCTGTTTATAAGCCGCTGGTGGTGGCAGCAGCACTGGAAGAAGGCGTGATTACCAAAAATTCTACTTTCTACTGTGGTGGTAAGCTCACCGTTGCGGATAGAGATATCAACTGTCATCTGCACAGCGGCCATGGCACGATCTCTGTAGAAGAGATCATGGCCCAGTCCTGCAACCCCGGTGTTATCCAGATCGCCCAGAAGCTGGGGGTAGAAAAATTCTATAAATATCAGCGAGAATTTGGCTTCGGGGAGAAAACAGGCATTGACCTGCCCGGTGAAGCAGTGGGCATTCTCCATGCGGAATCTGCCATTGGCCCTGTAGAACTGGCGACTAGCTCCTTTGGACAGACCTTCAACTGTACCTCCATCCAGATGGCAACAGCCTTTTCCGCCCTTATCAATGGGGGCAATCTGGTGAAGCCCTATCTGGTTTCTCAGATCGTGGATGATGATGGTTCCGTGATCATGGAGCAAAATACGGAAGTGGTACGAAAGGTCATTTCTCAGAAAACATCCGATTATATCCGTACCGCCCTGAAGGCAACGGTAGACCATGGTACAGCTAAGAAAATTGCCATTCCAGGCTATTCCATCGGCTGTAAAACAGGCACATCCGAACAGGGGGCCCGTGATAAGAAGAAGTGGACGCTGACCCATATGGCTTATTTCCCTGCGGAAAATCCCCAGTATCTGGTATTCAGCGTAATCCATATCCCTGAAGGTTATGCCGATGGTGTACAGACCACAGCTACCATGACAAAGCAGCTGATGGAAAACATCATCAAATATAAAAATCTGGAGCCCACAGAGGCGGCAGAGCAAACTGCAACATTGAACAGCGGAAAAACAACTGTGACTATGCCGGATTATGTAGGCAGCAGTACATACCATGTAACCATGGACTTGGATGGCAAGGGCCTGAACTACAAAGTTGTGGGCACAGGCAATACCATCACCAATCAGGTGCCGAAGAGCGGCACAAAGGTGGAGGTCGGCAGCGAGGTCATCCTGTATGTTACCAAATCCGAATCGGACAGCGGCACAGTGAAGGTGCCCGATGTAATGGGCAAAACTTATAGCGAGGCCGTCAAGACCCTTTCCGATGCAGGCTTCGAGGTGGTATTCAATGGAGAAATTTCCAATAGCACCGTAACGGCCCAAGACCCCAAATACGGCGTTTCCGTGGAGGATGGCAGCGAAGTGACCATCACACTGACGAAGCAGGAAGGTTCGGATGAAACGGCGGAAGAACCGAAGAAAACAACAGAATAGTGGAAAGCATAGACACCCTGTCTTTTCTATACAATAAATTGTAGAACGAAGAGACAGGGGTGTTTTGTATGGAGAGACCGACGATCGGGGCAAAAAAGAGATTGCTGATCTTCCTTTTTTGTTCCATGTTTGGATATTTGCTGCTGACGGGAAGGTTGGTTTTCATTGAGCTTTTTCGGGCAGAGGAATGGCAGGAGCTGGCCTATGAACAGCAGACCAGAGACCGCCTTATCACGCCGAAACGGGGGTCTATCCTCGACCGAAACGGGGAAGGCATTGCCCTGACAGAAACGGTCAACGCTGTTAGCGTCATTCCCGTGCAGGTGAAGGAAAAAGAAAAAACGGCTCAATTTCTGGCGGAAACGCTGGATCTGGAATATGAGGATGTTCTGGAAAAAATCAAGCAAAAGGTCGCTCTGGTGCGTATCAAGACGAAGGTGGATACAGAAACGGCAGCGGCCATCCGCAAGGCCAATTATCCCGGTGTGGAGGTGGACGAGGATGTGCAGCGGGTCTATCCCTATTCGGAACTGGCGGCGCAGGTCATTGGCTTTGTTGGGAAGGATAATCAGGGTATTATCGGGCTGGAAGCAAAATATGACGAGCTGCTGGAAGGGGAAAAGGGAAAAATTTTGACCCTGACCGATTCCCGGGGAAATGAGGTGGACAGCGAACAGGAACGCATCCCTCCCGTAGATGGGAAAAACCTGGTGACCACTATGGATGTGGTGATGCAGCAATACGCAGAACAGACCATTGCCAAGGCAGTGGAGACAAAAGGGGCGAAGCGGGGCGTTATCATCATTTTGAACCCCCAGAACGGGGAGATCTACGCCATGGCAAACTACCCCACCTTCGACCTGAACGACCCCTTTACCATTCAGGATAAAGAACTGGCGGCCAACTGGGACAGCTTTTCCGAAGAGGAGAAAAATGACTATTTGAACCAGATGTGGCGGAATACTGCCATCAATGATACATACGAACCGGGGAGTACCTTCAAGATCGTGACCTCATCGGCAGGGTTGGAAGAGGGCGTCGTGACGCCGGAAAGCAGCTTTTTCTGCCGAGGGTTTTATATTGCAGGGGACAGACAGATCAAATGCTGGCGATACCCCAGAACCCACGGTGCGGAGACCTTTGTGCAGGGGGTACAAAATTCCTGCAACCCTGTTTTTATGGAGGTGGGCGAGCGTTTGGGGGCGGAAAAATTCCTGGAATATATGCAGAAGTTTGGCTTTGCCCAGAAAACAGGCGTAGACCTGGCGGGGGAAGCCACAGGTATCATCCATAAGCTGGAAAACATCGGGCCGGTGGAATTGGCAACTATGAGCTTCGGGCAGTCCTTCCAGATTACACCCTTGCAGCTGATGCGAGTGGCATCGGCTATTGTCAATGGGGGCTATCTGATCACACCCCATTTTGGCAAGGGGATCGCCGATGAGGAAGGGAACATTATAGAAAATTTTCAGTATGAACGAGGAGAACAGGTTATTTCCCGGGAAACTTCAGAGACCATGAAAATGATTTTGGAAAGCGTTGTTTCCGAAGGGACGGGGAGCAAAGCTTATATTCCCGGTTATCGCATCGGCGGAAAAACGGCGACCTCTGAAAAACTGCCCCGCCGCAGCGGAAAGTATATCGCATCTTTTATGTCCTTTGCACCGGCGGAAGATCCGCAGGTCATGGCATTGGTGCTGATCGATGAACCCCAGGGGGTCTATTACGGCGGCACAGTGGCGGGGCCTGTCATGCAGGAGCTGCTGCGAAATATCCTGCCCTATCTGGGCATCGAACCCCAGTATTCGGAAAAAGAGGCAGAGGAAGCGGCAAAAGCAGTAACCACAGTGCCTGACCTGGCAGGGATGACTTTAGGCGAAGCGAAAAATGCCCTTTTCCAGGCAGGGCTTTCCGCGCAGACGGAAACAGAAGGAGAAACCATCGCAAGGCAGACACCGCCGGCGGGAGAATTGGTAAATAAAGGAACAAAGGTGATCTTATCCTTGGAATGATGGATTTTATCTGTATTTTTCAAGAAAAAATGGGAAAAAGGTTTGGTTGTCAGGCGTAAGTGTGGTATACTAAACAATGGCTCATTATTGGAATTTTTCGAAGGGAGCCGAAAAAGAAAGGAGGCTGTAAAAGTGAAACTGAAACAGCTTTTAGAGGGCATTTCTTATGAAGTGCAGCAGGGAACTGCGGAAATGGAGATTTCCGATTTCCAGTATGATTCCCGCAAGGTAGAAAAAGACAGCCTGTTCGTCTGCATCACAGGATTTCAGACGGATGGACACAAATATATCCCCATGGCGGTGGAAAAGGGCGCGGCGGCACTGTTGTGTGAGCATGTGGTGGAAGGTGTGCCGGAAAATGTGACAGTTATCGTTACAGAAAATAACCGTGCGGCATTGGCAGTGGCTTCTGCCAATTTCTATGGACACCCTTCCAGAGAAATGAATGCCATCGGTGTGACAGGCACCAATGGGAAAACATCCACCACCTATCTGATGAAATCCATTCTGGACAGAGTGGGGAAAAAAGTAGGCATCGTGGGCACCATCGAAAACCGCATTGGTGACAAGGTGCTGAAAACAGAACGGACAACACCCGAATCCAAGGAACTGCAGGCACTGTTCCGCCAGATGAAGGAAGAAGATGTGACAGATGTGGTGATGGAGGTTTCCTCCCATTCCCTGGACCTGCATCGGGTGGACGGCATTGATTTTGATATTGCCATCTTTACCAACCTGACACAGGATCATCTGGATTATCATAAAACCATGGAAAACTACAAGGCGGCAAAGGGGCTGCTCTTTGAACGGGCAGCGAAAAGTGTCATCAATATGGACGATGCCGCCGGTGCATATATGAAAGACCACAGCAAGGGCGAAGTTTTGACCATTGGCGTGGACACAAAAGCAGATTTGATGGCGAAGAACATCGACATTTCTGCGGAAGGCACAGCCTTCGACATGATTTGGCAGGGAAAGAAATACCCTGTCCACCTGCACACTCCCGGTCGCTTCAGCGTATATAATGCTTTGGGGGCGGCTGGTGCCTGCCTGCTGCTGGGTGTTGCAGTAGAAGATGTTGTGGCTGGGCTGACAGAAAACCCCGGTGTTTCCGGCAGATTCCAGACAGTACGCAGCAAAAAAGGATGTCAGGCGGTGGTGGACTATGCCCATACCCCCGATGGCTTGGAAAATGTGCTGAACACAGCCAATGAATTTGTAAAAGGAAAACTCATTGCCGTATTTGGCTGCGGCGGTGACAGAGACAGAACAAAACGCCCCATCATGGGCGAGATCGGCGGGAAATTGGCAGGCTATTGCATCATCACTTCCGATAACCCCAGAACGGAAGACCCTGCGGCTATCCTGGAGGATGTAGAAGCAGGCGTAAAGAAAACTGATTGCCCTTATGAAAAGATCGTGGACAGAAGAACTGCGATCCAGAGAGCAGTTGAACTGGCAGGCGAAGGGGATGTGATCCTTATCGCAGGCAAGGGACATGAAACGTATCAGATCTTCCCTGACAGAACCATTCATTTTGATGACATGGAAGAGGTACGCAAGGCATTTGGAGAGGATTGTTTATGAAAAAAATTACGATTCGAGAAATTATCAAAGCAACAGGCGCCCAGATGATCGCTTTGGGCGATATGGATGCGGCACTGAATAAAGAAATCTGGCATGTGACACAGGATTCCAGAGAAACAAAGGAAGGGACACTTTTCGTTGCCCGCATCGGCGAAGTGAGAGACGGTCACGATTTTCTGCCCCAGTGCTTTGAAAACGGCGTGACGGCTTGTCTGTCCCAGAAGGTGGTTGCACCGAAAAATGGTGCTATCGTGCTGCTGGTACCTGATACAGGCAAGGCTCTGTTGGATTTGGCTGCATATTATAGAGACCTGTTCGATATTCCCTATATCGCCATCACAGGCAGCGTAGGTAAAACCACCACAAAAGACATGATCGCTTCTGTGGTTTCCCAGAAATACGATACCCTTTGGACACAGGGCAACTTTAATAACGAAGTAGGTGTACCCCTGACCATTTTCCGCATCGAAGATCACCATCAGGCGGCTGTCATTGAAATGGGCATGAACCATTTCGGTGAACTGGACAGAATCGCAGCGGCAGTGCGTCCTCATATCGGTGTCATTTCCAATGTTGGTGTGGCACACATGGAATTTTTGGGCAGCAGAGAAGGTATCCTGAAAGCAAAATGCGAAATGCTGGCCCATTTGGACAAAGACGGCGTTGCCATCCTGAATGGCGATAATGATATGCTGCAGACTTTGGAAGGCAAGCTGCCCCACAAGGTACGCTGGTTCGGCGTGGAAAATCAGAAGGATTTCTATGCAGATGAGATCGAACAGATTGGTCTGGAAAAAACAGCCTGCACCATCCATACACCCATCGGCAATGTCCATGTGGATATCCCTATTCCCGGTGTGCATATGGTGCTGAATGCCCTTTCCGCAGCGGCAGTAGGCGTGGAACTGGGGCTGACACTGGAACAGGTGAAAGCTGGTATCGAGGGCTTCCAGTCTACGAAAAACAGAATGAGTATTGAAACAACGAAGGATGGCATCACCATCCTGAATGATGTATACAATTCCAACCCTGTTTCCTGCAAGGCATCTTTGGATATCCTTGCTAATGCACAGGGCAGAAAAATCGCTGTATTGGGCTTTATGGGCGAATTGGGCGATTATGCGGAGGAAGGCCACCGGGAAGTTGGCATCCATGCGGCAGAAAAAGGCATCGATGTGCTGTACTGCATCGGTCTGTGCTGTGACTATATGGCAGATGCGGCGAAAAAAGCAGGCATGAAGGAAGTATACTATCTGGAAACGCAGGAAGAATTCTGGGAAAAAGGCATCCCTACCCTGAAAGCAGGGGATACGGTGCTGCTGAAAGCATCCCGCAGCAGAGAATTCGAAAAAACAGTAGCAAAATTGCAAGGAGTGAACTAAAGTGGGTTCTTTGGAACAGGCAGTCTATGCCATCATCATATCTTTCGTGATTGGCGTTATTTTGTGTCCAATCGTGATCCCGATTCTGAGAAAACTGAAATTTGGGCAGAATGTCCGTGATGACGGGCCGGAAACACATCTGGCAAAGCAGGGCACCCCTACCATGGGCGGTGTGTCCTTTCTGGTGGCATTTGTCATCACAAGCCTCTTTTTCCTGAAAGGGAATAAGGACGGCGCAGCCATTATGCTGATGACACTGTGCTATGGTCTGATCGGTTTTCTGGATGACTATATCAAAGTGGTGAAAAAACGCTCTCTGGGGCTGAGAGCCTATCAGAAGCTGCTGCTGCAGCTGATCGTAACCGGTCTGTTCTGTGCATACGTTCTGAAAAGCGGTATCGGCACAGCCATCTATGTGCCTTTTACAAAGGGCATGACGCTGGATCTGGGTATCCTGTTCATCCCCTTCCTGTTTGTGGCAGTCTTGGGTACGGTCAATGGCGTCAACCTGACAGATGGTCTGGATGGCTTGTCCAGTGGGGTAACTCTGCTGGTAGCGGCCTTCTTTATGATCGTGGCTTGGGCAGCAGGCAGCGCCGTAGCACCTGTCTGTGGTGCCATCATGGGCGGTCTGATGGCGTTTTTGATCTTCAATTCCTATCCTGCCAAGGTATTCATGGGGGATACAGGCTCTCTGGCATTGGGCGGCTTTGTAGCTTCCACAGCCTTTGTGCTGAAAATGCCTATCTTTATCGTTATCGTAGGCTTCATCTATCTGTGGGAATCCATTACGGTTATGCTGCAGGTAGGCTGGTTCAAGATCACAAAGAGAAAATACGGCGAAGGCAGACGTCTGTTCAAGATGGCTCCCTTCCATCATCATTTGGAAAAATGCGGCTGGAGAGAAACAAAGGTTGTAACGCTATTTTATGTGACAACAGCGCTGCTTTGCCTGATCGGTTTCCTGGGCTGTAAAAATATGTTCCTGTAATAGAAATCGGAAAGAAGGAATCAAACGTGGAATACAATGGTAAAAAGGCACTGGTCTGCGGTATGGCCAAAAGCGGTATCGCTGCGGCAAAGCTGCTGAAAAGACTGGGTGCGGAAGTGACACTGCAGGATATGAAAAAAAGAGACGCTATCTCTGCGGATGTGCTTTCTTTGGAAAACGAAGGAATCGTGCTTTACACAGGTGCGAACCCTGATGATATCGCCTGCGAACAGGACATCATCGTGCTGAGCCCCGGCATCCCCTGTGATCTGCCCTTTATCGCAGCGGCAGAGGCAGCCGGTGTGAATGTGATCAGCGAAGTGGAATTGGCTTATGGTCTGACACTCTGCCCCATCACAGCCATCACAGGCACAAACGGCAAAACGACAACAACAACACTGACCGGGGAGATCATGAAGGCGGTTTATCCTGAAACAGCGGTAGTAGGGAATATCGGTATTTCCTACAGCGGCGAGGTGGAACGCCTAACGGAAAAAGACTGGGTGGTTGCGGAGATCAGCAGCTTCCAGATGGAAAAAGCGAAGGAATTCCATCCCCACATCAGTGCGGTGCTGAATATCACCCCCGACCATCTGAATAGACATAAAACCATGGAAGTTTACATTGCCATGAAGGAAAGAGTTTTTGCAAAACAGACAGCAGAGGATTTCTGCATCCTGAACCATGGCGATGAAGCCTGCCGCAAAATGGCAGATAAAACAGCGGCAAAGGTGTTTTTCTTCAGTTCTTCTGAAAAACTGGAAGAAGGCATCTATCTGGATGGGGAAAACATCGAAGTGCGTTGGGGAAATATCAATGAAACACTCATCAATGTAAACGACCTGCAGATTTTGGGCGTACACAACCACGAAAACGTTATGGCGGCAGCGGCAGCAGGCATTTGTGCCAATGTGCCTCTGGATACTATCAGAAGCGTGCTGAAGGCCTTTGCAGGGGTGGAACACAGAATCGAATACGTTGCCACAGTGGATGGCGTAGATTATTATAACGACTCTAAGGGGACCAATGTAGACGCATCTATCCGTGCGGTGCTGGCCATGAAAAAGCCTATCGTGCTGATTGGCGGCGGCTATGACAAGGGCAGCTCCTTCGACGAATGGACACAGCTCTTCCCCGGCAGAGTCAAACATCTGGTCTTGATTGGCGTAACGGCACCCAAGGTGCGTGCATCCGCTGAGAAATTTGGTTTCACAGCAATTTCCGACTGCGAAACCTTCCAAGAAGCTGTAGACCTGTGCAGAGCAAAAGCGGAAGCAGGGGACTGCGTGCTGCTTTCTCCTGCCTGTGCAAGCTGGGGCATGTTCGACAACTATGAACAGCGGGGCGACATGTTCAAGGAACAGGTAAGAGGTTATTTGAAATAAAACTCTCTGAATGAGGTGTGAAAATGGGTAAAAATCCTGGCAAACCGAAAAAGAAAACCGCGAAGCGGAAGTATATCAAGCCTTTGGGATATGATTTCACGGTCATGTTCATCGTGCTGACGCTGGTGCTTTTTGGCGTTGTCATGATTTTCAGCTCCAGCTATTATTATACGATGACCACGGAACGCTTCCATAACGATATGTTTTATTTTCTGAAGCGTCAGAGCCTTTGGGCGGCACTGGGCATCTGCGCTATGGTGTTCTGTATGAATATCCCCTATACCTTCTGGAAACGCTTTGCATGGCTGGCCTATTGGATATCCAATGGGTTTCTGGTGATGCTGCCCTTCTTTGGTACGGAGCTGGGCGGTCAGAAGCGTTGGTTGGGGATTGGTTCTTTATCCTTCCAGCCTTCAGAATTTACGAAGATCGCAGTTATTTTGTACCTTTCTGTCTATGTGATAGACCATCGGAAGGAATTGGGAAATCTGAAGGGTTTTGCAAAGGCTTGCGTTGTTTTGCTGCTACCTGTGGCGCTGATTGCTGTCTCGAACTTCTCTTCTGCGCTGCTGGTAGGGCTGATGGGAGCGACGATCCTTTTTGTAGCCAGCCCTCGTGTGTGGTATTTCGGGGCTGCCATCGCCGGTGCAGTGCCCCTTTGTGCCATTGCCATCCTGCTGCCCCAGTTCCGATATCGATTAGGACGTATCCAGACTTGGCTGGACCCTTGGAGCGACCCGACAGGTGCAGGCTTCCAGACTATCCAGTCCCTGTATGCCTTGGCCTCCGGCGGCTTATTTGGCCTTGGCTTGGGGCAGAGCCGACAAAAGACATTTATTCCCGAAGCCTATAATGATATCATCTTCGCTATCATTTGCGAGGAATTGGGTATCGTGGGGGCAGCGTTGGTTATCCTGCTGTTTGCGGTGCTGATCTGGAGAGGAATCCGTATCGCCATCAACGCCAAGGATTCCTTTGGTATGCTGGTGGCGACAGGTATCACGGCAGTCATTGCTTTCCAGTCCATCATCAATATCGGCGTAGTAACGAACACCATCCCCAATACAGGGCAGCCATTGCCCTTTATCAGCTATGGCGGTACATCGCTGCTGTTCTTGATGGCAATGGTGGGGATCTTGCTGAATATTTCCCGTTATCCGAAGGACAGAGAAAAATAAAGAGAAATTTACATAAAGCGGAGAAATCTTCAATTTTCTGCGAAAACAGAAGCCCGTTTGCTACGCAAAAAAGAGAGAGAATACATCCTTTCTATTACGTAAACGAATAGAAAGAACGTATTCTCTCTCTTTTTCTCCGCTTTTCGATGTATACAGAATAATTACTAAAATACCCTTGACAAAATTAGACGAATTGAATAAAATCTTGTGGTATAGAACAAAATATAGCACTGTGAAAGACAGAGAAAAAGAGGAGTACACATCCAGAATTCTCAGAGAGAAGGGCTCACCGGCTGAAAGGCCCTTTGCAGGAAAGATGTGGAAGGTAGCATTGGAGTCGTTTCGCTGAAGAGGGCATCCCCTTGTGTAGGCGAAAACGGGAGGTCCCGTTACAGACCGTAAAGTGTCCGTTTCGAATGGAACGGGAATGAAGGTGGTACCGCGAGCGTTCGTCCTTTTTGGGCGAAGGCTCTTTTCTTTTTTCACGGTGAAATAAAAATATAGGAGGAAAACCACAATGAGAGAGTTGGCGAAAAATTTTGACCCCTCTGTTGTAGAAGAAAGACTCTACAACAAATGGATGGAAAAGAAATATTTCCATACAGAAGTAGATAAAACAAAAGAACCTTTTTGTATCGTAATGCCACCCCCGAACATTACAGGGCAGCTGCATATGGGCCATGCCTTGGATAATACCATGCAGGATATCCTGATCAGATGGAAGAGAATGGCTGGTTACAATGCCCTGTGGGTACCCGGCATCGACCATGCAAGTATTTCTACAGAACTGAAAGTCGTTCAGAAAATGGCTTCCGAAGGCCTGACAAAAGAAGATGTTGGCCGTGAAGGCTTCCTGGAACGGGCATGGGCATGGAAAGAAGAATACGGCGGTATTATCCTGAATCAGCTGCGTAAACTGGGCTGCTCCTGCGACTGGGATCGTGTTCGTTTTACCATGGACGAAGGCTGCTCCGAAGCTGTTCTGGAAACTTTCTGCAGACTGTATGAAAAAGGCTATATTTACCGTGGCGAAAAGATCATTAACTGGTGTCCCAAATGTCAGACCACAATTTCTGACGCAGAAGTAGAACACGTGGATACAGCTGGTCATTTCTATCATATCAACTATCCCATCGTTGGTTCTGATGAAAAGCTGAGACTGGCAACGACAAGACCTGAAACGATGCTGGGTGATACAGCTGTTGCAGTTCATCCCGAAGATGAAAGATATCAGCACCTGATCGGCAAAACCTGTATTGTTCCTGTTCTGAATAAAGAAGTTCCCATTGTTGCGGACTCCTATGTAGACAGAGAATTTGGTACCGGTGTTGTAAAAATCACACCTGCCCATGACCCTAACGACTTTGAAGTTGGCCTGAGACACGATCTGCCCCGTATTTGTGTAATGAACGATGACGGCACCATGAATGAACTGGCTGGCAGATTTGCCGGTATGGACAGAATGGAAGCCAGAAAAGAAATCGTAAAGCAACTGGATGAAGAAGGCTATCTGGTAGAGATCGAAGATATCACCCATGCCGTAGGCTGCCACGAAAGATGCCACGTTGCCATCGAACCTATGATCAAACTGCAGTGGTTCGTTAAAATGGAAGAACTGGCAAAACCCGCAATGAAGGTTTATCAGGATCAGGAATTGAAATTCGTTCCCGATCGTTTCGGTAAGATCTATATGCACTGGCTGGAAAATATCCGCGACTGGTGTATTTCCCGTCAGTTGTGGTGGGGTCACAGAATCCCTGCCTACTACTGCGATGACTGCGGTCATATCACAGTAGCGAAGGCAAACCCCGGCAAATGTGAAAAATGCGGCTCTGCAAACATCAGACAGGACGAAGATACACTGGATACTTGGTTCAGCTCTGCCCTGTGGCCTTTCTCTACACTGGGCTGGCCCCATGAAACAGAAGAACTGAAACATTTCTATCCCACAAGCGTACTGGTAACAGGCTACGATATCATCTTCTTCTGGGTAATCAGAATGGTATTCTCCGGTATGGAACAGATCGGCGAAAAACCTTTCAGTGATGTATTGATCCATGGTCTGATCCGTGACGATCAGGGTCGTAAGTTCTCCAAATCTCTGGGCAACGGTATCGATCCTCTGGAAGTTATCAAAAACTATGGTGCTGACCCCCTGCGTCTGATGCTGATCACAGGCAATGCACCCGGTAACGATATGCGCTTCTATTGGGAAAGACTGGATAACTGCAGAAACTTCTGCAACAAGCTGTGGAACGCTTCTCGTTTCGTTATGATGAACATGGAAGAAGAAACAAGCACAAAACTGCTGATGCTGACTTCCGCAGATAAATGGATCCTGTCCAAGGTAAACACTCTGGCAAAAGAAGTACAGGAAAATCTGGATCATTATGAACTGGGCCTGGCAGCACAGAAGGTATATGACTTCATTTGGGATGAGTACTGCGACTGGTACATCGAAATGGTGAAACCTCGTCTGTATAACAAAGAAGACAACACAAGAGAAGCAGCTCTGTGGACATTGAAGCAGGTTCTGATCAATGCTCTGAAGCTGATGCATCCCTTCATGCCTTTCATTACAGAAGAACTGTTTATGCATATTCAGGATACAGAAGAAAGCATCATGATCTCTCAGTGGCCTGTATATAAAGAAGAATGGAACTACAAAGAAAACGAAGCGGAAATCGACGCCATCAAGGAAGCGGTAAGAAATATCCGTAACATCCGTGCGGAAATGAACGTTGCACCTTCCAAAAAGGTACATGTTTATGTTGTTTCCGAAAACGAAGAAGTTCGTTATATCTTTGAACATTCCAAAGTATTCTTCAAGACACTGGGCCATGCAAGCGAAGTAACCGTACAGGAAGATAAAGCTGGCATCGGTGAAGATGCGGTATCCGTTGTGATCAAAGATGCTACCATCTATATGCCTCTGGCAGAATTGGTCGATTTTGCAAAAGAGATCGAACGTCTGGAAAAAGAACAGGCAAAACTGCAGAAGGAAGTAGAACGTGTAGAAAAGAAACTGGCAAACCAGGGCTTCGTTGCAAAGGCTCCTGCCCATGTAATCGAAGAAGAAAAAGCAAAAGAAGAAAAATATAAAGCAATGCTGGCACAGGTAGAAGAAAGACTGGCACAGCTGAAGAAATAAGAGATGCAAAACCCTTCCGAGAGATCGGAGGGGTTTTCTGCTATAAAAATTATTGACAAAATGAGAAAAGAATGCTATTTTGTGTATATACACGGTATGGAGGATGATATGAAATTCAAAAAAATCAATCAAAGCCAATGTCATTGTATCACATTGCGGAGAGCATCCAATGCCATCACGGAATATTACGATGGAGCACTGCAAGAGGTGGGTTTGACCACGAGCCAGTATTCTCTGCTGAAAAATCTGGGTCGACTGGAGATGGCCAGCACCAGTGAATTGGCAGAGCAGGTGAATCTGGACAGAAGCACGTTGGTGCGAAATCTGAAACCCTTGCTGGAAAGAGGGCTGATCGTTGATCTGGCAAAGGAAAATGCAAGGAACCATCAATTTCAGGTCAGCGAAACAGGGATGGCATTGCTGGAAGATGCAAATCCCAGATGGCAGAAGGCACAGGATGGGATCAAAGCATATCTGGGCAAAGAAAATGTAGAAATGCTTATGGAAATGCTTTACAGGTTACAGGAGTTAAACACAGAGTAAGTCAATTGTTACATCAGCATTTGTGTATTTAACCGTAGTGAAAAGGAGGCAGAAGGATGAGATACGAAAGCAGAGACTTGGAAGAAAGAAGCGTATTGGCTACAGCGGCGAAGATGTGTGCGGCTGCAAGAACGGCACCGAAAGCCAGAGGGATCGACCGTATTGAAACGCTGGTTTTGACAGGAGAAGAAAAAGACAAGCTGGCGGATAAGATGGAAGAAATTTTCGAAGCAACAGGAGAAGCCAATGCCTTTTTTAAAAGAGATGCAGGAAATGTACGAGATTCCGAAGCGGTGGTGCTGATCGGGACGAAAAAAGCATATTTGGGACTGACCTACTGCGGCTTTTGCGGTTTGCAAAACTGCGGCAACTGTAATCAGAAAGGTGGCAGCTGCGCCTTTGATTATGTGAATTTGGGGATCGCGTTATCCTCTGCCGCTGTGGCAGCCCAGATGGATTTTGTGGATAACCGCATCATGTTTTCCATCGGCAAGGCTTGGATGGATATGGAAGGGGACGACATTGTCTGGTTTGGCATCCCTTTGAGCGTCACAGGCAAGAGTAAATATTTTGACAGATAATTTGAGGAGATAGGAGGAGGAAGAGAATCTGGAAAAGGGCAGCGAAGTGTTTGTATTTGGCAAAGATGTGGCAATGACACCCGCCGGGGAAGGCGTGGAAAGAAAAGTGCTGGGTTACAGCGAAGCTATGATGATCTGTGAGATCAAAATGAAAAAAGGCGCAGTGATCCCCAGCCATGCCCATCCCCATGAGCAGTGTTCTACCATTGTTTCTGGCAAATGCACCTATACCGTTGGGGCAGAAACGAAAGAAGTGCAGGCAGGGGACAGCGTCATGGTAGGCCCTGATGTGCCCCATGGCATCATTGCACTGGAAGATACACTGTTGATCGATGCGTTTGCGCCCATGAGAGAGGATTTTATCTGATTTTATAGAATTACTTCTTACATAGGATAAAGACATAAGAAAAAATGGAAAGGCAGCGGAACTGTTCCGCTGCCTTTTTAGGAAATTTTTTGTAAATGTATTCGCATCAAGGAATAATTTCCAGCCAATAGTTATCGGGATCATTGATGAAATAGATGCCCATTTCAGGGTTTTCGAAGCAGATGCAGCCCATTTCTTTATGCTTTGCATGAGCCGCTTCGTAATCATCGGCTTTGAATGCCAGATGGAATTCGTTTTCGCCCAAGTTATAGGGTTCTTTTCTGTCCCGCAGCCATGTCAGCTCCAGAGTGAAATCGGATTTGCCATCGCCCAGATAAACCAGCTTCCAGCTGCCATCGGGGGCTTCTTTGCGCCGCACTTCCTTCAGACCCAGAGCGGCTTCATAGAAAGCCATACTTTTTTCCAGATCCAGTACGTTATAGTTATAATGATTGAATGCAAACATGAAAATCCCTCCTTAGTGATGGTGATGATCGTGGTCATGGTTGTGACCGCAGCCGCAATCATGTTCGTGGTGATGATGTTCGTGGTCGTGACCACAGCCACAGTCGTGATCGTGGTGGTGATGGTGGTGATGATCGTGACCGCAGCTGCAATCCTCGCCATGGACGTGGCCTTCTGTGATGGACTGCCAGCCGTTATCTCTGAATACCATGCCGACTTTATCTACGATGAGAACTTTCTGCTCTTCGGAGGAAGCCTTGTCAATGGCTTCCATCATCATATCCATGACATCATGGACAGAATAGATGGGGGGCAGGGCACCGGTCAGGTTCTGCATCGCCAGTTTTCTTGTCTGAGCGGGCAGGGTATCGAAATGGTTTCTTGTTTTTGCAATGAAAGCATCGAAGAGAGCCTTCTTTTCTTCTGCTGTGGCAGGGGGCAGATCTTCGGGCAGATCGAAATGGAACAGCTCATCATTCAGATCGCCAAAGAAACATTCACGGATGAATTCTTCTGTCATCAGTACCTTCTTTGTATCATCGGAGAAGCCTGCGAAGGAGCCTGCTTTCTGCAGCAGTTCGAATTCTTCCTTGCCGATGACGTTTGCTTTATCGATGACAGGTTCTACGGCTGCTTCCAGTTGTTCTGTCAGAGTATCCAGATATGCTGCTTTTTCTGTCAGGGAGAGCTGATCGCTGATGAAAGCGCATACGGTGTGGTACAGATCGGCATAGGCTGCGCTGCCTTCTGTGATATCTCGGAAGGAATAGGTCAGATAGAGCAGCAGGATCAGGGAATTGATATCGTGGAGGATGCAGGAGAAGTATTCTTCGATCTGTTCCAGTGTTTCAAAAACTTCTTTCAGCTCTTCGTAGAAATCAGAAAGTTCATCATCGGAAAGATTATGGGGCAGCTGCATACGCTTCTGACCGATCCATTCTGCAATTTCGGGGAAGTATTTACCGTAAAGAGGGTTTTCCTGGGGGCTGCAGAAGCCTTCAAAGGCTTTCAGGGAAACTTCGATGAATTCCCTGCTTTCCCCTGCAAAAGCAGCTTCCAGGGACGCACGGACGTTATCGTAGTATTTATCTCTTGTCATATAGATGGGCATACATTTCAGAATCTGACCCATATAGTTTTTCTGATCCAAAAGGGTTTCTGCGCTTTCCATGAAAGCGTGGCAGTCTGCAAAGAAGAGAGACCATTCTACCTGTTTCTGGGAAACACCGTCTTCTTTATATTTGCGGAGGGCTACCTGATCGCTGACCAGAGTAGAGATGATGTTCCACTGGGAGAAATAGCTGTAGATGGTTTCATAGATGGAAAGCAGGCGTTTTTTCAGTTCCATGCAATCCTCCAGAGCAACCATACGGGATTCGGTATCGCTGTCCAGCAAATCCTCCAAACGGATGAGATAAGCTTTGATTTCATCTTTGATCTCCTGCACATCGGCGGGGATTTCATAGGGCAGGGCAGTTACGCCTTTTTCTGCATCTTCCATGGCACTCATGAGCATCAGCAGCAGAGAGCCAACAGCCTGCTGATAAATATAATCAGCAGAGAGATTTCTTATTTTTTCTTCCATTGCGATATTTGACAAAAGAAGGACTCCTTTCATAAATAAATTATTCTTTATTATACCAAGAAAAGGATGGCTTGTACAAGGTTCTTTTCGATTCAGGAAACAGATGATATAATCTTTTCGAAGGAGAGATGGAAATGGAATACGGAAAAATGGTAGAAGCCAGATTCTTGCGGAGAGTGAACCGTTTCACAGCATTCGTGGAGCTGGACGGGCAGGAAGAAATGGTCCATGTGAAAAATACAGGTCGATGCAAGGAATTGCTCTTGGAAGGGGCGAGAGTTTTTCTGGAAGAAGCGGACAAAGAGGGGAGAAAGACGAAGTATTCCCTGATCGCTGTTTATAAGGGAGATATGCTGGTGAATATGGATTCCCAGGCAGCGAATCAGATGGCAGCGGAAGCGCTGGCGAAAGGAAAAATAGAGGAGATCGGCGAAGTGGATTTTTTGAAACGGGAAGTGAAATATGGAAATTCCCGATTTGATATATACTACCAGAAGGGAGAGCGAAAGGGCTTTATCGAGGTAAAAGGGGTGACACTGGAGGAGGATGGCATTGCCATGTTTCCTGATGCGCCCACGGAACGGGGGACGAAGCACCTGCGGGAGCTTATCAAAGCGAAGAAAGAGGGCTATGAAGCGGCGGTGTTGTTTGTTATCCAGATGAAAGGGATGAAAGAATTTCGGCCCAATGAAGAGAGATGGAAAATTCACAGAAGCCTTGAGAGATGCAGCGGCGGCAGGCGTGAAAATCCTTGCTTATGACTGCGGTGTGCAGGTGGGGAAGGCATGGATTGCGGAAAAAGTTCCAGTGAAATTGAGATAAAAGGAAAGCAGAGAGGGCAATTCCGAAGAAAAGTCCTCCCTGCTTTTTGATTAGGAAGATGTTATGTAATGGGGGTGGGGATTACAGTTCCCATTTCGTGCCCATCAGTTTTACAAATTCTCTTACGATAGCGGAGTCGCCAGGCCAAGCGGGAGCTGTTACCAGGTTGCCGTCTACGACTGCTTCAGCAGCATCTACGGGAACATATTCGCCGCCAGCCAATGTGATATCGGGGCCAACTGCGGGATAAGCTGTTGCTTTTTTGCCTTTCAGAACGTTTGCAGCTGTCAAGATCTGAGGACCATGGCAGATTGCTGCAACGGGTTTATTTGCTGCGAAGAATTCCTGAACGATTTCGATCACTCTGGGTGTCAGTCTCAGATATTCGGGAGAACGACCGCCTGTGATGAACAGACCTGCGTAATCAGCTGTGTTTACTGTGTCGAAATCTGCTGTCAGAGCGAAGTTATGACCTCTCTTTTCGGAGTATGTCTGTTCGCCTTCAAAGTCGTGAATTGCTGTACGGATAATGTCGCCTGCTTTTTTGTCAGGGCATACAACGTCTACCTGATAGCCCAGCATCTGCATTGCCTGGAAAGGTACCATTGTTTCATAATCTTCTGTAAAGTCGCCTGCTAACATCAATACTTTCTTTGCCATAAGAATTCCTCCTTTAAAGAAAATGTGCGACAGTCTTTTGAAAAGACTGAGGATTTATTTGGTTAGAAAAAATGTTTCTTTTCAAATACATTATAGACCTATTGGGACGAAATGGCAAGGGGGTGGGCAAAAAAAATCCAAGAGAAATCGATAGGATTGAAATGGATAAAAAAGGGCGTTACAATAAGAGAAAGATGGAGGTGGAGTGATGGGGAGATATCAGGCAGCTTTATTCGATTTAGACGGAACCCTGTTGGATACACTGGACGATTTGACGGATAGTGTGAATGCCATTCTGGAGAAATACGGATTTCCCTTGCGGAACAGAGAAGAAATACGCAGATTTTTGGGAAACGGCAGCGAACGGCTGATGAAAGAGGCTTTGCCAAAGGAGATTTCGGAAACAGATTTTACAAAATATTTGAAGGAATATCAGGAATATTACAAAACTCATATGGAGGAGAAAACAGCTCCCTATAAGGGGATTTTGCCCCTGCTGGGAGAACTGCGGAAGGCAGGACTGAAAATTGGTGTAGTCTCTAATAAATTTGATCTGGCGGTGAAAGGGTTGTGTGAAAAATATTTCCCGGGAACTATCGATGCAGCGGCAGGAGAACGGGAAGTGGATGGCATCCGTCGGAAGCCGGCACCGGATATGGTGCTTACAGCGGCGAAACGGCTGGGGATGAGCATCAAAGATTGTTTGTATGTGGGAGATTCGGAGGTAGATATCCTGACAGCCCAAAACGCAGGGATGGACTGCGTCAGTGTCACTTGGGGCTTTCGGGATGAGGATTTTCTGCGGAAAGCAGGAGCGGCCCATTTGGTACATACAACGGAAGAACTGAAAAATTTCATTTTGCAATAAAAAAAGGGGTCGGACATTTGTTCGACCCTTTTTGTGTCTGCATTATTTCAGGATAACATTGTGGAATGTCTTTTTGCCTTTCTGTACCAGCAGCTTGCCATCGGTGAACAGGTCTGTTGTTACTTTGAAATCAACATCCTTGACGGGCTGTTCTGCCAGCTTTACGCCGCCCTGCTGTACGGCACGTCTGCCTTCGGAACGGGAAGGAACGACTTTGATCGTTGTCAGCAGTGTCAGGATATCCATGCCTTCTGCAAATTCGGAAGCGGGGATTTCTGTGGAAGGAGCATCAGCTGTAGCGGCGCCTTTGCCGAAAAGGGCTCTTGCGGCATCCTGTGCTTTTGTTGCTTCTTCTTCACCATGAACGATCTTTGTCAGTTCAAACGCCAGAACTTCTTTTGCCTTATTGATTTCAGCACCTTCCAGTGCGCCCAGACGGCGTACTTCATCCATAGGCAGGAAAGTCAGCAGAGCCAGACATTTTTCAACATCCTTATCACCAACGTTTCTCCAGTACTGATAGAATTCGTAAGGGGATGTTTTTTCAGGGTCCAGCCAAACAGCACCGCTGACGGTTTTACCCATTTTTACGCCTTCGCTGTTTGTCAGCAGCTTGAATGTCATACCGTAAGCGGGTTTCTGCGCTTTCCGCCGGATCAGTTCTACGCCGGCGATGATGTTGGACCACTGGTCGTTGCCGCCCATCTGCAGAGAGCAGTTGTATCTCTGGTTCAGTTCATAGAAGTCGTAGCCCTGCATGATCATGTAGTTGAATTCCAGGAAAGTCAGACCGCCTTCTTTTTCCATACGGGTTTTGAAGCAGTCTGCTGTCAGCATACGGTTTACGGAGAAGTGTACACCAACTTCCCGTAGGAATTCGATATAGTTCAGGTTTCTCAGCCAGTCGCCGTTGTTTACGATGATCGCGCCGCCTTCGCCTTCATTGAAATCGATGAAGCGGGACAGCTGATTTTTGATGCAGGCTACATTATGGTCGATGGTTTCTACTGTCATCATTTTACGCATATCCGCCTTGCCGGAGGGGTCGCCGATCATAGCTGTGCCGCCGCCCACCAGGCAGATGGGGCGGTTGCCGCAGCGCTGCATGTGTGCCATAGCCATAACGGTCAGGAAATGACCAACATGGAGGCTGTCTGCTGTGGGGTCGATACCGATATAGAAGGTAACGCCGCCTTTTTCAAAAAGGGCTTTGATTTCTTCTTCGTGGGTCAGCTGTTCGATAAAGCCGCGTTCTTTCAATACTTCATAAGCATTCATAGTCATATTCTCCTTTTCTATCATCGTTTTTACATAAGATATTTGGATGGCTTTGCCTTACTCAGGGAGTTGCTTGAAAATCCCTTTTCATTCTATGCATGTCCTGCATTTTGCAAATAAATACAGTCTATGCTTGGAATGTAACATGTTTTTTTGCTTTGTGCAATAAAAAAGGTTCTATCGTCGAAAGGACGAGAGAACCCGTGGTACCACCTTAATTTATGCTTATCAAAAGACAAACATCTTTCGGCTCCTGTAACGGGGAGCGGACGTTGCGCCATTTCCTGCACAAAGCTCATGAGGCGTAATTTACAAATACTGTACTGCAATCCTTTCACCGACCGGACTGCTCTCTGCGGTTGTAACCAGCTTTGCCCATATACTCAATCGTTGCTGTTAACATTATTACGAGAGAATTCTATCATACGTTTTTTGGAAAGTCAAGGGCTGCGCCAAGTTCTGCGATACGAACAATCATCTGAACGGCTTTTTCCATGGAAGCAACAGGAACAAATTCGTAATTGCTGTGGAAATTATGACCGCCGGCAAAGAGATTGGGACAGGGCAGGCCCATGAAGGAAAGACGGGCACCGTCGGTACCGCCGCGGATGGGTTGGATGATGGGGGTCACGCCGCAATCCAGCATAGCCTGCTTTGCAAGGTCAACGATCTCCATGTGAGGTTCAACCTGAGAAAGCATGTTGTAGTATTCATCCCGCAGTTCCAGTTCGATAGCACCCTGATGCTGTGTGTTTTTTCGTTCCACGATAAGACGGATCAAATCTTTGCGGTGCTCGAAGGAAGCTTTATCAAAATCACGGATGATATAAGTCAGAGTGGCAGAAGTAACATCCCCTTGGAAGGAGCAGAGATGGAAAAAGCCCTCGTAGCCTTCTGTTTTGGCAGGGATCTCTCTTTCCGGCAGGAGAGAAGCGATTTCTGTACCGATAAGGGCGGCATTTACCATAACATTTTTCGCTGTACCGGGATGCACGTTTTTCCCTTTGATGCGGATAATGGCCCGTGCGGCATTGAAGTTTTCGTATTCCAATTCGCCGATGCGACCGCCGTCCAAAGTATAGGCGAAATCTGCGCCAAAGGATGCAACATCGAAGAAATCGACGCCCTTGCCGATCTCTTCATCGGGGGTGAAGGCGATCCGGATATCCCCATGGGGGATTTCGGGATGAGCCATCAGATATTCCATGGCAGTCAGGATCTCGGCAATACCGGCTTTGTCATCTGCGCCGAGGAGCGTTGTCCCATCAGAGGTGATCAGGGTTTGACCAATATAATCCCTTAAGAAAGGAAATTCAGTAGGGGAGAGACTGGTACCATTCAGGGGGATATTGCCGCCGTCGTAATTTTCTACAATATTAGGAAGGATATTTTCGCCGCTGGCATCGGGACTGGTATCCATGTGGGCAATAAAACCAATGGTAGGAGCATCCTGCATGGTGCCGGGAAGTGTGGCTGTCACATAGCCGTATTTGTCAACGGAAACGGACTGCAGCCCGATAGTTTCGCATTCTTTTGCCAGAAATGCAGCAAAAGTCAGCTGGGTTTTGGTGCTGGGGAAGGAGCGAGAATCTTCATCGGATGTGGTATGGTGTTTTACATATGTTAAAAAACGTTCGGTAACGGTTTTCATAATGGCCTCCTTGGGATAAAATCATTGTTGATGCAGTTCATATTGTAGCATGGTTTTACAGGAAAAGCCATATACATGAAAATTCGTTTTTGTTATAAATAATGTAAGAAAAAAATTGTCGGAAAATTTCAAAAAAAGGGTTGACAGTTGAAGGATTATGCTGTAATATCTATATCACCGCTGAGCGACACGAACATGGCGCTAGGGTTGCTAAAAAAAGAAATACAAAAAAGAGCAAAAAAATGCTTGACAACCGGTGGACGGTAAGATATAATAATCAAGGTTTCGCTGCTCAAGAAGAAGCAACTCAAATCCATGGAGAGGTGTCCGAGTGGTTTAAGGAGCTGGTCTTGAAAACCAGTGACTCCGAAAGGGGCCGTGGGTTCGAATCCCACTCTCTCCGTCAATTGAATATCACATTATGAACTGAGAGCATTTATGGAGAAGTACCCAAGTGGTTGAAGGGGATCGCCTGGAAAGCGGTTAGGTCGTTAATAGCGGCGCGAGGGTTCAAATCCCTCCTTCTCCGCCATTTTATTTAAACCAAGTTCAAGTGTGGTTGAAAATAAAAAAGAAAAGTACTTAAAAAAGTACTTGACAAGAAAAAGAAGATTTGATAAAATAGTCTTCGCTGCTGAAAAAGCAGACTTGATCCTTGAAAACTGAACAATGGATATGAACACACAACCCATAGTCAATTCAAGCAAACGGAAACGAATGCGAAAGACGGTTTGCCGGTTTAGAAAAACCGGAGGTAATTAGCCAGATTAACTGGCTAGGATTAAACTTTAATATAAGAGTTTGATCCTGGCTCAGGATGAACGCTGGCGGCGTGCTTAACACATGCAAGTCGAACGAAGATGATTAGAATGAGAGCTTCGGCAGGATTTCTTCTCATCTTAGTGGCGGACGGGTGAGTAACGTGTGGGCAACCTGCCCTATACTGGGGAATAATCACTGGAAACGGTGACTAATACCGCATGTCATCACGGAAGGGCATCCTTCTGTGAGAAAAGGAGTAATTCGGTATAGGATGGGCCCGCATCTGATTAGCTAGTTGGTGAGATAACAGCCCACCAAGGCGACGATCAGTAGCCGACCTGAGAGGGTGATCGGCCACATTGGGACTGAGACACGGCCCAAACTCCTACGGGAGGCAGCAGTGGGGAATATTGCACAATGGGGGAAACCCTGATGCAGCAACGCCGCGTGAAGGATGAAGGTTTTCGGATCGTAAACTTCTATCAATAGGGACGAAACAAATGACGGTACCTAAATAAGAAGCCCCGGCTAACTACGTGCCAGCAGCCGCGGTAATACGTAGGGGGCAAGCGTTATCCGGAATTACTGGGTGTAAAGGGAGCGTAGGCGGCATGTCAAGCCAGATGTGAAAGCCCGGGGCTTAACCCCGCGGATTGCATTTGGAACTGGCAAGCTAGAGTACAGGAGAGGAAAGCGGAATTCCTAGTGTAGCGGTGAAATGCGTAGATATTAGGAAGAACACCAGTGGCGAAGGCGGCTTTCTGGACTGAAACTGACGCTGAGGCTCGAAAGCGTGGGGAGCAAACAGGATTAGATACCCTGGTAGTCCACGCCGTAAACGATGAGTGCTAGGTGTTGGGGAGGAATCCTCGGTGCCGCAGCTAACGCAATAAGCACTCCACCTGGGGAGTACGACCGCAAGGTTGAGTACGACCGCAAGGTTGAAACTCAAAGGAATTGACGGGGGCCCGCACAAGCGGTGGAGCATGTGGTTTAATTCGAAGCAACGCGAAGAACCTTACCAAGGCTTGACATCCCGATGACCGCTCTAGAGATAGAGTTTTTCTTCGGAACATCGGTGACAGGTGGTGCATGGTTGTCGTCAGCTCGTGTCGTGAGATGTTGGGTTAAGTCCCGCAACGAGCGCAACCCCTATTCTTAGTAGCCATCATTCAGTTGGGCACTCTAGGGAGACTGCCGTGGATAACACGGAGGAAGGTGGGGATGACGTCAAATCATCATGCCCCTTATGTCTTGGGCTACACACGTGCTACAATGGCTGGTAACAAAGTGAAGCAGAACGGCGACGTCGAGCAAATCACAAAAACCCAGTCCCAGTTCGGATTGTAGTCTGCAACTCGACTACATGAAGCTGGAATCGCTAGTAATCGCGAATCAGAATGTCGCGGTGAATACGTTCCCGGGCCTTGTACACACCGCCCGTCACACCATGGGAGTTGGAAGCACCCGAAGTCGGTGACCTAACCGTAAGGAAGGAGCCGCCGAAGGTGAAGCCAGTGACTGGGGTGAAGTCGTAACAAGGTAGCCGGGTAGCCGTATCGGAAGGTGCGGCTGGATCACCTCCTTTCTATGGAGTATTGGTTGAATGAATATTCATTGTTCGGTTTTGAAGGATCAAACCTTCAAAACAACTTGCACCTTGAAAACTGAATACAAGTAAAGCAATATAGAGTCAATCGAGAAAACAAAATTTTCTATTTTCTTAAATGAACTGGCAACGAAAGTTGCAAATTGTAGTATCGCTACTACAAACATTCCAGAGAAATAGCTATTATTCGAATTTCCCTTTGATTGTTTCCTGCTCTCACATTTTAACAAATGTATGGTCGCAGCAAACAGAGCATCAAAGGAAAATTCTACCTAACTGGTCAAGCAAGAAAGAGCACAAGGAGAATGCCTTGGCACTAGGAGCCGATGAAAGACGTGGTAAGCTGCGAAAAGCTTCGGGGAGGTGCAAACAACCTTCGATCCGGAGATTTCTGAATGGGGAAACCTACTTGAGCAAACCTCAAGTATCCATGCGTGAATCCATAGCGTATGGAAGGGAACGCTGTGAACTGAAACATCTAAGTAGCAGTAGGAGGAGAAAGAAAACTCGATTTCCTAAGTAGCGGCGAGCGAACGGGAAAGAGGCCAAACCGAAGGACCTGGTTCTTCGGGGTTGCGGACTGCATTTAGCATTGCTGATCGATAGTCGAATGGTTTTGGGAAAGCCAGCCAGAGACGGTGAAAGCCCAGTAGACGAAATTGAGAAGCAGCGAGCAGGATCCAGAGTACCACGGGACACGAGAAACCCTGTGGGAAGCCGGGGGGACCACCCCCCAAGCCTAAATACTCCCTAGTGACCGATAGTGAAGCAGTACTGTGAAGGAAAGGTGAAAAGGACCCCGGGAGGGGAGTGAAAGAGAACCTGAAACCTTGTGCTTACAAACAGTCAAAGGACGCAAGTCTGATGGCGTACTTTTTGTAGAACGGTCCGGCGAGTTACTAATGCCAGCGAGGTTAAGTGGTCAGAAGCCACGGAGCCGAAGGGAAACCAAGTCTGAATAGGGCGTAAAGTTAGTATTAGTAGACCCGAAACCGGGTGACCTATCCATGTCCAGGTTGAAGGAGCCGTAAAAGGCTTTGGAGGACCGAACACACATGTGTTGAAAAACGTGGTGATGAGGTGTGGATAGCGGAGAAATTCCAATCGAACTCGGAGATAGCTGGTTCTCCTCGAAATAGCTTTAGGGCTAGCCTCGAGATGGAGTCTAACGGAGGTAAAGCACTGAACTGACGCGGGGCCCAAAAAGGTTACCAACTCATATCAAACTAAGAATGCCGTCAAGATACCCTCGGGAGTCAGTCTGCGTGAGATAAGTCGCGTGGACAAAAGGGAAAGAGCCCAGACCGACAGCTAAGGTCCCAAAGTACGTGTTAAGTGGAAAAGGATGTGGGATTTCATAGACAACTAGGATGTTGGCTTAGAAGCAGCCATACATTTAAAGAGTGCGTAATAGCTCACTAGTCGAGAAAACCTGCGCCGAAAATGTAACGGGGCTAAAACACGACACCGAAGCTACGGATTCCTAACTAGGTTAGGAGTGGTAGAGGAGCATCCTGCAAGGACGAAGCCAAAGTGAGAGCAATGGTGGACGAAACAGGAGAGAGAATGCCGGAATGAGTAGCGAGATACATGTGAGAAACATGTAGGCCGAATATCTAAGGTTTCCTGGGTAAAGCTAATCTTCCCAGGGTTAGTCGGGGCCTAAGGCGAGGACGAAAGTCGTAGTCGATGGATAACAGGTTGATATTCCTGTACTACACATGATCAGAACTGTGGGGACGCAGGAGGATAGGGAAACCGGGGAATGGAAAGACCCGGTCAAGCGTAAAGCTGTGGGAGATAGGCAAATCCGTCTCTTGTAAGTGAAACGTGATGAGGACTGAAAAAAAGTAAGGAAGTTTCCGAATCCACACTGCCGAGAAAAGCCGCTATAGCGTCATGTGTACCCGTACCGTAAACCGACACAGGTAGATGAGGAGAAAATCCACAGGCCGACGGGAGAAGTGTTGTTAAGGAACTCGGCAAAATGACCCCGTAACTTCGGGATAAGGGGAGCCTCGCAAGAGGCCGCAGAAAAGAGGCACAAGCAACTGTTTAGCAAAAACATAGGTCTATGCGAAACCGTAAGGTGATGTATATGGGCTGACGCCTGCCCGGTGCTGGAAGGTTAAAAGGAGAGGTCAGCGCAAGCGAAGCTTTGAATTCAAGCCCCAGTAAACGGCGGCCGTAACTATAACGGTCCTAAGGTAGCGAAATTCCTTGTCAGGTAAGTTCTGACCCGCACGAAAGGCGTAATGATTTGTGCACTGTCTCGACAACACGCCCGGTGAAATTGAAGAACCAGTGAAGATACTGGTTACCCGCAACAGGACGGAAAGACCCCATGGAGCTTTACTGCAGCCTGATACTGGGATTCGATGATATATGTACAGGATAGGTGGGAGGCTAAGAAGCGAGGACGCCAGTCTTCGTGGAGCCGCCGGTGGGATACCACTCTTATGTCATTGGATTTCTAACCTGCATCCGTGATCCGGGTGAGGGACAATGTCAGGCGGGCAGTTTGACTGGGGCGGTCGCCTCCTAAAAGGTAACGGAGGCGCTCGAAGGTCACCTCAGAATGATTGGAAACCATTCAAAGAGTGCAAAGGCAAAAGGTGGCTTGACTGCGAGAGCGACGGCTCGAGCAGGTACGAAAGTAGGACTTAGTGATCCGGTGGTAATAAGTGGGAATGCCATCGCTCAACGGATAAAAGCTACCCTGGGGATAACAGGCTTATCTCCCCCAAGAGTTCACATCGACGGGGAGGTTTGGCACCTCGATGTCGGCTCATCGCATCCTGGGGCTGAAGTAGGTCCCAAGGGTTGGGCTGTTCGCCCATTAAAGCGGTACGCGAGCTGGGTTCA
>SFGI01000050.1 GCA_004557645.1 [Eubacterium] saphenum | reverse complement strand
TAGAAACCAATTCGATATAGGGGTCCGCTGCCAGAACAGCTTTCAGGTCTTTCGCAAAGGCATCACTGAAAAGATAGCTGTCTTCATAGTCCTTCATAAAACTGCCTGCCATCTGATATGCGCCCCAAAGGGTATCGGAAGTCACATAGACACCATCGGTCATGCTGTAATACATGGTGCCCAGGTCGTATTTTTTGCCTTCATAGGTCACATCGAAAGCCATATCATATTCCAGCGTATTGATATTCATGTTCATATCATACTCTACTGTCACAGATTTCTTGCCGGAAGGCATTTCTGTTCCGCCAAAATCGGCATCAAATTTTCCATCTGTTGCTTTTGCAACATCTTTTGCAAATCCCTGCAGGGCATCGAAGTCCACCTCTGCCTGCATCGTACCTTCCACCTTGCAGGCTTCCATGGTATCCAGCATATCCTTGCTCATCTGCAGATAAGCCAGTTCTGTGCTGGAACAGCCGGTAAATGCCCCTACACACATAACACCGCAAAGCAATGCCGCCAGTTTCTTTTTCATACCTATTCCCCCTCTTTCATCATCATTTTTGCATTTGGTTTGGAAAATCTCTCTTTAAAAAGACATTCTTCCGTCCCACAAAGATATTATACCGAAATTGCCCCTCCCCCGCAAGAAATCTGCCAAAAAATAAAGATTTCTTAAGAAATGCACCATAGATACCTTTTGATACCGTTTTCCCTTCTGATTCGGTGCCGCAAAAAAGGCTTGCAGAAGCAATTCCGCAAGCCTGATCCCTTTAGGTTTCTTTTTTCTGTTTCAATTTAGATGGGGGTTTCATTTCAGGTGCAATCAAAGGGAATTTATCGGTAAATACCGTTCCTTCTCCCACCTTGCTTTCCACCAGGATATCCCCATCATGGCTGTCCACGATCCAACGGGCAATGGCAAGGCCAAGGCCTGTCCCAGAAATTTCCTTGTTTCTGGATTTATCCACCCGATAGAAACGGTCGAATATCTTGGGCAGGTCTTCCATGGCGATCCCCACACCATAATCCCTCACGGAAACATAGCCATACTTCTGATCCTTCCAGACCTTCACTTCGATCTTTTCCCGGGAGTATTTCAGGGCATTTTCCCCATGTATCCACAAAAGCTGCTTGATGAGGTCATAATCTGCAAAAAGTTCCACCTCCGACTCCTCGGTAAAGGTGATGATCCTGTCCTCCTGCAGCATTGTCATTTCCCGCACCAACTCCCCGGCGATCTCATTCAGAGAGACCTTGGCTTTTTGTACATGGAGCTTGCTTTGGTCGCTTTTTGCCAAGAAAAGCAGCTGACGGATGAGGGCACTCATATGGTCTGTTTCCGTCAAAATGGAATCGATGGATTCCTGCAGCACTTCCGGGTCGCTTTTTCCCCAGCGGTTGATGAGGTTAGCATAGCCCTGGATGACTGCAATAGGCGTGCGCAGCTCATGGGAAGCATCGGAAATAAACTGATTCTGCCGCTGGAAGGCTGTATCCAATCGGTCGATCATGGAATTGAAGGTGATGGTCAGCTCCTTCATTTCATCATCGGGGCCTTCCGTGGAGATACGCTGGCTCAGGTCTTCGATGGAGATGCGCTCTGCCGCCGTGCGAATCGCTTCCACAGGTTTCAGCATCCTGCGGCTGATATATCTGCCGATCAGGAACGCACAGCAGATCCCCAATACATCCACCAACAGCATTTTCATCAGGAAATTCCGCATGATATAGCCGCCGTCACCAAACATCTTGAAGGCTTGGATACGATAGGCCCCCTGCTCTGTACGAAAATGATTGGTAATCAGCATAAACTGCTGGTCTGTCTCGTTTTCCAGAATATATTCCATGCTGCCGCCTTTGTTTTCCCGGCTCACATTGATCTGATACCCTTTCTGATACAGGTCGTTTTCCTTCAGCATCGTTGAATCCTTGGAAAGATCCTCCTCTTCCCCGCTCTGCCCTCTGTTTTTTCCCATTTCCGGTCGAAAAATAAACGGGGGTGCTTCTCCCGTATAACTATTGTATACTTGATTCTCTGCAAAGCTGAAAACACTGACTTCTACATATTTATCCTGCAAAAGCTCTCTCAGTGCTTCATCACTCAGCTTCTCTCCCGATTCCAGATAGTTCTGGATATTGGAAACCGTATCCTGCAGCTGTCTGCGCATTTCTGCCTGCTGCAAACTGGAAATATTCAGTGCCATAAAAACACTGATAAACAGCAGAGACAGGGAAAAAATGCCGCTGTACAGCAAAGTGATACGTTTGGCGATGGCCATGTGCTGTATGCTGCCCACCAGCCCGTCTTTATTCGTCTTTGACATAATAACCTACCCCTCGGATCGTCAGGATATACTTTTTCCCAAAGGCTTCGTCGATCTTGGAGCGCAGATAGCGGATATAGACATCCACAACATTCGTCTCGCCGATATAACTATAGCCCCATACCTCGTTCAAAATCTGCTCTCTGGTCAAGGCGATATTCTTATTCTGCACCAGATAGGTCAGCAGTTCAAATTCCTTTTTTGTCAGATCGACTACTTTTCCGCCAACAGTCACCATGCGCTTTTCCGTATCGATCTCCAGATCCTGCACCTGTAAAATAGTCTTTTTTGCCGTGGCGCCTTCGCAGTGCTTGAAGGCCACCCGCATACGAGCCAGCAGCTCTTCAATGGCAAAGGGCTTCGTCAGGTAATCATCGGCGCCGCTGTCCAGTCCTGCCACCTTATCCATCACTTCATCCTTGGCGGTCAGCATGATGATGGGGATCTGAGAAAACTTCCGCACACGACGGCAAATTTCGATCCCTGTCAGCCCGGGCAGCATCAAATCCAGCAGGATCATGTCGAATTCCCCATTGGTGGCCTGATTCATGCCCTCCCTGCCATCATGGCAGACTGTGACATCATAGCCTTCATATTTCAATTCCAGTTCCACAAAGCGAGCCAGTTTGACTTCGTCTTCCACCAGAAGGATCTTTTTTCGTTCCATATCCTCACTTCCTCCAAATGTTTCATTTTTCTACAGTATACCAATTCTATGGCATTTTGTCTGCTTCCAGTATGGTTTTTTCTCTTTAAATATCCCTTCGAAACAGATTAAAAAATGATTAAAATCGACTTTTTCTGCGGTTTTCTTCCATACTTTTCCTCTTTCGGTTGCGGATAAAAATATTTTTCGATATAATATTATCCAGACAAAACACAACAGAATACAGGAGGTTTTAAGAATGAGAAAGAAACTTGCCCTGCTTTTGGCAATGACCCTGCTTTTCGGCGCAGCCGGCTGCGGAAAGGATGACACTGCAGAGGAAGCCCCCCACGAAATCCAGACAGAATTTGAACTGGAGGAATGCGGTCTTTCCTATACCATCCCCGATGCTTGGGTAGAAACGGAAAATACAAATCTGATCCCCATTTCCTTCGTGGATGCCAGCGGCGAGATCTATGCTAAGGTGCAGTATAATTATGCGCCCGATGAAAACATGGCTGATCTGAACGATACAAATTCCACCGTTCCCGTGGAAGAACTGATGACCCCCATCGTAGAACTTTTGGTGGTAAAGGCTGAAAATCTGGAAACGGAAACAGTGAAAAAGGAACTGGCATTGTTCAACAACGTAGAAGAAATCGGTGTGGAAGGCAATTTCCACTTCTATTTTATGACAGATTACGCTTCCGGCATCGACCATTTCTCCGACGATGCCCAGGAAACCTTCCGCGAACTGGAAAAACACCTGCCCGAATTGAAAGAAAGCATCGAAATTTCCATGCCCAATGAACAGGCTGTCCTCGATGCAACAGAAGAAAACGGCAAATACCTGAACTTCATCACAAATACCCTGGAGGGCGATCCCATCACAACCACCGTTTTTTATGATTACAACATGACTGTTGTGAACTTCTGGGCAAGCTACTGCGAAGAAGAAGGCATCAACGAACTGGATACCCTGGAAACCTTCTACAAAGACCTGCAGAAAAAATATCCTAATGTAAACTTCATTCAGGTAGTCATCGATACCCCCGGCGAAAAGGCAGAAAAAGCTGTTGCAGATGCTTACAAAAAAGCCGGTGTTACCTTCACAGGCATCATGCCCGACCAGAATCTGGCAGGCTGGATCATGAATAACCTGAACGGTCTGCCTACGACCATCTTCGTAGACAGCAAGGGGATCCCCGCTGAACTGAAGATCGAAGGCATGCAGGAAGCATCTTACTATATGGAAACCACAGAAACCATGCTGCAGACAGTCGGCAAAGCAGAATAACGGCAAAAGAAAAGAAGCCGCGAACCAAATTAGGTTTGCAGCTTCTTTTTGATTACTTATTTATAAACACGTAATTTTTCGATTCGGTTTTTATCCATTTCCTCTACAATGATGCGCAGACCTTCTGTTTCGATCTCCTGTCCGCTTTCGGGGAAATTGCCCAGCAGCAGCAGGATATATCCGGCGATGGTATCCACTTCCTCGCTTTCCAGTTCTGTGCCCACCATTTCGTTGAAATCCTCCAGACGGGTGCTGCCGTCTACCACAAATTCGTTATCTTTGATGACTTCGATCTCCTCTTCTTCATCATCGTATTCATCCTCGATCTCGCCGACGATCTCTTCTACAATATCCTCTGTGGTGATCATACCGGAAGTGCCGCCGTATTCATCCAGAACCACTGCAACGGCCAAACGGCTGTTTTTCAGTTCTGCCAGCAGCTCATCCAAAGGCTTGCTTTCGTAGGTGAAAAAGGGTTCACGCATGAATTTTTCCGCGGAAAAATCTGCTTCATTCAGGAAAAATACGTCCTTTACATACAGAATACCCACGATATCATCCAGGTCTTCCCCATAAACAGGCATACGGGAGAAGCCTTCTTCCTGCACCAGACGGACATATTCCTCATAGGTCACATCCAAAGGCACCGCAACGATATCCGTTCTGGGGGTCATAACGTCCCTGGCTTTGGAATCTCCAAAATCGAATACATTGTTGATCATGGTTCTTTCATCCGATTCCAAAACGCCTTCCTCATGGCTCACATTTACGATGGTTTTCAGCTCCGCTTCTGTGATCAGAGGGGATCTTTCATCGGGGTCACAGCCGCACAGACGGATCAGCGCCCCTGTCACCACATTCAGCACCGCCACCACAGGACGGAATATGAATACACAGACCGCAATGATCTTTACCACCACCAGGGCTACCTTTTCCGCTTTCTGGGCTGCAATGGTCTTGGGGGTGATCTCCCCGAAGATCAGGATGATAATGGTGATAATGATAGTGGCGATCCCCGCCCCATTGCCTGTATTCCCATGGAACATCTGGATCACAAGGGCTGTCGTCAGGGCAGATGCGCCGTTGTTCACCAGATTGTTGCCCACCAGAATAGAGCTGAGCAGGCGATTGGGGTCTTCCAACAGCTTCATGATCAGGTCTGCATTTTTCACATGCTCGTCCACCATATTACGCAGGCGAATCCTGCTCAGGGAAGCCAGCGCCGTTTCCGATGCGGAAAAAAACGCAGAACAACATACTAAAAATAACAATAAGCCAATCAACACTGGACTGCCGTCCACGGTCATCACTCTCCAAATCTTAAAAACACTTTATTTTTTTATAATATCTATTTAGTTTACCAAAAAAGCGTCTTTTTTGCAATAGGCGGCAAAATCAACCCTTATTCCGCTCAATTTCCTCCGCCAGCTCGCTCAGCTCCATCCAGCGTTCCATCCGTTCCTCCAGCTTTTCTTCCAGCTGTTCCTTTTCGGCGGAAAGTTCCTGCAAACGGGTAAAATCTGTGGCACAAGCCGCCATTTCCGCATCTGACTTGGCGATCTTTTCTTCCAAAGCGGCGATCTCGTCGCCGATGGAATCATATTCCCGCTGGTCTTTATAGCTCATCTTTTTGATGGGCCCATTGGCTTTTTCCCTGGGTGCTTCTTCTTTTTTCACCTTCACAGTCTTTTCCTCAAAGGCAGGCAGTTCCCTTTCCCTTGCTGCCTTGCAGTCGGAATAGCCGCCCTCATACTGTCGGATATTGCCATTGCCAAGGAAAGCGAAGATGCGTCCCATGGTCTTATCCAGGAAATATCTGTCGTGGGAAACAGCCACCACCGCCCCATTGAAATGTTCCAGATAATCCTCCAGAATCATCAGCGTTTCAATATCCAGATCGTTGGTAGGCTCGTCCAAAAAGAGAATATTAGGTGACCCCATCAGCACACGGCAGAGATACAGCCGCCGCCGTTCGCCGCCGGAAAGGATAGAGATCGGCCCTCTCTGCATAGAAGGAGGGAACAGGAATCTGTCCAGCATCTGGGATGCGGTGATATGTCCGTCCGTTGTACGGATGATCTCCGCTTCATCCCGAATATAATCGATGACCCTCTGGTTTTCGTCCATATCTACATTTTCCTGGGCGAATACACCGATTTTCACGGTCTCGCCCTGTTCCACCTGGCCGCTGTCGGGCTGCAGTCTGCCTGCCATGATATTCAGCAGAGTGGATTTGCCGCAGCCGTTGTCCCCGATGATGCCTACCCGGTCGTCTCTCAAAATAATATAGCTGAAATCCTTGATATAGGTTTTGCCATCATAAGCTTTGCTCACATTCCGCAGCTCAATGGTCTTTTTGCCTAAGCGACTGCCTACGGAAGAAAGCTCTACGCTCTGTTTTTCCTCCGGCGCACGGATAGCGGAGATCTCTTCAAACCGGTGCAGTCTGGCCTTCTGCTTAGTGCTTCTGGCCTGGGCCCCGCGGCGCACCCATTCCAGTTCTGTCCGCAGGAAATTCTGCCGTTTCCGTTCCCCTGCAGCAATCAACTCTTCCCGTTCCGCCTTCATTTCCAGATATTTGGAATAGTTGGCCTGATAGGAATAGATCTTGCCCTTTTCCAGTTCCAATGTGCGGTTGGCAACACGGTCAAGGAAATATCTGTCATGGGTCACCATCAGGAGGGCTTTGGAGTATTTCTCCAGATGTTTTTCCAGCCAGTCTACGGTATCATTATCGATATGGTTGGTAGGTTCGTCCAAAATCAGCAGGTCAACAGGAGCGATCAATGCCGCCGCCAATGCCACCCGTTTTTTCTGCCCACCGGAAAGAGTCTCCACCGTCTGCTCGAAATCGGAGATGCCCAGCTTCGTCAGGATGGTCTTTGCTTCGCTTTCCAAAGACCAGGCTTCTGCCTTATCCATTTTTTCCGCCAGCTCTGCCGCTTTTTTCACCAAACCTTCGTTTTCAGGGGTCTTTGCCAATGCAGACATGGTCTCCTCATAATCCCGGACCAGTGCCAGCTGGGGATTTTCCCCACGGAACACCTGCTGCAGGACTGTCGTCCCATCTACAAACAAAGGACTCTGGGAAAGATAGCCGATACGCATGCCGTTCATGGTGATGATCGTGCCGCTGTCCGCCTGATCCACCCCGGCGATGATCTTCAATAATGTAGATTTCCCTGTGCCGTTGACACCGATGACCCCGATTTTATCCCCTTCATGGATGCTGAAGGAAATATCATCGAAAATCACCCTTGTGCCGTAGCTTTTTCTGATATTTTCCGCTGTCAATAAAACCATTGCAAACACTCCTATGTAATGAAGATGCCCCACCCGAAGGCAGGGCAGTTTCCGTTTATTCCGTTACGCTTTTCTCTTTTTCTTTTTTGCCCTTCCAGATGAGGAACGCCACAGATGCCACGATCAGCACCGCCGAAAGCAGCTGGCTCACCGCAAAGGGGCCGATCATCAGCTGGTCTGTCCGCAGTCCTTCGATCCAGACACGCCCCAGAGCATAGCCCAGGAAATACAGCCCTAAGATCTGCCCGTCAAATCTCTTTTTCGGGCGGAGCGTTACCAAAAGGATAAACAAGCACAGATTCCAAATGGATTCATACAGGAACGTAGGATGCACCTGAATATAATCCACGCCGCCGAAATTCATAATATGATCCATCACCTGTTGGGAAATATCGCCGGCACGCACCTGTGCCACCTGCAACCGCATGGCAAGGGGGCCATTGGTAAAGCCGCCAAAGGCTTCTCTGTTGAAAAAGTTGCCCCATCTGCCCAGCATCTGGCCAAAAGCAATGCAGGGAGCTGTCGTATCCCCCAAAAGCCAGAAATTGACCTTCTTCTTTTTACAATAGACGACAGCCGTCAGCACCGCACCGATGATACCGCCATAAATGGCAAGACCGCCTTCCCGGGTAGCGAATATCTTCTCCGGATGGGCGCTGTAATAATCCCAGGAAAAAATAACATAATACAGCCGGGCACCAATGATGGCAAAGATCAGGGCATAGATGATAAAATCCACATACATATCAGGATTCTGCCCTGTGCGCTTCGCTTCCTTCATGGCCATGCCAACACCAATGATGACCGCCAGGCCGATGAAAATACCATACCAATATACATTTTTGCCAAAGACCGTGAACGCTACTCTGTCCAGATGGGCGATCTCGATCCCTAAATTGGGAAACCATATTTCAGGCATATAAACTCCTTCTTTCCTCTGCAGTTCCCCGTTCCGCATTTATCGGACTACAGATAATACCATTCTACAGCAACGGCTTATTTTTATCAACCTATATTGACCAGTTTTACCGAATTTTATCCATCAAAAACCCTTGAATTATCAAGGTTTCCGCCGATTTTTAACCAGAATCATATTTTTATTGTCCAGAATTGAAATTTGCTCGGCGGTGGCAAAATAGTGGCATTTCGGTGGCAAATCGGTGGCAAAAAAATCATCAAATTTTGGTGGTCGTGAGTATGATCCTGCAGCAAAAACCACAGCATCAACAGGAGGTATCTTTATGAAAAAAATTGCAGGACTTTACCGCAACTATTGTCAGGAACGCAACGAAGAATTACATGAACAAATCACAGGAGGTGAAGAAGTGGAAAATCTGAAAGACTTCTTGAAACAGAAATTAAACGCCGAAGATTATTTCACTGCAGAGGAATTGCTAAATGCCTTGCTGGCTGAAACCGAAGAGAAAGGATTCACAGCCGGCGCAAAATACACGGCAAGCCTCGGAAAGGAATTGTTCACCGAATAATGAAAACAGCCCCTCGAAAGAGGGGCATTTCTTTGCAAACAACTTAAATCGAATTTCCCTTAACTTATGAAAATTTGATAAGTTAGCCTAATTGTTTGCACTAAATCTCACTTAACTTATCAGAAATTTAGGTTTTATGATAAGTTAATCATAAAAATACCCCGGGCCCGAAGGACACCGGAGTACGTTCAAAAGCACCAGAAGGGAATCGAACCCTCGCTTTCAGCTTGGAAGGCTGATGTTCTACCATTAAACCACTGATGCAAAATGGGTCTTCTCGGACTTGAACCGAGGGCCGTCCGGTTATGAGCCGGATGCTCTGACCAACTGAGCTAAAGACCAGTGAATCCTTCTCTTCTTCTTTTCACCCTTTAGCGATTAACTTATTTCAGTTAATTATTTTTACTTTTATAGTTGACTTATTTT
>SFGI01000049.1 GCA_004557645.1 [Eubacterium] saphenum | reverse complement strand
TAAGACCCCAAAAGGGGCAATTCCAGATTTTCCACAGACATCGATTTATTTTTGACAGAGAAAACAGTCCCTTCCAGCGTTTGCGAAGCGACATCGATCTCTGCATCATTCAAACAATAGAATGGAGCATCCATCTGGTCTGCCACATCCTTGATCATATTATATACTATATCATCCTGAGAATACAACACCACTGGGCAATTTTTCTTGATGATGCCCGCCTTTTCTGCGGCGATCTTTTCGATGGTATCTCCAAGAAAATCCGTATGATCGATACTGATGGACATAATGAGAGAGAGAAGGGGGGCGGTCACGACGTTTGTAGCATCATATTTGCCTCCGAGTCCTACCTCTAAAATCAATACATCTACCTTCTGTTCGGAGAAATAATGAAATGCCGCACCGGTGACGATCTCAAAAAGGGTAGGCACAGGCTTACCCTCTGCCGCCAGTTCCTCGCAGATTTCCTTCATCAAAGTGATCTCTCTGGCAAAATCATCATCGGAGATCTCCGCACCATTGATGAGGAAACGTTCGTTATAGCGTTCCAAATGGGGGGAGGTATAGGTTCCCACGCGGTATCCTGCTTCTTTCAGGATGGAAGCAAGCATGGCAACAGCAGAACCTTTCCCGTTGGTCCCTGCGATATGGATCATGGGAAGCTTCTGTTCGGGGTTCCCCAGCTTTTCACAAAGTAATTCTATACGTTCCAGCCCAGGTACAGAACCAAAGCCGACTTCTTCTTCTAAATAATGGATACACTCTTGATAATTCACGGAAATTCTCCTCTCGATTTTTTTCCATTTTTAATTATAGCAAAGCTAAGGATTTCTGCAATAATCTTAAGAAAAATGAAAAAGAAAAAGTTGAATTCCTTTATATTGTAAGAAAAGGTTGTAGGATAAAGGAGAAAAATGTATAATAATATGATGGAATGTAGAAAGGAGCATCACGTATGGATGATAGATTCGACAGAGAAAATGAATACTCCGAAACCAGATATCCTCGGAGAGAAAGATATACCATAGATGGGAATACAAGATATCCTGTCAGAGAAGAGCGTCAGCCTCTGCGCAGTTCCCATGAACACACAAGCATCCCTAAAAGAGAAGAGCCTGTGCAGGAACAAAACAGCTTTACGGAATATGAACAGCGGGCAGCTGCCAGACGGGCGGAATTTTCCATAGAGACAAGAGAAGCCTATCAGGAAGAAACACGCAGGGAACGTCCTGCCAGAGAAGAACACCCTCCCAGAGAGGGACGCCCCGCCAGAGAAAGCAGAAACCATTCTTCTGCCCCCCAAAGAAAAAACAAGCATCGGAAGAAACGTCATCTGACAGGCTTTGCAAAAGGGCTGATCGTTCTGGTGGTGGCTCTGATCGTGGGGCTGATTTCCTTTACATTTATGAATCACCTCATGAATCCGCCCACAGAAGAAGTTGATCTGAGCGGGCAAACTGTTACCATTACTATTCCTGAAGGAGCAGGCACAGAAGAAATTGCCAAGATCCTGAAAGAAAATAAGCTCATCAGCAGCGTCTTTGGCTTCAAGATGACCAGTAAGCTGGAAGGATTCGACGGCACCTATAAACAGGGGACCTATGAAGTGGATACAGGGCTGACAAAACGTCAGATCATGGAACTGCTGCAAAGCGGCAAGGTTGCGGCAAATCTGAAAATTACCATCCCCGAAGGGTATAACGTTCAGCAGATCGCCGCAAAGGTTGCGGAAACGGAAATCTGTACGGCAGAAGAGTTCATCAGCGAATGCAACAATGGCACCTTTGATTACGATTTCCTGAAAGATCTGCCCGACAGAGAATATAAACTGGAAGGGTATCTCTTCCCGGATACCTATTTCCTCCACGAAAGCATGACAGCCCATGATATTATCAACGCAATGCTGGCTCGCTTTGATAAAATGTATACAAAAGAGTACCAGAAAGCCGTTGAAGAAAGCGAATATTCTTTGGATGAGATCGTGACCATCGCTTCCATGATCGAAAAAGAGATCAAGGTTGCCGATGAACGCCCCAAAGCTGCCGGTGTTATCTATAACCGTCTGAAAGAGAATATGTCCCTTGGTATCGATGCCACAGTATTGTATGCCGTTGGAAAATCTGCCGGTGAACTGACACAGGACGACCTGAACATAGATTCTCCCTACAATACGAGAAAAAATCAGGGCTTACCGCTGGGGCCTATTTCCAACCCCGGGGAATCTTCCTTTAAGGCTGCCCTTTATCCCGAAGAAAATAACTATCTGTACTATGTAGTAGAAGCAGTGGGCAAAGATAACCACGTTTACTGCGAAACTTACGACGAATTCCTGGCAGCAAAGGCGGCATATAACGCCAGTGCCCAGTGATAGAAAATAGGAGAGAAGAACATGAACTACGTAACTGATGATACAATGAATGCCTATCTGCGTACGGTACAGCCGATGTATGACGGCGTACTGGGCGAGATCCAGAAGGAAGCCATGGCTGCGGAGGTTCCGATCGTGCCTCCAGAAGTGGCACGCTTTCTGAGCGTTCTGCTGACCATGCAGAAGCCTAAAAATATTTTGGAGATCGGTACAGCCGTTGCCTTTTCCGCAGGGCTCATGTGCCGCTATCTGCCGGAAGAGGGCACTGTGACCACCATCGACCGCTACGAAGTGATGCTGAAAGATGCTCGTGTGAATATCAAGCGCATGGGGCTGGAAGATAAGATCAAAATTCTGGAAGGGGATGCGGCAGATATCCTGCCAACCTTGGAAGGCCCCTATGATGTGATCTTTATGGATGCGGCAAAGGGGCAGTATCAGGCGTTTCTGCCCCACTGCCTGCGGCTTTTGCCTGTGGGCGGCCTGCTGATCGTCGATGATGTGCTGCAGGGCGGCACCATCGCCCAGACCCGCTTCAGCGTGCCCCGCAGACAGCGTACCATCCATAAGAGATTAAGAAATTTCCTGTGGGAGATCACCCACAACGATGCACTGGAAACCTCCATCATCCCCATTGGTGACGGCGTTGCCCTGTGCTATAAGAAAAAAGAGATCGAATGGAAAGAACCCGAAGCTAAAACAGAAGGAGAAACTGATGATGCAGAATAAAAAGAAACTGGAATTGCTGGCACCTGCCGGTGATCTGGAAAAATTGAAGATCGCTGTACTGTATGGTGCAGACGCAGTCTATATCGGCGGTGAGGCTTATGGTCTCAGAGCCAAAGCAAAAAACTTTGATATGGACACCATGGCAGAAGGGGTAAAATTTGCCCATGACCATGGCGTTAAGGTGTATGTGACAGCCAATATTTTTGCCCATAACCCCGATTTTGAAGGCATGGCGGAATATTTTAAGGCAGTGGAAGCCATCGGTGTAGATGCCCTTATTATTTCTGACCTGGGTGTATTCTCCGTTGCAAGGGAAGCGGTTCCCAATATGGAGATCCATGTTTCCACGCAGGCAAACAACACCAACTACAAATCCGCCCAGATGTGGTATCAGCTGGGTGCCAGACGTGTGGTGGTTGCCCGTGAGCTTTCTATGACAGAGATCAGACAGATCCGTGACAGCATTCCGGAAGATATGGAGATCGAAGCCTTTGTCCATGGTGCTATGTGTATTTCCTATTCCGGCAGATGCCTGCTGAGCAACTATCTGGCGGGCAGAGATGCCAATAAAGGAGCATGCGCCCACCCTTGCCGCTGGAAATATCATCTGGTGGAAGAAACCAGACCCGGCGAATATATGCCCATCGAAGAAAATGAAAGAGGGACGTATATCTATAATTCCAAAGACCTCTGCATGATCGAGCATATCCCTGATATCGACAAAGCAGGCATCTACAGCCTGAAGATCGAAGGCCGCATGAAAACACCTTTCTACGTTGGCACAGTGGTAAAAGCCTATCGTCAGGCCATTGATGATTATTACGCAGACCCGAGGCGCTACGAAGAACGTCTGCCTTACTATCTGGCAGAGGTTTCCAAGGCAAGCCACAGAGAATATACAACTGCTTTTTACTATGGCAAGCCTGACGGCAACCAGCAGGTATATACCAACAACTCCTATATCCGTGAATATGATTTCATCGGCATGGTGCAGGAGGATTGGGACGAAGCTACAGGCTTCGCTGTTGTGGAACAGAGAAATAAATTCTCCGTTGGGGAAGAGATCGAAGTGATGCCTGCCAAAGGGGATTCTTTCTCCATGGTCGTTACGGAGATCCTCAATGAAGCAGGGGAACAGGTGGATTCCGCCCCCCATCCCCAGGAGATTTTGAAGGTAAAATTCGACAAACCTGTGAAAAAATTCGATATGCTCCGCAAAATTCCTACAGATACAAAATAAAAAACTTGATTTTCTGTCGAAATAAAGATATCCTAGAAGTATCCTAATGAAAGAATGGTAAAACTATGGAATTGACACAATGTATCAACTATTTGCTGACAACTTCACAGCATACAGTTTTCCAGTATCTGAGCGGAAAACTCTCCGAATATGATCTGACACCATCTCAGTATGGTGTGCTGAGCTGTTTGTGGCAGAAAGAATTTGCAACACCAAAACAGATTTCCGAGATCCTTTGCCTGGAAACTTCTACAATTTCCGGTGTATTGGACAGAATGCAGAAAAAAGGCCTTATTGACCGTGTGATCAATCGGGAGGACAGAAGAGAAGTTCGTGTCGTTCCAACGGAAAAGGGCAAGCAGCTGCAGGAGCCTATTACAAAGATCATTGATGAAGTAAACGAAGAAGTTTTGAAATGTTTTACAGAAGAAGAAGTTGCCGCATTGAAAAATGCATTGCGCGTCATTGCGGACGGCAGCCATTTTAAATAAGAAGAGTTGAGCGGGCCTGGTTTCAGGTCTGCTTTCTTTTTTTGAAAGGAAAAGAAAAAGGGTATGTAGCAGGGCAGAGCCCTGTTATTCGTTTAATGCCGCATTGAGTTTTTTCAATGCCTTTTTTTCGATGCGGGAAACGTAGGAACGGGAGATACCCAGCCTTTCCGCAATTTCCTGCTGGGTCAGTTCATCCACATTCCAAAGGCCATAGCGCAGTGTGACAACGATCTGTTCCCGTTCCGAAAGCTTTTCCTGTATGGCTTTCAGCATCTTCTGGGATTGTAGGGAAAGCTCCAGCTGGTCGGCAAAATCGGGGGTATCGCTGTTGATGACATCCAACATGACGATCTCGTTGCCGTCTCGGTCTGTGCCGATGGGCTCATGGAGGGAAATATCATTTTGGAATTTTTTTGAAAGCCGCAAAGACATCAAAATTTCATTTTCGATACAACGAGAAGCATACGTAGCCAAGCGTATGCTTTTTTCATTGTCATAAGATAGGATCGCTTTGATCAGCCCAACGATACCGATGGAGATCAGTTCTTCCGAATCTCTTTGAATATTGTTGTATTTTTTGGCGATGTGGGCGACCAACCGCAGATTGTGCAAGATCAATTCCTGTTTAGCGGCTTCTTTCTCTTTTTCGGTACCATTTTTGAATTGCAGAAGGAAGCACTGCTCCTCTTCCTTGGACAATGGTTTTGGAAAAGAGCCGGAGGAAGCAAAAGCACAGCAGCAGGGGATACATAGCAGAAACAGGAGCACGGAGCACACCTCCGATCAAGGGGATATTCTATTTTATGGGAAAGATGTGCTGTCTGTGCGTGTCTGAATGAAAGATTTTGTGTCCAAAATCCTTGGGGGGTGTCGAAGAAGGCAGGAAGTTGCGGTGGAAAGAGACAAAAAACAGGTATTCCATCAGGTATTATTTTGGAAAAGGAGGAATTTTTTATGGAACTGAAATTCAAACGAAAAAATAAAACACTCATCATACAAATATCCGGGGAGATCGACCATCATACCGCTGCAGAACTGCGCCGTCAGACGGAAAGTGCATTGGAACAAATGGGCGGGCGAAATATCATCTTCGGCTTTCAGGAAGTGACCTTCATGGATAGCTCCGGTATCGGCGTCATGATCGGGAGATATAAACAGATCCAGTCTCTGGGCGGACGTATTGCCATTGCCTGCCCCAACAAAAAAATAGAGGAGATCATCCGTCTTTCGGGACTATCCCGCTTACTGCCATCCTTTCCGTCCCTAAATGAAGCCATTGCCTATGCAGAAGGGAGGGAAAGTGATGCAGTTTGATAACGAAGCCCGTGTTTTTTTCAGCGCAAAATCGGAAAATGAAAGCTTTGCCCGTTTGTTTGCCGCAGGCTTTCTGACACAATTAGACCCCACTATTTCCGAACTGACAGATGTAAAAACGGCTGTTTCCGAAGCAGTTACAAATGCCATCATCCATGGGTATGAAAATAAAACAGGCATGGTGGAGCTATTCTGCGGCTATGCAGGAAACCACATCTACATAGAGGTGGCAGATAAAGGAAAGGGGATCGAAAACGTAGAACAGGCACGAGAGCCCCTTTATACCTCCAAGCCTGAGATGGAACGTTCCGGCATGGGCTTTACCATTATGGAAACCTTCATGGAAAATGTCTGCATTGAAAGCAGGGTAGGCGAAGGCACCCGTATCTTTATGGAAAAGACCCTTGCAAAGGAGTGATTTCATGGAGCATATCTATGAATGCATCAGAAGGGCCCAGGCAGGGGATGCAGCTGCCAAAGACCAATTGCTGCAGGAAAATTCCGGCCTCATATGGAGCGTTGTACGGCGTTTTACTGGGCGTGGGGAGCAGGAGGACTTATATCAGATCGGCGCCATCGGGCTTTTGAAATGCATCGAAAAATTTGACTTCAGCTATGACGTAAAATTTTCCACATATGCAGTTCCCATGATCATGGGTGAGATCAAACGGTTTCTCAGAGATGATGGAACGGTGAAGGTCAGCCGCAGCCTGAAGGAACTTTCTTATCGTGCGAAAAAACTGCAGGAAAAAGCATTAAAAGAGGAAAACAAGGAATTGACTCTGCAGGAAATGGCAAACATATTGGAAGTGGAAAAAGAAGAACTGCTCTTGGCATTGGAATCGGGACGAGAGGTGGAAAGTCTCTATGCTTCCCAGGCAGGAAGCGGCGGAGACACGCCGCTGCAGCTGATCGATAAATTGGCAGATACCACTGAAAATGAGAAAATGATGGAGCGGCTTTCCCTGATGGAAGCACTGGAACATCTGGATGCGAAAGAGAGACAGATCATCACCATGCGATATTTTCAGGACAGGACGCAATCGGATGTGGCAAAGTGCATCGGCATCTCTCAGGTACAGGTCTCCCGTATTGAAAAACGGGTGTTGTCCCAAATGCGGGAAGCATTGGAATAAAAAAGACAGGATTTATCCTGTCTTTCGTTTTTAGAGCTTTCTGCCGCATTTGGGGCAGTATTCATATTCAGGAGTCAAAAGATACCCACAGTCGGGGCAGTTATTGGTTCTGCTGCTGTCCATTCCAACGATCGTTAAATCTTCTTCCCGCAGGGTCACAGCTTCTCCCCTTTCGATAGAGCGTCCCATCTCCTGATCGATGGCATAGATGGTATTGCAGCAATTGGAAACGGCATAGTATTTTTTGCCCCACTTGAAAAGGGGAATGAAGAAGAAACTGAAATAAGTATAAACCATAAAAACAGAAATACTGCTATAACGTCCGCATTTTTTGCAGATCATCGTCTGGCGAAAGAAATCAAAGTCTTTTCTCCCTTGGGCGATCCCACCAATAAAAATCATAAAAACACATCCTTAACATGAAAATTTTGCGAATTCATTTTACAACTACTGGTTAACATGATAAAATAATTCCAAGTGAAAAGCAACTATTTTCCGGAGGAGGGGAGAACATGAAAGTATCTCGTTTGGTTGTAAGCGCAGTGTCTCTGGCAGTTTCTGCAGCTCTGCTGACTCTGAGCATCATCGATTTGATCCACATCGATGAATATTGAGTTTGAATAAAAAATGAAAAACAGGAAAAACTGTTAGCAGTTATTCCGGAAAATCCAAGTGTTTGGCGGGAGAAAAGCAGCATTTTGCATCTATTTCTTTCGCCAAAACTTTTATCCATGTACTTTTTCGGAAAATAGGCAGTTTTTTCTATTTTTTTGTTGTGAAAATAATATTTTGTGGTATACTATGGGTGATAGGACGTTTTTGATGCCGATAGATAAAAAATGTCCCACGTAGTAAAATCACATTTTGAGGAGGAATTTTTTATGGCTAAAGTTGGTATTAATGGTTTTGGTAGAATTGGTCGTCTGTTTTTCCGCGCAGCACTGGAACGGGGCGATATGAATATCGTTGCAGTCAATGACCCTTTCATTGATGTGGATTACATGATCTATATGCTGAAATACGACTCTGCCCATGGTCGTTTCCAGGGTCAGTTGGAAGAAAAAGACGGCAAACTGATCGCAAATGGTCATGAAGTCATCGTTTATAACTGCATGGACCCCAAAGATATCCCTTGGAAAGATGCAGGCGTTGAATATGTCCTGGAATCTACAGGTCTGTTTACCACAATGGAAAAGGCGGCACAGCACTTTGAAGGCGGTGCAAAAAAGGTTATCATCTCCGCTCCTTCCGCAGATGCGCCTATGTTCGTAATGGGCGTGAACCATGAAACATATACAAAAGATATGAAGATCGTATCCAATGCATCCTGTACAACAAACTGTCTGGCACCTCTGGCTAAAGTGATCAATGATAACTTCGGTATCGTGGAAGGTCTGATGACAACAGTACACTCCATTACAGCAACACAGAAAACAGTAGACGGTCCTTCCAGAAAAGACTGGAGAGGCGGCCGTGCAGCTGCTACAAATATCATCCCTTCCAGCACAGGCGCTGCAAAGGCAGTAGGCAAAGTTATCCCTGCGCTGGCTGGCAAACTGACAGGTATGTCCTTCCGTGTTCCTACTGTAGACGTATCTGTAGTTGACCTGACCTGCCGTCTGGAAAAACCCGCAACTTATGATGAGATCAAAGCAACCATCAAAAAAGCCTGCGAAAATGAAATGAAGGGCATTATGGATTATACTGAAGATGATGTGGTTTCTACAGACTTCCTGACAGACCCTCATACTTCCATTTTTGATGCAAAAGCCGGTATCGCCCTGAACGATCATTTCGTAAAACTGGTTTGCTGGTATGACAACGAATGGGGTTACTCCAATAAAGTACTGGATCTGATCAAACACATGTACAAAGTTGATAACGAATGATCAGAAGTTTCGCATAGAAAGGCTTTCCAAAGTGATATTCACTGAAACTGCTTGCAGGAGCAGGGAAACGGATAGGACGAAAGCAGCTTGCGAGTAAACATAGCCTTAGATTCTACGAGTCTAGGGCTTATTTTACGTTATTAAAAAGTCAAGCAGAAAAATAGGACAAAATCTGTCCCACTTTTTTGTCCAGAATCACGAAAGGGACGTTTTTCGTCCCACAGAAATGACCAGTTTGTATAAATGCAGTCGCATTTCTCCAATCTTTTCCTGTGTAGACTTCTGAAAAATGATAAATTGCAAATTTCGCGGTTTTTTTTCCTCTTGTTGTGGTAAAATAATATGGTAAAAGTAACTAGTCATTCCAATTTTTATATACGAGAGGGGAAGAATCCAATGGCAATTAAAGTTGGCATCAATGGTTTTGGTCGTATCGGTAGAGTTGTATTCAGAGTTCTGATGCAGCGTCAGGATCAGTTTGAGCTTTGCGGCATCAACCTGAGAAATGCAGAACTGGACTATATGGTATATCAGCTGAAATATGACTCCATTTTTGGTCGTTTTGAAGGTGATATCGAAATCGGCGAAAACTGCATCATCGTAAATGGTCACAAAATCCACGTATTCAGCGAAAGCGATGCTTCCCTGATTAACTGGGCAGAATGCGGCGCAGAATATATCGTTGAATCCACAGGTGCATTCAACACAATGGAAAAAGCTGCTCTGCATAAGATCGGCGGTGCAAAGAAAGTTATCCTGACAGCACCTTCCAAAGATGAAATCATGCCTACATTTGTTATGGGCGTAAACCACGAAACATACACAAAGGATATGGACATCGTTTCCAACGCATCTTGTACAACAAACTGTCTGGCACCCCTGGTTAAGATCGTACACGATAACTTCGGTATCGAACAGGGTCTGATGAGCACAATCCACTCCGCAACAGCAAAACAGAAAGCAGTTGACGCCCGTGCCGGCCGTGACTGGAGAACAGGTCGTTCCGTATTCAACAACATCATTCCTTCCACAACAGGTGCTGCAAAGGCTGTAGGCCGTGTAATTCCTGAACTGAAAGGCAAAATGACAGGTATGTCCTTCCGTGTTCCCACAAACGATGTATCCGTAGTTGACCTGACAGCTAGACTGAAAACACCTGCTACATACGAACAGATCTGCGAAAAAGTAAAAGAAGCTTCCGAAACATACATGAAAGGTATCGTAAGATATACAAGTGATGAAGTTGTTTCCTCCGATATGCTGGGTGATTCCAACACATGTATCTTCGACGCAACAGCAGGTATCATCCTGGATGATAACTTTGTAAAACTGATCGCTTGGTACGACAACGAATGGGGTTACTCCAACAAAGTTGTTGACCTGATCGCTCATATGTACGAAGTAGACAACAAATAATTAACGCAATATAAAAAAGAGTCCGCTAGGACTCTTTTTTTGTTGGAAGGGCGGATGGGAAACTTTTTTCACTGCACAAGCGATAAAAAGAGCCTTCATTCCTTTTGGAATCAAGGCTCTTTCCTGTTTTCAAATCATTTTTGCCAAAGAATGTCCGATGAAGATACCGACCAGACAGCAAAGCACACTCAGCAAAATATAAAGAATACCTGCAAAGGTCTGCCCGCCTTCCAAAAGCTGAAAAGCTTCCAAAGAAAAAGTAGAAAAGGTGGTAAAGCCGCCGCAAAGACCAGTTTTCCAGAACAGCATCGTGTGACTGGAAATCTTTTTTCCATTCAACACCATGCCTGCCAAAAAACCAATGAGCAATGCACCCAAAATATTGGTCACCAGTGTTAAAAGCGGAAAGGACATGCGGCAGGGGATCAAACTGATCAAATAGCGCAGCAGAGCACCAATCCCACCGCCCAGCATTACAAAAAATCCGTTCATCATATCTATATCCTCAAGGTTCATCGATCATACGGTAGCCAATGCCAACTTCTGTAAAAATATATTCAGGAGAAGCAGGATTTTTTTCCAGTTTT
>SFGI01000014.1 GCA_004557645.1 [Eubacterium] saphenum | reverse complement strand
AAAAACATCGTTTTTGTTCAAATTGAGAGAAACGAGTCATTTTGTCGACGGACATGAAAACTGCTGTATTTCGGGAAAAATTTAAGGAAACTAAAACAATGCTGAAGATGATTATTTAGCTTCCTTTATAAACCCGATTTGTAACCCATTTACGCTTTTCCACCCATGCTTCACCGTTAAAAAGATGAAAAAACACAGTCAAATTTGTACAGGTGGGTTTAGCCGTTTTCGATACGTTGAAAAAAAATAAAGCCCCGAAAACATTGAGTTTGCAGGGCTTTGTAATAATTTTCTCCGTCTTTATAATAGTAGTCACCCTTATTAATATTGTTGTAACTCCATCCCTGAGATTGTGTTGCAACATACTGATAGGAAGTGATATTGTTTGCCATGGAGCCGGATACGTCCAAAACCAAAACGATATCCATCGGCTTGGATTTATCCTGCATTGTTACTTCGTTTGTAACATAAGCTTCCATGGTAATTGCGTTTCCGTCTTCGTTCACGCTTTTTGTGATCTGAATCGGATTATCCGATTCTGTGCTGACAGATGTTACCGGTGCCGGTGCCGCATCAAAAGAATCATCCGCCAGAGCAGTTGCCGGCATGAGCCCTATGGCCATCACCATAGTCATGAGCCATGCCAAAAACCTTCTTTTTCTCATACTCATTTCCCCTTTCATTCATTTTTTTGAGCTGACAAAGGAACTATTACTTATTAGTAGATACATAGTATCTACTAATAAGGGGGTACCCCCTTATCTTGCTCAAATTGTCTTTCATCTCGAAATACTCGCAGGCATAGTACTTCATTTGATTCTCTTATTATATCACATTTCGATAGAAATTTGTTCCATCTTTATCAAATTATCTATGATTTTTTTTGCATTTTTCATTGGGAATTGATTCATTTTTCCGCTGCATTTTTTATACTATGAATTCCCTTTCTGATTCCCCTCCTTGTTCCTTATTTTGCATTTCTTTTGGCAGTTTCTTCTGCCATGGTTTATCGCTAACCATTCTTTCTTTCAAATCAAATCCCTAACTTCATTCCTCCTCTCAAAGCCCCAACTGTCACAATTTGCCATCCTTCATTTTATCTTTTCAGGCCAGCAAAAGCAGGCGTCATTTGACGGTATTTTTCCCATTCCTTTCCACCACGATCATGCCGCTATAAGCTGTCATGGCTGCCAGCTCTGTACGGGAATGGAGAGCTGTTTTTTCCAGCAATATCTTTACATGATCCCGCACGGTGTAGTAAGACATCCCCAGCCTCTCGGAAATCTCCTTATTCGTATATCCTTTCATCACTTCCCGCAGGATACGCAGTTCTTTCTCCGAAAATTGGTCGCTGCACATTTGCCCCACTTTCGCAGGCAGCCTATGTTTGGGCCAGATGCTTTCCCCTTCCATGGTGCGATCCATCACAGAAAGGATCGATTCTCTAGTATTTTCGGTATACCAGAAGCTGTCCGCGCCGCATTGCTTTGCCCGCTGGGGATAGGTATGCTCCGGCACAGAGGTCAAAACTATGATGTGGATATAGGGATGCCGCTTCTTGCAGTCTGCCGCCGCCGCAAAATTCGGTTTTCCCTCTTTATCGGCGGCCTCCATCAAAATCAGGTCTATTTTTGTGTGGTCACAGTATTTTTTCGCATCTTCCATATCCGCTTCTGTTCCGATCAGGGTATATCGGCTGGAGCTATGGATCACACCTTCAAAATATGCTCTGTAAATCGTCCTATCTTCTACCAGCAAGACTCTGTATTTTCTCATACGCACCCCTCCTTTCCGCTTATCCTATATATAACATTCTATTTATGTAAATAAAATAACCCCATCAAGTATTTTTAAAGGATTTTCTATAAAATACTCAATGGGATTAGGAAATAATGGATAGTTTTTTCTTCAGTTTTTATGCAGAATTACCATTTTTCTAAAGCATCGATTTGTATATTGTATCCCACTCTGCATCACTTTGTCAGTTCATCCAAGCGGCCGCACCGACGGAACAAGTCGATATACAGCATCAATTCGTCACGGGAATTGACCCCTAATTTCTGATAAATATTCGCATTATGTTTTCTTACCGTGTGGATACTGATAAACGCCAGCTCGGACACCTCTGCAATCTCATGCCCATCGATATAATACTGCAGGATACGGCGTTCCGTTGCCGTCAACGTCCCCACTTTTTCCGCAAAGGAATCGAACAATTCTGCCACATCCGGCGGCAATGCATCCTCCGTAAAAGACTGATTTTGCATTTTTTCCCAGACAAAATCTAACAGCGCATCGATTTCCGAAATACCGGAACGGCGATCTTCCAAGTCCTCTTCCCGGCGAATGGCTGCAAGACTTTCCTCGATCGGGCGCGCAAACCTGCCCGACAGCCAGAATGACAATGCGGTCATCACCAGCAAAAATACCAGAAAACCTACGAACCAGTGAATGCGATTTGCATTGACGATAGCCATATAGCCTCCACTGGGCACAAGGGTCGCCACCACCATTTTTTGTCCGTCTGCAGTTTCCATATCTATTTCCTGATGGACACCAAAATATGTGCCGCTTTCCCCAATATATTTATTGAAACGCTTGCCCTCCTTGATCTCCAGCACCTCAGTATCATTCAGATATGTACCATCCAGAGAGCCATGCATACCGTCCTTCATCTGCAGATTACCATCACTGATCGGTGCAACCACTGTAACCATGCTGCCGAATTTGCTCTGGAACGCAGGATAAGATAATCTGAAATAAAGATCGCTCAATTCCATCCCGCAAACACCACGGATCTCTCCCGTACTGCTTCGGACAGGCACAAAAAGCAGAATAACATCCTCCCACGTATCTGAAAGAGGAACACGGCCTGTCCAACAGGCATCTGTTCCCTTACCCTCACCAGCTTGTTGGATCAAGTCCTGGTAACCCGGAATCTTGGAAATATCAAACTCCAGATTCCAACGGTTATGCATTTGCAGCTGCCATTCTCTGGAAGCATTGGGAATACCTCTGAAAAACACCACATCTCGATTGACAGAATTTTTCACGCTCAGATTTGCAAAACGCAGATACAGGCCTGTGCGGGAGGTTTCCGCAATGGGAGAGGATGTATTTGTCGTTGCGTCCAAAACCACATAGGAACCGCTGCAGGGGCCGACTTTCAGCGTCACATTTACAGGGCTATACAACGATCGCTGCAGGGACAGCAGCAGATCCGGTCTGTCGTTCAATGAAGAAATCGGAGCCGTGTAAAGCATATCATCGATCACATAATTGACCTGTTCAGCAAAGGCAATACTTCTTGCCTTCATTGTATCCACCTGTTCTGTAATGGCTGCCACTGTATTTTTATTTTCAAGAGATAATACCTGATATAATTCTTCTTCCGAATCAGAAAACACGCCGGCAATACTGAATACTGCAAGCACTGCAACAAACACGCAAAACAACATGCAGATCCAAAAAAAGATCAATTTTCGCTTCAGTTTGAAGCTTTCCTGCCGTGCTGCTGCCATCCATTCCAATATCTCTCTGCATTTTCTCTTCACTTTGACATTCACCTGCCTTTCCATTCAGAATACGGATTATTTCTGAAAGGAATCTCTAAATTCCAGATAACTGTCATTGACCAAGCTTTCCAGCATCTCCGGCTCAGCAGATACAAATTCTTCTCTGGCACCCCGCAGCTGCAGTCTGATCGTTTCCTCAAACCGCATTTCCAGATCTAAGTATGTATCTAACTGTGGTGCGGTATAAAAGCGGTAAGAATCATATGTATCTAGAAATGCACGATACAGAGACTGATACATAGGGTCTGTTAAGCCCCCAATGGCAGGTTCCAAATACGTTGTAACCCCTTCCTTCGTAACAGGCATATAGCCGGCTTTTGTTACAAATTCAGTATTTCTTTCTGCTTCTGTGATCCATTTCAGGAATGTGATGGCCGCTTTCTCCTTTTCAGGCGTGGATCTCACCAAGCAGACGCCTGCGCCCCTCTGCATCACTAAGCTTTCCCCATCTGCAAAAACAGGACAGGGCATCGCGATGATCTCTACCTGTTCAGAGGTATTATCCGGATAGGTAACCGTATCGGAATAATACAACACACTGGCAGAAGATGCTACAGAAACGATGGCATCGCCTGTGCGCAGGGGTTCTGTGGCATAGCCTTCCTGCAGCCATACACCGCCACTGATCGCCGCTTTTGCATAGGGTTCCCAAACTTTTTCTGTCATTGGTCCAAAAGAAAGCCGATCGCCCTGAAAGAAATCTTCCCCAAGGGATTCTGTTCCCACCTGGAAATAATTAAAATGATAGTCATGGGCAAAGAAACTTTTGCCCCCAGACCATTTTTCATAGGTTTCTGCGGCCTGATACAGACCTTCCCAAGTCTGCAGATCAGAAAGTTCTACACCTGTTGCTGCTGTAAAACGGTCAAAAGCTGTTTTATTGATGAACATGACCTCTGTGGATTTCGCCAAAGGCAGGATGAGCTGTTTTCCATCGATCACGCCTTCCTCCATAAATTCCTGGATAAAAGCAGACTTTTCCTGTTCAGAAAAATACTCATTATAGTCTACCAGAATATCGGAATCCGGCATGGCAAGTACCGTTTTAGGATAGGAGATAAACATATCCGGCAGTTCGGCCGCACCAGGGTCCTGATTTGTGGCAGCCAATACATCTTTATGGATATTGTTGGTATTCGATACCAGCGTCGTTTCCACTCGGATGCCCTGTTCCTTCCCTACGGTCTGGTTAAATATATCGATCATATCATTCAGTGGAGAATCGGCTTGTCCGCCATACACATGCCAAATAGAAACACTGACCGGCTGATCAGCAGTCTCCTTCTGACAACCCGTCAAACCAAATACAGCCGCGATCCCTAACACTGCTATTACACCAAATCTTTTCAAATACATATATACCCCCCCAATCAAAAATGCATCTTCATTTTGGTATTCCATTGAAATCTGAAAACGACTTAAATTTAAATTTTATCGATTTTTCTTTTATTACAAAAGCGTCAGATGACGATTTCCTGTAAAAAAGCATTCTTTTCCCTTTCATCATACTAGTACGACTGCGTTTTGTATTCACCCCAGAGGGTGATTTTTTCCATTTTGATAAGGGTGATTTCTCAAAAACTATATTTTGATTCCAAAAAAGAGCCGGTCATTGTTTTCTGACCGACTCTTTCATTCGCTTCCTATTTTACTCTGCATCACTTTTGCAAACAATTCACTTCTTGTAGAAACTTCAAATTTCGAAAATACATTGGTGATGTGGGTCTTGACGGTATTCTCTGAAATGCAAAGCTCCTCTGCGATCTCTTTTCTTTTTTTGTCCTCTAGGATCGCTCTGAAAATATCCTGCTCTCTGGGAGACAATTTTACCACTTCGGACCAGTATGCTACGATCTGATCGATTTCAAACGTCACCACTGCTTCCGGTTCCACGGCTTCGGGTTCTTTCTGTAACGCTTCTTTCACAACAGTCTCTGTCACCGGCTGCAGCTGCAGCTGTTCATACTCCTGCAGCATACTATACAAAATCAGCATAAGCAATTCGCTGATGATATAGGAAACAGAAAGGAACTCAAAATCCCAATGGATCAGCTGCTCTACAAACCATATAGCGATATTCAGGAGCACTACGACCAGCAGCAGAGACGCATGCTGAAAAGAAGCGATTTGTTTCTTCCATTCAGAGTACAAAATTGTTCCGACCATCATCGCAAAATAGGCAAACAGATAAATGAAATAGCACTTATGTAAGGAACCGTACACCTTTTCCAATTTTGCCACGCCATTTACAAATACCAGAGAAACCTCTTTATAATAATAATCCAGATAACCGGGGCTGGCTGCGATCAAAAAGACGGCGATACTGACACAAATCAATCCCCCTAAAAGCCATTTCCCAAAACGCAAACGGCATACCCCAACGATCGTCATCAGCATGAACAACGGCAGAAACACCGATCCAAGATAGGCAATACGATTTGCCAGCAATGCTTCCTCCAGGGTTTTGGAAAGGGATAATGTAAAATATCCCACATTGATGATAAAAACAGAGGTAAACAACAGGAGCATCCAGATTTCTTTCTTCCCCACGAATGCTCCATAACCCAGTAATAACAAGAACGATAATACTGTGCTTACACCATAGATAATAGACATACTCATACTATTTCCTGTTGCACCGTCAATCTCCGCGGCAAATGCAATGGAAGGTATTTGAAGGATCAGGACCAGCAGGATAATGGAAACGTATTTGAAAGTATTCTGTTTTTTACTATAGATCAAACTAGCAGGATTCATTTTCTCACTTCCTAGTTACACTTTCAAAAGCCATTTTATATATTTTTACTATACCATAACGCATCCTGCCAAGTCCATACAGCAATTCATTTTATAGTTTTTTCTATATAAACCAGAATATTCCTTTCGCAAAGAAAGCGAATGACAAAACCGCGGCAAATGGGCTGTTGATGCAAAATTGAATTGTATCAACATTGCTGCCTAAGGCATACAAATGTCACCTTCTTTTTGCAAAATCGTAAAAAACAGTGTAAAATGAAAAAAACATAAATGCCCCAGTAAAACTCCAAAAACTTCACATTATATGACAAAGAAAGGATTTAAAAAAATGATAAATGTACTTTTTATTTGCCACGGCAATATCTGCCGTTCCCCTATGGCAGAATACCTTTTCCGTGATATGGTACAGAAAAAAGGGCTTTCTGACCTTTTCCACATCGCCTCTGCCGCCACCAGCCGGGAAGAGATCGGCAACGGTGTCTATCCCCCTGCCAAGCGGAAACTGGCTTCTGTAGGCATTTCCTGCAATATGCATCATGCCCGACAGATTACGAAAGCCGATTACGATACATACGACTATCTTCTCGTTGCGGAACGCTACAACATCCCCAACCTGATGCGGCAAATTAAGGATGATCCTGACCACAAGGTCTATCGTCTGCTGGATTTCTCTGCCCATCCCAGGGATATTGCTGACCCTTGGTATACAGGCGATTTTGACATCACTTATGACGATATCATGGAAGGGCTGGAAGCCTTTCTGGAACATCTGAAAAAAGAAGGAAAACTATAAGAAAAGAACCATACGATTTTTCGTATGGCTCTTTTTCGTTTCCTTAAAGCACGATATAATTTTCGTTTTCATCCACATCTACCGTCAGTGTTGCGCCGGGCTCAACCTGATCGGCAATGATCTTTCTTGCCAGCAGTGTTTCCACATTCCGCTGTACCAGACGTTTCAGAGGTCTTGCACCAAAGGCAGGGTCATAGCCTGTTTCAATGATATGGTTCTTTGCCCGTTCTGTCAGTTCGCATTTCAGCTGCTTATCTGCCAGTCGGCCATTCAGGTCTTTCATGATCAAATCAATGATATGGGTGATGTTATCCTTCGTCAGGGGTTTATAGAATACGATCTCATCCAGTCTGTTCAGGAATTCAGGACGGAAAGACTGTTTCAGCAGACCATCCACCGCCGCCCTTGCATCGGAAGTGATCTCGCCGTTGGCGTCGATGCCATCCAGCAGATAGGAAGAACCCAGGTTGGAAGTCAGGATAATAACGGTGTTTTTGAAATCCACGGTCCTGCCCTGAGAATCGGTGATACGACCATCATCCAATACCTGCAGCAGGATATTGAATACATCAGGATGGGCCTTTTCCACTTCATCAAACAGGATAACGGAATAAGGTTTGCGGCGTACCGCTTCGGTCAGCTGACCGCCCTCTTCATAGCCTACATATCCGGGAGGCGCACCGATCAGACGGGACACGCTGAATTTTTCCATATATTCAGTCATATCGATACGGACCATGTTCTTTTCATCGTCAAACAGACATTCTGCCAAGGTTTTTGCCAGTTCTGTTTTCCCGACACCCGTAGGGCCCAGGAACAGGAAGGAACCAATGGGTCTGTTGGGGCTCTGGATGCCCGCACGGCTTCTCAAAATAGCTTCGGAAACCTTGGTAACAGCTTCCTCCTGCCCTACTACTCTTTCGTGGAGGATATCTTCCATATGGAGCAGTTTGTCCCGTTCACCTTCCATCAGTTTGGCTACAGGGATACCCGTCCAGCGTTCGATGATACGGGCAATTTCTTCTTCTGTGACCTTATCTCTCAGCAAAGTATTCCGTTCGCTGTTTTCAGCAATACGTTCTTTTTCTTCCAGTTCTTTCTGCAGCTGAGGCAGTTTGCCATATTTCAGTTCTGCCGCTTTGTTCAGGTCATATTTGCGTTCTGCGGCTTCAATCTCTGCATTGACATCCTCGATCTCTTCCCGCAGTTTCTGTACCACGCCAATGGCATCCTTTTCATTCTGCCATTTTGCCTGCAGTGCTGCGAAATTATCCCGCATTTCTGCCAGTTCCTTCTGAATTTCCTGCAAATGCTCCTGAGAAAGCTTGTCGTCCTCTTTTTTCAGGGCGGCTTCCTCGATCTCATGCTGGATGATCTTTCTCTGGATGATATCCAGTTCGATGGGCATGGAGTCCATTTCTGTACGGATCATGGCGCAGGCTTCATCCACCAGGTCGATGGCCTTATCGGGCAGGAATCTATCGGAAATATAGCGGTTGGACAAGGTCGCTGCCGCAATGATGGCCTGATCCTGAATTTTTACACCATGGTATACTTCATACCGTTCTTTCAGGCCACGCAGGATAGCAATGGTATCTTCTACGGTAGGTTCGTTGACCATGACAGGCTGGAAACGACGTTCCAGAGCAGGGTCTTTTTCGATATACTGCTTATATTCATTCAGGGTCGTTGCACCAATGCAATGCAGTTCGCCCCTTGCCAGCATAGGTTTCAGCAGGTTGCCTGCATCCATGGCACCGTCACTTTTACCTGCGCCAACGATGGTATGCAATTCATCGATGAACAGGATGATCTTGCCTTCGCTCTTTTTGACTTCGTTCAGGACTGCTTTCAGCCGTTCTTCAAATTCCCCACGGAATTTGGCACCGGCGATCAGGGCACCCATATCCAGAGAGAAGATGGTCTTATCCTTCAAACTGTTGGGTACGTCCTCTTTTACGATACGCTGTGCCAGACCTTCGGCGATGGCAGTTTTGCCGACACCGGGTTCACCGATCAGCACAGGGTTATTCTTTGTCTTTCTGGACAGGATGCGGATGACATTACGAATTTCATCATCTCGACCAATGACGGGGTCCAGCTTTTTGCTTCTTGCTTTTTCCACCAGATCGGTGCCGTATTTTTTCAGGGCATCGTAGGTTGCTTCGGGAGAATCGCTGGTGACACGGGTATTGCCCCGAACGGTGGCCAGCATCTTCATGAATTCTTCCTTTGTTACATTATACTGGCGGAAGATTTCCTTCAAAACGGCATTGGGTGCATTCACCATTGCCATAAAGATATGTTCCACGGAAACATATTCATCTGTCATATTTTCTGCCAGTTTTTCCGCTGCGGTCAGGGTCTTTTCCAGATCCACCGCTACACGGGTCTGCCCGCCGCTGACTCTGGGCAGGCGTTTCACTTCATTTTCCACTGCCTGTGTCAGACCATTCACATTTACTTCCATTCTCTGCAGCAGCTGCGGAATCAGTCCATCCTCCTGCATCAGCAGAGCTGCCAGCAGATGCTGCTGATCCAGCTGGGGATTACCGTATTCGATGGCGCTGGACTGGGCGTTTTGAATGGCCTCCAAAGATTTTTGCGTAAATTTCTGTAAATTCATAACCATTCCACCTTTCAAACTTTTCAAATCTATGATAACCATTAGGTCCTTCTCATAACCACAGGATTTATTATACATTGTTAGCACTCAATTGTAAAGAGTGCTAACAAAACTTTTTTGTAAAATTTTTGTGAATAAAAAAGCCACCCTGTCCTATAAAAAGACAAGATGGCTTTCTGTATTCTATATTTTTATCCAAGGTACATGGCCAGCTCCGCGAAACGGGCACTGTTGTTTTCCGTTTCTTCCTCTTTTTTGCTGCCATCGGCATATTCCACGAGGAATTTCGTTTTTTCCGAGCCGCCTTCCAGCAGCTTCACACTGACGATGGTGGCACTCAGCTCTGCCTGCATGGTAAAGCCCTGCATTCGTTCCGATTTACGGATGCGCTCCTCATTACGTTTTTCCTGCAGCTTTTTGAAAAAAGACATGACTTCCTCCTTACTGATACGATTTCGCTGTTTCAATGCCAATGGTAAAGGTGCTTTCGTTCCAAGTCACACCCATATCCAGCAGCTGCGCCAGATCCCGCAGTTTATAATAGGTATAATCATTGATGGTATAGGCACTGACATTTTTTCTGACACCATCGCAGTACAATTTGGCTGTGGATGTGGTGGCATAGGTATCTCCATATCTGCCTGCAGAGGAACTACCTGCAGAAGTATAGGGCGTATGGCGGAGCAGCTGGATCGCCATATTTTTCTCATCCCAGAAGGTCTGGAACTGCTTCGATGTGCCGTTGACCGCACCGGCAATATCTCTCAGCTTGAAATAAGTATAATCGTCGATGGTATAGACCTGAAAATCCACAGCCTTGCCATCTACCGTTACCTTTGCCCGGCCTGCGTAAGCCCATTTTTTCTGAACGGTCACAGGTTTTTCCGGCTCAGGGTCAGGAATCACAACTTCCGGTTCCTCTTTATAATATTCTTTCAGGGCATCAGAGCAGCCCTGTCTGTTATTCAGCAGATCCCGCAGGCTGAAAAAGAAGCTGCCGTCTACATTATAGTTTTCATTGACCTGCAATTCCGCTGCAATTTCCTTTGCTACGGTATCCTTATAAACACCCTGACCGATATAGAGCTTCACCCCTGTGCCTTTCACCACATCGCTCCACCATTTTACCAGAGTTTCGTAATCGGCATAGGCATTGCCCTGCTCCCAATAAATCTGGGGCACGATATAATCTACCCAGCCTTTTTCTACCCATTTCTTGGCATCGCCATAGACGCTGTAATAGCCCTCCGTACCTCTTGTGGCAGAGCCTTCGTTGTCCGACATACTGTTTTTCCAGATGCCCATGGGACTGATACCAAATTCTACTGAAGAATCGATGTTTTTGATGGTCTTATAAACCTTTTTCACCAGATCATCCACATTTTCACGGCGTTCATTGGCTATTTCGCCATCCCTGCTCTCCCCTTCCGGCAGAGGATAATTGGAAGGATAGAAATAATCATCGAAGTGGATGGCATCTACATCATAGTTTTCCACGATCTCCGCTACGGTATCGCAGATATATTCCTTCACTTCCACCTTTTCGGGGTTATAATACATAGCACCGTTATAGGTCAAGATCCAGTCGGGGTGCATTCTTGCCATATTATCGGAAGAAAGAGCCGAAACATCCGTGCCGGAAGTGGTAATGCGATAAGGGTTCATCCAAGCATGGAATTCCATGCCCCTTTTATGGGTCTCCTGAATCATAAATGCCATAGGGTCATAGCCGGGGTCCATGCCCTGCACCCCTGTTAAACATTCGCTCCAAGGATTCAAGTCCGATTCGTAAAAAGCATCCCCCTTGGGGCGCACCTGCACGACCACCGTATTCAAGCCCATTTCCCGAGCTTTCTCCAGTTTCTGGATAAATTCGTTTTTCTGTGCATCTTCGTTATTCAGGGCAGTCGGATAATCGGCACGATAGACCGTGGAGATCCAAACCGCCCGCATATCCTTTGCATCGGCTGCATAGACCTCCTGGGCACCAATGCCCACCATCCCTAAAACACCGCAAAGAATGCCTGTGCAAATTTTTTTCAAATATCTATTCATATCATTTCACCTGATTTCCTTCATCTTTAAAATAATTGCATTACCATCAGTGTACCATAAAATAAATCAGAAAAATATTACAAAAACCTTAAACTTCTTCCTGAAAAAGAGATTGCATATTTTTTCTATTTGCATTAAGATAGATACAAACTATCCTTTGATAGAAAATACAAAAGATACGAGGTGGATTTCCATGAGATACGGCCTGATCGGCGAAAAATTAGGACACAGCTTTTCCAAAATCATCCACGAACAGCTGGCAGACTATACATACGATTTAATTCCTTTGACAAGAGAAGAACTGGATCCATTCCTGACAGAAAAAAATTTTTCTGCCCTGAATGTGACCATTCCCTATAAAGAAACAGTCATTCCCTATTTAGATGAAGTAGATGCCCACGCTCAGAAAATCGGTGCAGTGAATACGGTGGTGAATCGGAACGGCAAGCTTTGCGGCTACAATACCGATTTCTACGGTTTCCGTTATATGCTGCAGAACAACGGCATCGATATAGCCGGGAAAAAGGCCCTGGTGCTGGGAAAAGGCGGCGCATCCAAAGCGATTATCGCCGCATTGGAAGAACTGGGTGCATCGGAGATCCTGACAGTATATTACAAAGAAAACCCGGGAACCGTCACCTACCAAACCTGCTATGCAGAACACGCCGACGCAGAAATTATCGTAAATACAACCCCCGTTGGCATGTATCCCAAGGAGGACGACTGCCCCATTGATTTGAGCAGATTTCCCCATTTGAAGGGTGTTGCAGATGTGGTATATAACCCCCTGCGGACACAGCTGGTGGTGGAAGCCCAGAAACGAGGCATCCATGCGGCAGGCGGCCTGGAAATGCTGGTGGCACAGGCAAAATATGCCGTGGAAATTTTCCTGAATACGACCATTGACGATGCCCGCATTGCGGAGATCAACGCAGGCTTGATGAAAGAACGCTCCAATCTGGTTCTCATCGGCATGAGCGGCGGCGGTAAATCTGCCCTGGGCAAACTGGCAGCAGAAAAACTGGGCAAGTCTTTTGTAGATACTGATGAGGTCATCATAGAACGCATTGGTATGTCCATTGCCGATTTCTTCGCAAAAAAAGGCGAGCCTGCCTACCGGGTAATTGAAACAGAAGTCATCCATGAACTTTCCGCAAAAAGCAACCTGGTCATCTCCACCGGGGGCGGCATCATAAAGGATTCTCTCAATATAGACTATCTGAAACGCAACGGCAAACTGATCTGGCTGAAACGTGCTCCGGAACTGCTGCAAAGCGGTCACGGCAGACCCCTTGCCCCCAATCAGGCGGCAGTGCAAAAGCTGTATCAGGAACGTTTGCCCCTTTACACTGCAGCGGCAGAAGCCACCGCAGAAAACAACGGCACACCGGAGGAAGGTCTGGCAGCCATCCTTTCCGCTTACGAAGAAACACTGAAATGATGACAAATAACAAAGACCCCTTCTCTATCAGAGAAGGGGCCTGTTTTTTTGAGGGAGTAGTTGATAAGCTTATTTTCATTTATTCATGATGATGCAGTTCATCCACATCATTCACAGGGGGCTTCAAGCCATCAATGGTGATGTTGTTTTTCTGGGCATAATCCCACAGGGCGGCATGGAGTGCTTCCTCCGCCAGACAGGAACAGTGTACCTTCACAGGGGGCAGACCGTCCAAGGCTTCCATCACCGCTTTATTGGTCACTTCCAACGCCTCCTGAATGGTCTTGCCTTTTACCAATTCTGTCGCCATAGAGCTGGTGGCTACCGCGGCACCACAGCCAAAGGTTTTGAATTTTGCATCAATGATCTTGCCATCTTCGATCTGCAGATATACCTTCATGATATCGCCGCATTTCATGTTGCCCACCTGACCAACACCGCTGGCGTTTTCAATCTCACCAACATTTCTGGGGTTCATAAAATGATCCATTACTTTTTCGCTATATTCCATGTCTTTTTTCCTCCTTGGTGTATTTCAACCTGTTTTTATCTCAAATTCTTTACAATTTATCTTATTTATTCGCTTTCATGGCATCTTCATAAACAGGAGACATATCTCTCAGTCTCTGTACGATACCGGGCAGTTTTTCCAGAATGAAATCTACCTCTTCTTCTGTGTTGTCTCTATCCATGGTCAGTCTCAGAGAGCCATGGGCTGTTTCATGGGGCAGACCAATGGCCATCAGCACGTGGGAAGGGTCCAGAGAACCGGAGGTGCAGGCAGAACCACTAGAAGCTGCGATACCCAGTGCATCCAGCAGAAGCAGCAGGGATTCCCCTTCGATATAAGAGAAGGAAATGTTGCAGTTGCCGGGCAGGCGGTCTGTAGGATGACCATTCAGACGGCTGTAAGGGATATTTTCCAGTATGCCCTTGATGAGTTTATCTCTCAGAGCGACCAGCTTTGCCGTGGTTGCTTCCATTTCTGCTACTGCCAATTCTGCAGCTTTACCAATACCCACGATACCAGGAATATTTTCTGTGCCGGCACGCTGTTTCTTTTCCTGGGCGCCACCGAAGATCAAAGGTTCCACTTTTACGCCTTTTCTGATATAAAGGGCACCGATCCCCTTGGGGGCACCCAGTTTATGACCGCTCATGGAGAGCAGATCGATATGCATTTTTTCCACATCAATGGGAACATGACCTACCGCCTGTACAGCATCCGTGTGGAACAGGACGCCATGCTTTCTGGCAATCTCGCCGATTTCTTTGATGGGTTGGATGGTGCCGATCTCGTTATTGGCAAACATGACGGAAATCAGGACTGTTTCGGGACGGATGGCCTTTTCCAATTCTTCCAGAGAAATTTTGCCATATTCGTCTACATTCAGATATGTCACTTCCGCACCGTGTTTTTCCAAATACTCTGCCGTGTGCAGGATGGCGTGATGTTCGATCTTTGTTGTAATGATATGGTTCCCTTTGGCGGCATAGGCTTCTGCTGCCCCTCTCAGGGCTGTGTTATCGCTTTCAGAGCCACCGGCTGTGAAATAGATTTCTTCCGGTTGGGCATTGATGGCTGCTGCCACCTGGGCTCTTGCTTTTTCCAAAGCTTTTTTGCTTTCTTTCGCAATGGCATATACACTGGATGCATTGCCATAATGTTCTCTAAAATAAGGCAGGATCTCCTGCAGGACTTCTTCTCTTACAGGTGTGGTTGCCGCATTATCAAAATACAGTTTTGTCTTCATAAAAATCTCCTCTCACTCTCGTCTATATATCATAGTATATTTATATGCTTTCTATGGATTAAATGTATCACCTTTACTGACATATGTCAATAGTAAAGTGAAATCTTTCCTGATTTCTTTTCTAATGTTTTACTCCTTGAATAAAAATAAAACAAATTTCACGCATTGCGAACATTTTTCAACTTTTTCTTTATATCCGTGTCGCTACCTTTTCCGGTGAAATAATTATCCGTATAATAGAGAAATAAGTTTCCGGGTACAAATTATACTTTTCCCGAAATCGGTTAGAATATAAAAAGTTTTCACCGCAGATCGTTTTTTTGATTCATTTGCGAAGAAAATTTTGTCAAGATAGACGAGGTGAATGAATGGAATTCAAGGATCGCTTAAAAGCACTGAGAAAAGAAAAAAAATTGACGCAGGTCAAACTGGGCGAAATGCTCAACTATGGTTACACGGCGATCGCCAATTATGAATCCGGCCGAAACCAGCCCTCCATTCCTGATTTGAAAAAGATCGCTTCTATTTTCAATGTATCCATGGATTACCTGTTGGGTGTCAACGACATCCGTCATCCTTATGTCATCGACGATGAAACTGCTGAATTCAACGAATTTCGCCGTTACTATGCGATGCTGAATGCTGACAGCAAAGATGAACTGATGCTGTATATGCAGTTTTTGGTTGACAGACAGGCTCGAATGAAAGCCCAAGCAAATCTGAGCTATGGCGAACCGGAAGGTAAAGGTACTATCCTGAGGGCAGCACAAAAATCTGAAGAATACCGCTAAATATGATAAAAAGACTATGGGCTCTCCCATAGTCTTTTTTATTTATCGGATCACGCCGCAGGCGATCTTCATCCCGCTGTTTCCCGCAGGCTGGGTCATAAAATCATCCGGGTGCAGATGGACGACGATGGTCCGCCCAATGACCTCTTTTAACTGAAATCTGTCGGTCAATACTGCCATCCATGCGCTGCCGTGATTGGAAAACAACGGCGGCAGATCCCCTGCATGATAAGGATGCAGACAATTTTTCGGATTATAATGCCCCTTCGTATCGGCAAAATCATCTCCGCCACAACCATTTCCTTCATGGATATGGAAACCAAATACGCCGCCGCAGGGGTCTTGTTCCGGCAGACCCTTGACATCTGCCACCACGAGCACGCCTTTATCCGGCTGAAAAAGCTTTACCATGCCTTTCAATTCAGGATAGGCCGCAGAACCCTGCAGCATTGCCGTTGCCATAGGCATCCCCTGCAATTCTTCCATCATTTCTTTTTTGCACTCTTCAAATGAAAGCATTGTATCCACCCCTTTTTCACCATAGTATTCCCGCTGCATTTTATCGTGATAATGAGAGATTCATTTTCAAAAAGCTTTCTTCGCTTTCAAACAAAAAAGACTACGAAAAAAATCGTAGTCTAATATTCATAGTCTAATTCTTATTTCTCTGCGATCAATTCTCTTGCCGCTGCCAAGGTGGTTTCCGTTACATCACTGCCGCCCATCAATCTGGCTACTTCCAATACAGAGCCTTCCCCTTCCAGCGGTGTAACCTGTGTGGTGGTTTCCCCATGGCTGCTTTCCTTTTCGATGAGGAAATGCTGATCCGCCATGGCTGCGATCTGGGGCAAATGGGTGATACACAAAATCTGACGTTTGCTGCCCAAAAAGCGCATCTTTTCGCCAACTTTTCTTGCCGTTCTGCCGCTGACGCCCGTATCGATCTCGTCAAAAATAAACGTACCGATCTCATCCGCATCCACCAGCACTGTTTTCAATGCCAGCATGACGCGGCTCATTTCCCCGCCGGATGCGATCTTCGCCAGTGGTTTTAAAGTTTCGCCTGCATTGGCAGAGATCAGGAATTCTACCTTATCCTTGCCATCGGCAGCCCAATCGGCTTTTTCCTCGATCCGGATGTAGAATCTGGCATCCTTCATTTCCATATCTTTCAAAGATGCCTCGATCTGCGCCGCCACCTGTTGGGCAGTAGATCTCCGCAGGGCAGAAAGCTTTTCTGCCGCAGCAGACAGCTTTTTCTGTTCTTTTTCCTTTTCCAATGTCAGCTCAGCCACTTTTTCGCTGCTGTTGGAAAGAAAATCCAGTTCCTGTACGACTTTATCATAAAAGGCCAGTGCTGCTTCCACGCTTCCGCCGTATTTTCGCTTTAATTTGTAGATCAGCTGAAGGCGTTCCTCAATTTCCTCCAGCGCATCGGGATCGTTTTCCTGTTTCTCCGCTTCCCGTTTCAATTCCCTTGCCGTATCTTCCACCGCCGCATAGGCATCTGCCAATGCATCTGCAAAGGGTTGCAGGTGATTATCATATTCCGCCGCTTCCTGCAGCTTTGCCAGGGCATCCCCCAACTGGTCGCAGGCAGAGGGCATCATATTTTCCCCATCATAAAGGAGGGCAAGACTTTCTCTGGTCAGGCGCATCAGCTTTTCCATGCTGCTCAGTCGTTTTTTCTGTTCCAGCAAGTCTTCTTCCTCGCCCAGGCGCAGTGCCCCTGCCTCCAGCTCCTCCTTCTGGAATTGCAGAATATCCATCCGCTGCTCCCTTTGGGATTCATCCCCCATCAGGGACTGCAGCTGTTTTTCCAGTTCCTTCAAGGCATGATAGCTTTTTTTATATTCCTCCATGGCATCCCCAAAGCCTGCACCGCAGAAGCGATCCAACAGGAGGATATGCTTAGAAGGATTCAAAAGAGACTGATGCTCATGCTGGCCATAAATATCGATCAGGTCTTCGGCGATTTCCCTGAGCATACTGACGGTAACCGTAGAACCATTCACACGGCAGACGGATTTTCCCGCTTCGCTGAGGGTCCTGGTAATGAGGACAGAACCATCCTCTTCCGGCTCAATGCCGTGTTCCTCCAGTTTTTCCTGCAAGGCTTCCGACTGCATGGCAAACAAGGCCTCTACAGAAGCCTGTTTTTCCCCATGGCGCAAAAAATCCTTCCCTGCCCTGCCGCCCAGGGCAAACTGCAGAGAATCGATGACCATAGATTTCCCCGCACCCGTTTCGCCTGTCAGAATATTCAGCCCCTCCCCAAAGGAGATCTCACTTTCCTTGATGAGTGCCACATTTTTGATATGCAGATGTTCCAGCATAAAGCGTCCCTCCTTATCATTCAGGCGCTATGGATGATACGATACAGTTTTTCGATGATGACTGCCGCCTGATTATGGGTGCGGACAACGCAGAAAACCGTATCATCCCCAGCGATGGTGCCAAGGATCTCGCTGTTCTGCATATTATCCAAGGCAACAGCAACCGCCATGCCCATGCCGTCCAGTGTTTTGATAACGATCATATTCTGGGCGTAGTCCATCTTCACCACAGCTTCTTTGAAGACGCGGGTCAGTCGTTCTGTCACTTCTGTATCATTTCCGGTAATGACTGCATATTTCTGGCGGCCTTTTTCTGTGGCGATCTTTGTCAGCTTCATTTCGCGGATATCCCGGGAAACGGTGGCCTGGGTCACCATAAAGCCTTCTTCACAGAGCTTTTGCGCCAATTCATCCTGTGTTTCGATATCATAATTTTCGATCAATTCCAAAATTTTTGCATGTCTGGCGATTTTCATCGCTGCAACCCTCCTTACTTTTGCAGAAAGAAAAAATCACTTTGATAATTTATGTCGCAATACATCATAAAAACTCTGGGGTTTTGTTTTGATGATCGTCGTGCAGACTGCTGCTTTGCGGATCTGCACCACATTTTTGCCCATCAGAGTCTTGTTATCCTGTCCATCGGCACTGATGGTAAAGGGGGTATCCTCCCTGCTGGGGTTGATCTCCACCGTCACCACATCATCGGCAGAAACCACGATGGGTCTGCTGGTGAGGGTATGGGGGGAGATGGGCGTGATGGCGATGATCTGTGCATCCGCCTTCAGCACGGGGCCGCCCGCAGAAAGATTATAGGCAGTGGAGCCTGTGGGGGTACAGATGATGACACCATCGGCCCGCAGGGTATCCACATATTCATCATTTACGAATACATTGAATTCCAATATTTTATAGAGATTGCCACGGGTGATACAGATATCATTCAGGGCGATCATCCCTGTTTTTCGCACGGTTTCCTTCGCCAAAGTGCATTCCAGCATCATGCGTTTTTCCAGCTTATAATTTCCGCTCAAAACTTTATCGATGGCAAGCTCTGCGTTGTTTTTTTCTTCCGCTGTCAGGAAGCCCAGTGTCCCCAGATTGATACCCAAAATGGGTTTTTCAAAATTTGCCGTCCTTCTGCCGACCCCCAAAAGGGTACCATCGCCGCCCAAAGAGATCAGAAAATCACTCTCCTGATATAAAGCCTTTTCCTCTCTGGCATACTGGGGAAGCTCCGCCAATGCCGCCACCTCTTCGGAAAGCTGCGGCTCACAGCCCTTCTCCAACAGATAGTTCACCAACCGCTTTGTCACAGCCAGTCCTTTATCCTTCTGCACATTGGGTAAGATCGCTACTTTTTTCATCCTCTTCCACCTCATTTCTCTCCTGAAAGGATTTTATGAGATTCTGTTACAACTTCTTCCAGTTTTTCCTGTACTTCTTCTTCGGTCATGCCTGCTTGGCTCTTATCCAAATAGATTAGATATTCAATATTGCCTTCCGGCCCTTTGATGGGAGAGAAGCTCAGCCCCAAAATCCCCAGATTCTGTGCCCGTACATAATTTGCGATCATTTCGATGACTTCCTTATGTACGTTGATATCTCTTACAACACCCTTTTTGCCGACTTTTTCTCTGCCTGCTTCAAACTGAGGCTTGATCAGGCAGACCAGCTGGCCTTTTTCACCCAAAACACCCAAAACCGCAGGCAGCACCTTCGTCAGGGAAATAAAGGAAACATCGATGGAAGCGAAGTCCCCTTCATCAGGCACCTGTTCATGGGTCACATAGCGCACGTTGGTCTTTTCCAGACAAACGACTCTTTCGTCATTCCGCAGCTTCCACGCAAACTGACCATAGCCCACATCGATGGCATAGACCTTGGATGCGCCATTCTGCAGCATACAATCCGTAAAGCCCCCTGTGGATGCACCGATATCCAGACAAATCTTTCCATCCAGAGAAATGCCAAATTCGTCCACCGCTTTTTCCAGCTTATAGCCGCCGCGGCTGACATATTTCATCTGATTGCCCTTCACTTCCAAAGACGCATTCACAGCCACCTTCGTGCCTGCTTTATCCTCCTTCTGACCGTCAACATAAACATTGCCCGCCATGATATAAGCCTTTGCCAGCTCTCTGGAGGTCGCCAGACCCTGCTGTACCAGTAAAACGTCTAATCTTTCTTTTTCCACCTTTTCTGCCATGGTCACTCTCCCAATCTCTTCTTTATGCTTTCATAAATGCCCGCAGCATCCAGCCCGTATCTTTCAAAAAGCTGAGCCTGGGTGCCTTGTTCGATATATTTGTCAGGGAAAGCCAGATTCAGGATATCCGCCTGAATGCCCTTGTCCCCGTAAAATTCCATTACTTTTGAGCCAAAACCGCCCCTGCGGAGGTTATCCTCCACCGTTACGATATGGGCACAATTCTCTGCTGCCTTTCGCAGCATTGCTTCATCCAAAGGCTTGATAAAACGCATATTCACCAACATCGGATGGTAACCATCTGCCTCCAGCAGCTTTGCCGCATCTGCCGCCGCCTTCATCATGTGACCTTCTGCCAGAATGGCAATTTTTTCGCCTTTCTGTATCAGTTCCGCCTTGCCATATTCGATGGGCTGTTTGTTTTCAGAGAAAACTGTTTCCGCCGTTCCTCTGGGGTAGCGCACCGCAATGGGGCCATTCCATTTATTTACGGCAAAATCCAGCATTTCTTCCAGTTCCCAGCCGTTCTTTGGAGAAAGGACGGTCATATTGGGAATATGACTCAGGAAGGACAGATCAAAGACACCCTGATGGGTCTCCCCATCGGCGCCGACGATGCCTGCTCTGTCAATGGCAAATACCACATGGAGGTTCTGCATACAAACATCATGGACGATCTGGTCATATGCCCTTTGCAGGAAAGAGGAATACACTGCAAACACAGGCGTAATGCCGCCCTTTGCCAAGCCTGCCGCAAAGGTGGTACCATGCTGTTCCGCAATGGCAACGTCAAAGAAGCGTTTAGGGAAGGCTCTCTGAAATTTTTCATAGCCTGTCCCACTGCTCATTGCCGCAGTGATGCCAACGACTTTGGGATTCTTTTTGCCGATCTCCACCATTTTTTCGCCAAACACGGCAGACCAACTCTTGCCGCCCTTGGAGGTGGGCAAACCTGTTTTCAGATCGAAGGCACCAACGCCGTGGTAATCCCAGGGGCGTTCCTCCGCATAGGGATAGCCTTTGCCCTTGATGGTCTTTACATGGATCAGGACGGGACGATTCATTTCCTTCACGTTCTGGAGCAATTCGATCAGCTCCGGCAGGTCATGCCCATCCACCGGGCCTATGTATTTGAAGCCCAACTGTTCAAACAATGCCCCATGGGTCAGCAGCATCTTTGCTCCATCCCGCACGTTTTTCAGCACCTGATAGGTGCCTTCGCCAATGACAGGCACGTGATCTCTGAACTGCTTCACCGCTTCCTTCCAGCCCCGATACTGGTTGCTGGTACGAAGGTTGTTCAGGTGCCTGCTCATGGCGCCCACGTTTGTATCGATAGACATCTGATTATCATTCAGAATGACGATCAGATTGGTATGTTCTTTTCCGGCATTATTCAAGGCTTCATAGGCCAGACCGCCCGTCATAGAACCATCCCCGATGACCGCAATGACGTGTTCCTTGCCGCCCATCAGGTCACGGGCCTTTGCCAGCCCCAATGCAGCGGAAATAGACGTAGAGCTATGGCCCGCCGCAAAAGCATCACAAGCACTTTCATTGGGCTTAGGAAAGCCGCTCAGCCCGTCCAGCTGGCGGAGGTGGTCGAAGCCCTCCTTTCTGCCGGTCAAAATCTTATGGATATAAGCCTGATGCCCTACGTCCCATACGATCTTATCCTTGGGCAGGTCGAAGCAATATTCCAATGCCACCGTCAGTTCCACCACGCCCAGATTAGATGCCAGATGCCCGCCGGTCTTAGAAACCTTCTGCAACAGGAATTTTCTCAGTTCCTTGCACAGAACAGCCATCTCTTCCCCGTTCAGTTTTTTGATATCTTCAGTGGAATGAATTCGATTCAAAATTCTGTCCACAGTTTCACCAACTCTCTATTCTTACAAAATTGCACTTGGGCCGATGCGCCGCAAACAGCGTTACATCCAAAGCCCGATGACGATACCCAGCAATGCCCCTGCGGCAACTTCCAGTGGGGTATGCCCCAGAAGTTCCTTCAGTTCACCAACATCGGGTATCTTGTGTTCCAAAATCAACATATTCAAAATTTCCGCCTGCTTGCCTGCCGCTCTTCTGATGCCCTGCGCGTCATACATGGTGACAAAGGAGAAGATCAGCGCAATGGCAAACAACGGGGAATCAAAGCCATAGTACTTCCCGATGCTAAAGGAAAGGGCCATGGTAAAGGAAGAATGGGAACTGGGCATACCGCCTGTCCCCACGATGCGGGATGCATCGAATTTCTTATCTACGATCAATGTCAGGATGATCTTGATGCCCTGCGCCGCCGCCCATGCGATGATGGCAGCCCAAAGGGGTGTATTTTGCAGAATTGCCTGGAAGTTATACATACCGTCGCCTTCTTTCTGCTTTTTTCAAAAATGCAAAACGCTTAAAACGTTCAAAACGTTCAGAACATTCAGAACATTCAGAACGTTCTTGTTGTCAAATATTCTGTCAGGGCTGCTAAGAATTCACAGCGATCGCCCTGTTTTTTCCAAATCTCCATGGCTTCCTCAGAAAGCTTTGCCGCGATCTCACGGGATTTTTCGATGCCATAGAGGGTCACATAAGTGGTCTTCTGGTTCTTTTCATCGCTGTGGATGGGCTTACCCAGTTCTTCCATGGTGCTGGTCACATCCAAAATGTCATCCAAAATCTGGAATGCTACGCCAATCTTCTCGCCTGCCAAAGCAAACTGTTCTGCTGTTTCCTTGTCCGCACCGCCGATGATGGCACCGGATTCCAAAGCACCGCGGATCATTGCCGCTGTCTTATGCAGATGGATGAAATCCAGGGTTTCCTTGTCCAAAGGTTTGCCTTCAAAATGCACATCCACCACCTGCCCCGTCAGCATACCGAAAATGCCTGCCCCATGGGCAATGGCTTTCATGGCCCCTGTGGTCTGGGGTGTGGGGTTTTTCAGGCAGGCATCCGCCATGGTTTCCATGGCATGGTGGAGCAAGCCATCCCCTGCCAGAATCGCCATATCTTCCCCGAAAACCTTATGGCTTGTCAGTCTGCCACGGCGATAATCATCGTTATCCATGGCAGGCAGGTCATCATGGATCAGGGAATAGGTGTGGATCATTTCCAGGGCACAGGCAAAGGGCAGAGCATCTTCCTTCTTGCCGCCCACTGCTTCGCAAGCCGCCAAAACCATCATGGGGCGCAGCCGTTTGCCCCCTGCCAGCAGACTATAGCGCATGGCTTCAAAAATCACAGGAGGAAATTCCTTCTGTTCCGGCACGGATTTTTCCAGGGCTGCCTCGATATATGCACATCTTTCTTTCATTTCCTGTTTCAAATCGATCATCATTCTACCTCCGCCTGAAAAGGCTCTTCCTGCCAAAGTCCTGCTTCTTTTCTGAGAAGGACAATCTCGCCTTCTGCCGCCGCCAGCTTTTCCCGGCACAGGGCAGAAAGACCCAATCCCTCTTTATAAAGGGCAACAGCTGTTTCCATCGGTGCTTCCTCCTGCTCCAGCTGTTCCACGATCTCCTCCAAGCGTTCCATCGCTTCTTCAAAGGATAGTTTCTTTTTCGCCATGGGCAAACACCGCCTTTCCTGTTACTTCTGCCTGCAGGATGCCATCCTTCATCCGCACCTGCAAGGCCTGTCCCACTGCTGTCGCCTCTGCCGTTGTCACAGGCTTTCCCTTTGCATCCATCAGCATAGCATAGCCCCTCTGCATGATGGAAAAAGGAGAGACTGCCTGCAAACCAGCTTCCGCTGCAGCCAGCTTTTGTTTATCCTTCTCCAGCCTTCGCAGTGTTTCTCGCAGCAAAAGCCGTTCCTTTTCTTCCAAATACATCTGCGTCCGCCGGATACTCTCCAGAGGACGTTTCAAAACGGGACGTTCCTTCAAAAAATCCAGACGCCGCTTGGAGGTGGTCAGAACTGCCTGCACATCTCTGTCGAGACGGTCAGTCAATTCTGACAAATCCGCCTTGATGCTTTCCAAAGGCTCCGTTGCCAGCTCTGCCGCCGCAGAGGGGGTCGGTGCCCGCAGGTCCGATACAAAATCCGCAATGGTGAAATCTGTTTCATGGCCCACCGCAGAAATGACGGGCAGTTCCGAAGCAAAAATAGCCCTTGCCACGATCTCCTCATTGAACGCCCACAAATCTTCCATAGAGCCGCCGCCACGGCCCAGAATGATAACATCCGCCTTGCCCCAGTCATTTGCCAGCTTCAGGCTTTTCACGATATCCTCCGCCGCAGCTTCCCCCTGCACCAGCGTAGGGAAAACAGCAATCTTCACCCGAGGGTCTCTTCTTTTGGCGATCTGGATGATATCCCGCACCGCTGCCCCTGTAGGGGAAGTGATCACGGCAATACAGCCCACATGGTCGGGGATCTCCCGTTTGAAATCCGCATCAAACAGCCCTTCCGCCGCCAGCTTTTCCTTCATCTGCTCGAAAGCGATTTGCAATGCACCCATGCCAATGGGTTCCAAAAATTCGCCATACAGCTGATACTGCCCCGTTTTCTCATAAAGGGAAACATGTCCATACAGGATAACTTTCATACCATTTTCCGGCAAAAAAGGAATCTGCATGGCATCCTGCCTGAAAATGACACAGGAAATTGCCCCTTGAGTATCTTTCAGGGTGAAATACCAATGACCGCTGGAATGGGCCTTGAAATTGGAGATTTCCCCCTGTACCAGAAGGCTGTTCAATATAAAATCATTTTCCAGCAGATTTTTGATGTATCGGTTGATCTGCCCCACCGTAAAGACCTTTGGTTCGATCATCGAGACACTCCCTTACACAGCTCTTACGCCTGGGCTACCTTGCCCAATACGCCGTTGATGAAAGCAGGCGCTTCATCGGAACTGAATTTTTTCGCCAGTTCGACTGCTTCGTTGATGGCAACCCCAACGGGTGTTTCCGCATATTTTATTTCATAAACTGCCAGACGCAGGATCGCCAGATCCACTTTATTCATCCGTTCAGGATCCCAGCCCTTTGCACAGGCAGCGATCATACCATCGATCTTTTCCATATTTGCGTGAACCCCTTCCACTTCGGAAAGGATAAAGGCTTTTTCGTCCTCTTCTACAGGTTCTTCCTTTTCTGCAAAGAAAAGCTCTTTTACCTGTTCAAATTCTGCCGCTTCACTGAAATCCATCTGGAACAGCAGGAAAAACGCATTCTTTCTTGCACTTCTTCGGCTCATAACATACCTCCGTATTTTTGTTTGAAACGCACAGACGGGTTTCACCGGCATAAGCCATGAAACCCGCTGCATACACTTTCGCCGCTTATTCTTCTTCCTCAGCTTTCACTTCTTTTTCTTTCACAACGCCGGTAACGCTGACATTGACAACAGCCACATTCAGTCCTGTCATGGTTTCCACTGTGGATTTTACTCTTTCCTGTACTTCTTTTGCCACATTCTGCACTTTTGCGCCGAATTTTACGATGATATCCATATCCAGTACAGCTTCGTTTTCATCCTTTGTGATCTTCACACATTTTGTGTGACCTTTTTTCCCAAAAAATTCTACAAAGCTTTTGCTGCTGCCGCCGGCAACAACGCCTTCCACTTCCAGCGCCGCTGTGACCGCGATCACACCGATGACTTCATCTGCGATCTGAATCTGGCCATTCATTTTATTTTCAGACATGTCTCTTACCTCCTATGATTTGTTTTATTCATGATTTCATACAAAATCCTGTATACCTTGCGGGAAATTCCAAACAATCCCATTTTCCGCGCATAATTATGTTTCCATTATAGCAGATGATTACCCCATTTGCAACGAATATACACAAAATCATGCATAAATTCATAAACAGAAAAAAGCGGAAAGAATCCCAGTTCCTTCCGCACTTTCCCTGCTTTATTTTGCTTTCTGCAATGTATTAATTCTGATCTTGGAAGGCTCCATGCCTGTTTTCCGCTTCACGATATCCTCGATCTGTGCCACTTCCGCATCGGTCAGGGTATCTTTATCCACTACCACATCCACCGTATCATCATCGATGCGAACATAGGCTTCCTTGAAGCCCTTGGATTCGATCATGGCTTCTGCCGCCGTCTCCTTTTCGATGCGTTCCTGCAGCTGCATCATGTTTTCTGAACATTTATCCTTCTGTTCCTGGCTGATGTTTTCATTATTCAGCATTTCCGTCAGGATATCCTTCTGTTTTGCCCGGGACTGTTCCCGATCCAGTTTGGCTTCCGCAAAATATTCCGAGCCGGTCATGCCGCTGGCGGATACATAGATCGCCGCACCATCCCCTGTGGTCTCTGCCACTTCTGCCGTGATAGGGTCCAGCTCCAATGCCGACGTATCCACATCATCGGGCAGAGCAGAATAATCTACCAGGGCTGTGACGTCCCCCTCCTCTGTCAGCTGCAGTGCCGTCTGGTTTCCTTCGGAAGAACGGCTCTCCTGAAAATTCAAATACCCTGCGGCAGCGATCATCACCGCCAACGCCGTGACCACCACTTGATTCCTCTTGATGACAAACATACCATTTCCCCCTCTATTTCATTTTCAAAACTGCGATCTTATGGGCAGGCACATCCAGCAACGCCTGTGCCGCCTGATTGAGAGCGGCGCAGACCACCGGATCTCCGCCCCCCTCTGCCACGATAACGACCCCCTCCACCTCCGGAGAGGATGCCGAAAGAAGCAGAGGCAAAGTATTTCCGTTCCTGTCCTCCAGCAGGATAGCGGTATTTTCTACCCGCAGAGATTCGGAGGTTTTTCCGCCATCCTCAGAATAGGACTCTTCCCGCACTTCATCCCGGGCAACGGTCTTTTCCTCTGTCCTGCGGTAAGTCAGCATCACATCCACCTGTCCTGCCCCTTCGATCTTGGAGAGAATCTCTGCCATGCGGCGTTCCGTTTCTGCATCGCTGCCAAGGGTCGTCTCCGCAGGTTCCTCCTGGGGCGATTTTTCCGGCGCATCCCCTCCGAAAGAAGAAAAACTCTTTCCTGCCGCCAAAAGCAGGATGCCCACCATCAACGCCAGAAACACATTGCTTCGCATCTTCTTGTTTTCCGGGCTGAACAGCCCTTTCCAAACATCCTTTTGCATTTTCTCACCCTTCTTTTGTGTATCCGTTGTATGTATCTGACCATTCCTGCTCCAGTCTCATAGCTGGCAGTTCGAATCCCTCCGTTGCGCCGAACAGCCGAAGAAAGGGGCTCAATACCGCCGTCAGTACCAGTACCCCCAGCACCAACTCCGCGTAGCGGCGATACTTCCCCTCGGGCAGGAGGATGCCCACCAAAGCAGAGAAGATGGTCAATGCAGTTATGGTTTTAATATATGCTGTAAATGCTTCCATCATGCCTACAAGCCTCCTAACAAAAGCAATGCCGAAAATAAAAACATTCCTTCTCCCAGGAAAACCACGCCCAAAAGAAGTCCTGTGTATTCCCCTGCGGCGGAGATGCACTCCACCAGCCGCTCCTCACAGATAAATTCCGCCGCCGCTGCCGTCAGCTTGAATACCAGCAGGATGACCAGCAGCTTTATCACCAAAGGAATGCAGAGGAGCAGCAAAAATACTGCCGCTGCCACCAAAGTCCCGCTTTTCAGTGTCCCCGCCACAGCCGCCGCCGTTTCCACCGCACCACCCATGACATTTCCCACCACAGGCACAGCTCCCACTGCGATCTTCGCCGTTTTCGCCGCCAAACCATTCAAAGCCCCGCCGCCGATCTTCTGCAAAGAAATCAGCAGCATAAAAGCCATAGCAGCCCCCTTCATGCCCCAGCTGATGCATTGGCGCAGCAACTCCGCAAATTTTCCCAGTATGGGTTTTTCCGAGATATGATCTGCCATTTCCAAGGCGATGGCCAATAAAATAGCAGGAATGATAATACGGCTGATGGCAACAGATAAGGCCGCCGAGCCGCCCATGATGGCAGGCCCCATCAGCGCCCCTTGGGTCAGATTGCCGGAAGATGCAGAAAGGACGAGAAAAATGGGCACCATCGCTCCAAACACTCCACAGATTCCTTTCATCCGCTCCACAACGCCCTCAGAAATGGCATAAAACGAGGATAAAATCACCACAACCAGCACCATATAGCAGATATAGAAGCCCATTTCCCCTACCGATTTTCCCTGAAAGGAATCATTGAACTGCTTCAAAATGGCGCTCAAAATGACGATTAACAATAATTGTGTCAACAGCTTTCCCTGCACCCGGAATTCCCCAAAGGCCGCTTCTAAAACTTTTTCTTTCAGCCCGGCGAAGGTGAAATCAAATTCCCCTAACACCACATCCTTCAGCAGCTTCGAAAATCCCACATCAGCATCTAAACCCTCCGCCGCTTCATCCACAGCTTCTGTTTCCAGCTTTTCCAGCTCCGCTTCAATGGTCTGGGTATCGACTTCCGCTGCGGAAGCCGTTGTCGGCAAAAAAGAAAGGAACAGCACCAAAACCAGCAAACACTTTTTCATCCTGCCCCCTCCTATACCAGCCCCATGACCATTTCCAACAGTCCCGTCAGCACAGGAGCTGCTGCCGTCATCATCAGGATCTTTCCTGCCAATTCGATCTTTGCCGCCACAGCTCCTTCCCCGGCATCGGCACAAAGCTGTGCGCCGAATTGGGTCAGATAGGCGATGCCAATGACCTTCAGCACCACGGCGAAATAGCCGCTGCCTACTCCTGCCTGCTCCGCCGTTTCCCGCAGCAGAGCGATCAGATCTCCCAAGGGCAGGCAAATCATCCCAAAAATCAAAATGCCCGTGATGGCAGCCACCAGCATGGCGATCTGGGGATTTTCCTTTTTTAGCAGAACGGCAAATACCGTTCCCACCAATCCCAGAGCAATGATCCTTCCCATTTCCATAGAATCGCCCCTTTCATAGCTGAAACAGGGTCTGCACCGTATCAAACAGCTGACTGATATACTGGATGACCCAGAAAAGCACCACCACCAACCCAGCCAGAGTGGTCATCATAGCCTGTTCCTCCCGTCCTGCCCGAATCAGCACCTGATTCAGCACTGCCACTAAAATCCCCACCGCCGCAATGCGAAATACGATATTGATCTCCATTTTTCTTCCCCCTTCACAGCAGTGTCACCACGATGAGCAAGCCGCTCAGCCCGCCCATGCCATAGTAAAGCCTGCCGTTTTTCTCCAATCGTTTTTTTCCCTGCTCCAAAGCATGTTCGATATATCGCAAAAGCAGACGGATGCTGCTTTCCTGCTGTTCCTTATCCAAATAGCCCAAAGTCCTGCCGAAAAGAAGCACCGCATCCAGATCTTCCCCTGTCAAGAAAGTATGTACTGCCTGTTTCCGCCAGACTTCCTCCCAGATCAGTTCCGCTGATGCGCCATCCCGTTCCGCCATACGTTCTGCCGCTTCCTGAAAAACCTCTCCGATGATGCCGCCGGTTTTCCAACTGATGCTTTCCAGCACCTCCGGCAAAGGGGCAGATAGATATTGGATCTGGCTTTGCAGCAGCAGGATGCCCCGTTCCAGTTCTTCCAGTTCTTTCAGGCGATATTTTTCCTTTGCCGCAAAATACGCTCCGAACCACAGAGTCGCTCCCAATACAAGGACAATACCTGCTAATCGAATCATTCTCTCTCCCCCTTCCAGATGATTTTTCCGTCTTTCTCTCTGATTTCTTCCATTGTTCCCACGCCATTTCGGTTAGAGAGAAAAAGATATCGTTCAAAAACTTTTTGACGAATCAGAGCGCGCAGCTGGGGACGGGTCTCCAGATCGGCAAAATCCCGCCCGTGGGCAGTGGCCACCAGCTTCACCCCTGCATATAAGGCTTCCTCTACCGCTTCGATATCCTCCTTTCTCCCCAATTCATCCACAGCAATGATATCCGGGGACATACTCCGCAGCAGCAGCACCATTCCTTTTGCTTTCGGGCACCCTTCCAGCACATCGGTGCAAGGGCCCACATCCATCTGGGGTATGCCATCCCGCAGAGGGGCGATCTCTCCCCGTTCATCCACCACACCAACCGTCTTTCCTCTTTCGCTGAGGCAGCGGACAATATCCCGCAGGAGGGTAGTTTTCCCACAACCCGGCGGAGAGACGATCAGGGTATGGCAAAAGGTATCCTCTTCTATGAGGCATGGCAAAAACTGCTCGCCCCATCCCTTTTGTTCCCTGGCGATACGGATATTCAAGGCGTTGATCTGGCGCAGCGTCCGAATTTCGCCGTTTTCCAAAACCGCCTTTCCGCAGAAGCCCACCCGATGCCCCCCTTCAATGGTGATATATCCCTGCCGCAATTCTTCCTCAAAGGCATACAGAGAATAGGCACTCAACAGGGACACTGTTTCCCGCAGGTCTGCCGTAGAAATACGGATCCCCTTTTCCCAAGGCGCAAAAAGCAGCCCGCCGCTCTTCTGCAAAGAAAATACCCCCTCTGCTTTTTTCAGCAGAAAAGGCTGTCCGCTTCTCAGCCGTATCTCCTGCACATCCACAAGGCTTTCCTCCGGCAAGACTTCTCGTATCCTTCGGGGCAATGCCCGCCAAACCGCTTCTGTCTGCATCAGCTCGTCCTCCCTTCTTTTTCTATCCTATGCAGGCGGCGCGGAATCATTCCAGTAACAAAAATATCACGTATTGTGAAGATATCGTTAAGAAATAAACTTTTTTCATTTTTGAATAAAAAAGTTTTTATTTTTCCACATTATGTGATAAAATATATCGAATTACGGGGAAATCTGACAAAAATAATTTTCAACTTGAATGAAAGGAGAAAACTATGTATACAATTTTAATTGCAAATTCTGAAGATGAAGTAAAACAGACGATCAAAGACCTCTATTCCGGCGAAGGAAAAATCCACATCATGGATAGATTACATCATGCAAAACAGAGCGAAACGCTCCACTGCCGCATCAATACTGCCAAGGGCATTTATAACATCCCTCACAAGGATATCCTTTTTGTGGAAAGCGGACAGAAAAAATCCATCATCCATCTGACCAACAACACCATCTGTCTGCCTGTTCCCCTTTATCGTATCCGCGGAGCATTGCCCGAGCCTTATTTCGTCCAGACCCATCGTTCTTTTATCAGCAATCTGAGAAAGGTATCTTATATCGACAAAACAAAAGACCCATGGGTCATTTCCTTTTTCGGGTCCAATAAAACTGCTTTCGTCAGCCGCAGCTTCAAAAAAGACGTGATGGAAGCCATCGGCCCTCTTCTGAACTGCATCAACGGCTAAGAACCTATGCACTATTGATTGACTTTGCTTTCTCCCGCCGTTACAATAAGACCAAACAAGAAAAAGGAGGGCTCCCGATGAAAGAATTTCGATTGGTCGCTTTTGGTGACAGCTTGACATATGGCTATGGCGTTTTGTCTCATGTGGCATATCCTTCCCGCCTGGCAAAGGAATTACCGGAAAAGAATCCTGCCGTCCGTTGGAAGGTCTATAACCGTGGTATCAACGGGGAAACGACCCGTGAAGCCAGACAAAGACTGGACAGCAATGTCCTGCGGCTGAAACCCCATATCACTGCGATCCTTCTGGGCTCCAATGACAGCGCCCTCAATGAAGGACAATATCGTACCCCTTGGGAATATGAGCATAATATGATGTTCATGATCGAACAGCTGCTGGCCTGCAGGCATGATGCCAAGGCATTCAACGGCGGCTATTGCCTGCCCCTGCTCATCACCCCTCCTCCTGTGGTGGATACGGATTTTTATCCCTTCACCACTACCGACCGTATCGAACTTTATCGGGATATCGTGCTGAAACTGGCAAAATCCTATGGCTGTCCCGTTATCGATGTGTACGAAGCCTTTCTGGAAGTTAAAGAAAAGAAGGGCTTCGAAGCCTATGATGCCCTTTTCCAGTTTGATGGTGTCCATTGGAGCAATGCCGGCTATGATGTATTTTATGATCTGATCGAGAAAAAGCTGCTGGAACTGACGGAAAATTTCTGAACAAAAAGAAAGCCCTGAACCAAATGGTTCAAGGCTTTGTCTTTTTGCCTTATTTTTTTGTCTGTGTCCCTTGTCCACAAAAATCTACCGTTACATACAGTATCTTCGTTTTGGAAGAGACCCCAATGCCAACTTCCTGCATGGTCTGATCCATCAGGCCATTATGCTTCGCAGCAGAACGCATCCATTCCTGATATACATTGACTACATCACCTCTCTGTCTTGCAATGACTTCAGAGGCTGTCAAAAATGTTTTACCCCTTTCCATGATACGACCAAAGGGAGTCGTGCCATCGGAACTGTTGTAATCAAAATAATTATTTGCAGTCATATCCTCGGAATGGGCTCTTGCCACATCCCAAAGCTTTTTATCCCAAACCAACAAAGGCAGCCCCTTTTCCGTTCTGCGCACCTGGATCAGGTCTAACAGCTGGGCTTCGATATCCTCTTTTGTGGAATATTGCAGCACACTCATAGGATCTTTTTCCTGCACAAATGCTTTTGTCTGCAGCAGCAGACCGCAAATATTCCCTTCATAATCCAAAGGTACTCTGGCTTCAGAAATTTCATTGTGGATCACGCCGCTATGCTCTGCACTGCTGACATAGGCAAGATTCTTGATATCTGCCATGGTTCCTTTGCCATTCATTGCCAAATAAGAAAAATCTGTCCCAGGTACAAAAATCTCCACCACTTTGCCGTTTTGGAAAGTGGCAAAGAAATAATCTACATATTCATTGATATAGATGTATCTGTCCAAGCGATAGACAGATTCATCGATACGGTCAGGTTCGCCCCAAACAGCTTTCAGCTCATCTGCCGTCCAGTTCAGAGAAATCTTTTTGCTGCCCACTGTTACGGTTTCCGTTGCCGCTGCAGCAGAAACTTCCTGTTTTGGTTCTTCCGGCTTTGTTTCAGGTGCTTCCGGTTCCACAGGTTTTACCTCTTCCGTCTCTTCCGGCGTTACAGATTTCACCTCTTCCGGTTTTTTGGGCACTGTGGGTGTTTCCGTCTTTGGTTCTTCCGGCTTTGTCTCCGGCTGTTCCGGAACCACAGGTTTCACTTCTCCGCCCGTCTGTTCCAAGGTGTAGCGGTATGCCTTTACGAAAGAAACGACTGCTTCCTGTACCGTCATTTCCTTGAAGGGACCATAGGTACCATCTGCATACCCGGCCACGATGCCAATCCCATACAGCTGATCGATGTATTTATTAGAGGCATCATACAAAACAGATGTGTCTGTAAAAGGATTCTTTACTGCTTTTTCTGTCAGGTCGATGCCGCAGGTTTTCAAGACACGGGCTATCATGATCGCCATCTGTTCTCTGGTCAGCGTACGGTCAGGGGCAAATTTGCCCGGCTCTACCCCGCCGATGATACCCGCTTCATACGCCGCGATCACATCTTTGTCATCACAATCCGTGAAGGGACTCGCCTGGGTTGCGTTCCAGTCCTTTTCTGTCACCACATGCAAAAAACGCATGACCATTTTACAGAATTCTTTTCTGCTCATGGGTGATTTCGCCTTTTGCAGTTCCGCATCCGTCAGCAACCCTTCGTTATAGGCAAATTCCATAGAAGGCTTTGCCCATTCGCCTGCATTGGTTTGGATAGCGGCAAAGGAAGGGACAGCCGCAGCGATGCATAGGATCCCCGTCAAGAAGATAGCTGCAAACCGTTTCATAGAGTTCATCCTTTCCAGTTCAGCGGAGTTTTTCTAAAACTTCGCTTGTTTGAAATATTCTAAAAATATTTAGATTCCATTACGATTCTGTGAACACATGTTTGTACTTCATTATAACACAAAATTCCAACTTGGCAACCCAAAATGTTGTTTCCGCTCCACAACAGCCCTAAAAATGCTGTTTTTTCTGTAAAAATTCGCCACTTTTCAGCCTTATGTCACCTGTCTTTCTATTTCTGACGCAAAAAAAGCCTCCACTATGGAGACTCATTTTGCTTTCTTTCAGTTTGCACCCAAAGCCATCTGTCCCGGCAGTGCATTTGCAGCCTTATCCTTTTCCTGGATAAAATGACCCGTAGTAGGGATTTTTTTCGTACGATAATATTCGTGGTCTTCCGTCTGGAATTCCTCCTTGGCAAACACCTTTGTCACCGTGCTGTTTTTCTTCAGGGTATAAATCTGTACCCCTGTGGCGTTCTTTGTGGCACTGGAAGGGATCAGCTCTGTATTTATCAGCGTCGCCTTATCTGTATTCCGCATCAGGATGAAATCGCTTTCTTCCTCAATCTTTGCCATACGCACCAGCTCCGCTTTGGAAGAATAGCCGTTGATGAGCTTCTTACGGTTCGTCTTGGTTTCATATGCATTCAAAGGCACTTTTGCCGCTTTGCCGTTGGCAAAGAAGAATACCATCTGACCTGTATAATCCGCCGTGGCTGTCATGTAAACGATGGTTTCCCCCGCTTCCATATTCAGCAGATTGGGGAGATATTCCCCTAATGCGCTGGCCTTCGTATCTGCCACATCCGAAGCTTTCAGTTTATAGACATTCTGCTGATTGGAGAAAAACAACAGTTCCATACGGTTCATGCCATCCTGCTCGATGAGGATAGTATCCTCTTCCTTCAGCTTCTGCTCGCCTGCCATACGCAGGGAAGCCTGAGAAATTTTCTTGAAATAATTCTGCTCTGTCAGGAAGAAGCGCACTGCATAATCTTCGATAAAGTCCTCCTTTGTCAGAACTGTCACATCGTCCTCGTGGATGATCTCTGTTTTTCTGGGCTTGCCATATTTTTTCGCCACACTGCGAAGCTGTTTGCAGATGATATTTTTGATTTTTGCATCAGATTTCAGTGTCTCGTTCAAATCCCTGATCTCTTTTTCCAGAGATTCCAGTTCATCGATCCGTTTCAGGATATATTCCTTGTTGATATTTCTCAATTTGATTTCCGCAATATAGTCCGCCTGCACTTCATCAATATCAAAGCCCGCCATCAGATTGGGCACGACCATCTTTTCCTCTTCCGTATTGCGGATGATGGCGATAGCCTTATCAATATCCATCAAAATCTTGGAAAGCCCCACCAGCAGATGGTATTTTTCGGATTTCTTCTGGATATCATAAGCGATCTGTCGGCGGATGGAATCCATACGAAACGTCGTCCAATGCTTCAAAATATCGCCCACACCCAAGGTCATGGGTCTGCCGTGGATGAGGACGTTGAAATTGCAGCTAAAGCTATCCGCCAAGGGCGTCATAGCATACAGCTTGTGCATCAGCAGGTCTACATTCGTTCCTCTTTTCAGATCGATGGCGATTTTCAGACCATTCAGGTCGGATTCATCCCGCACATCGGTGATATCCTTGATTTTGCCTACCTTTACCAATGCGATGATCTTATCCACGATGGCTTCGATATTGGTGGTATAAGGAATTTCATACACTTCAATGCAGTTATCCTTTTTATCGTAACGGTATTTTGCCCTGAGCTTCACACTGCCGCGGCCAGTCTTGTAAATCTGTTCCAGTTCCTTGCGGTTGTATATCAGCTGACCGCCGGTAGAAAAATCGGGGGCAGAAAGATGTTCACACAAATCAATGCTGTCATCCTTGATGAATTTCGCCGTTGCTTCGCACAGCTCCGCCAGATTGAAACTGCAGATGGAGGATGCCATACCAACAGCAATCCCCAGATTGGGGTTCGCAAGGATATTGGGAAAAGTGGTGGGCAAAAGGGCCGGCTCTTTCATACTGCCATCGTAGTTATCCACAAAATCGACGGTATTTTTGTCGATATCCGCAAAAACCTCCTGACAGATAGGCTCCAGCTTTACCTCCGTATAACGGGAAGCGGCATAGGCCATATCCTTGGAATAATATTTGCCGAAGTTCCCCTCAGAATCCACAAAAGGCACCAGCAGGGCTTCATTGTCTCTGGTCAGGCGCACCATAGTCTCATAAATGGCACCATCCCCATGGGGATTCAGTTTCATGGTCTGCCCTACCACATTGGCAGACTTTGTCCGTTCCCCCTTCAAAAGCCCCATCAGATACATGGTATAGAGAAGCTTTCTGTGGGAAGGCTTGAAACCGTCGATCTCCGGAATGGCACGGGAAACGATGACGCTCATGGCATAGGGCATGTAGTTGATTTCCAGTGTATCCGTAATTCTCTGTTCCTGTATGAAATTATCATGGTATTCTTTTTTGCTCGTTGTTTTTTTCTTAGCCATTTCTATACCACTTTCTTAGCTTAAATCGATCATATCTAAATATTTGTAACCCTCGGAAGAAATATATTCCTTTCTGCCCGCAAGGTTTTCCCCCAGGAGCAGTTCAAACATCTGCTGGGTACGCTCCGCTTCATCGGGCGTTACCAGAATCAGGCGGCGCGTTTCCGGGTTCATGGTGGTTTCCCACATCATTTCCGCAGCATTTTCGCCCAGACCTTTGGAACGCTTGATCTTTACTTTTCCCTTCAATTTGGAAACGATCTGATTTTTTTCTGTATCGGTATAGGCAAAATACTTATCCTTTCCATGGCGGATCTCATACAAGGGAGATTCCGCAATGTAGACCTTCTTTTCATAGATCAGCGTCGGCACCAGACGATAGAGCATGGTCAAAAGCAGGGTTCTGATCTGGAAACCATCCACATCCGCATCGGTGCAGAGGATGATCTTGCTCCAACGGAGCTGTTCGATGTCGAAGGAATTGAGTCCCTTGTCATGCTTGGATTTGACCTCCACACCGCAGCCCAAAACCTTCAGCAGGTCAATAATGATATCGTTATTAAAAATCTTATTATAATCCGCCTTCAGGCAGTTCAAAATCTTGCCTCGAATGGGGATGATGGCCTGAAATTCCGCATCTCTGCCCTGTTTGCAGGAGCCCAAAGCGGAATCGCCTTCCACGATGTAGATTTCTCGTCTGGTCACATCCTTTGTACGGCAGTTGACGAATTTTTCCACACGGTTATTCATATCCAGATTGCCCGTCAGCTTTTTGCGAATATTGATACGAGTATTCTCCGCTGTTTCCCGGCTGCGCTTATTGGCCAGCACCTGTGCCGCGATCTTATCGGCATCCATCTTATTTTCAATAAAATAGATTTCCAGCTGCTGACGGAAAAATTCTGTCATGGCTTCCTGAATAAATTTATTGGTAATGGATTTTTTCGTCTGGTTTTCGTAGCTGGTCACCGTAGAAAAAGAATTGATGACCAAAATCAAACTATCTTCGATATCTGCAAAGGTGATCTTCTTTTCATCCTTCTTATACAGATTGTTGTTTTTCAAATATTTATCAATGGCGAAAACAAAAGCATTTTTCACTGCCTTGTCAGGGGAGCCGCCATATTCCAAAAAGCTGGAGTTATGATAATATTCCAGCACGTTCACATGATTATTGAAGCAAAAAGCCGTTTCAAATTTCAGCTTATATTCCGGCTTATCCTCCCGGTCACGGCCTCTTGTCTCCGTCTGCAGATAATGCACAGAAGTCAGACCCTTTTCGCCGCTCAGCTCCGTCAGGTAATCCTTGATGCCGTTTTCATAGCAATAGTGGAAGGTCTCCCCGCTTTCCTCATCATACAGCTCGAAAAGCAGACCTGCATTCACCACCGCCTGTTTTTTCAGCACATCCTGAAAATATGCCAAGGGGATATGCGTATCTGTGAAAACATCCCGATCAGGCCGCCAGGTGATCTGTGTACCTGTGGGGTGTTTTTCCGCCGCTTCCTTCATCAGACCGCCCACATTTTCCCCTTTTTCAAAGTGGAGCTGATAGCACATGCCATCCCGATAGATGACCGCATCCATAAATTCAGAAGCATACTGGGTGGCACAAGTGCCCAGACCATTCAGCCCCAAGCTGAATTCGTAGTTTTCACCTGTATTGTTCTGGTATTTGCCCCCTGCGTAAAGCTCGCAGAAAACCAGTTCCCAATTGAAACGGTCTTCCTTGGGGTTATAATCCACAGGGATCCCACGACCATGGTCCTTCACCAGAATAGACTGATCTTTATAACGGATAATTTCAATCTTTTTGCCAAAGCCTTCCCTTGCCTCGTCGATGGAGTTGGAAAGAATTTCAAAAAAGGCGTGTTCACACCCATCCAAGCCATCTGAACCAAAAATGACCCCGGGGCGCAGGCGGACACGATCCGCCCCCTTCAGGGAAGTGATGCTTTCGTTATTATAATTTGAATTTTGCTGCTTCTTCATCGGGAAACCTACTCCTTTTTTCCGGGCAGACCCAATATCTTGAAAAAACCACAGTCTGCCCCACTATATCTTACTTTACAGGACTTGGAAGGATGTGTCAAGGGAACACTCCTGATTTCTTTTCCCTCTCGTAAAATTGATTGCTTTTTCCCCCGGTTCCTGATATAATATATTGGCTGTTGTATCAATCAAATATTCCATGGGGACGTACTCAAGTGGTTGAAGAGTCCAGACTCGAAATCTGGTAGGCCGGGCAACCGGTGCGAGGGTTCAAATCCCTCCGTCCTCGTAATCAAAAAGAATCCATAAGGGTTCTTTTTTTGTGTAAAAGACACACAAAAATTCTTTTTCAGAACAAGAAATCCTTTCAGAAAGCCCTGTTGATCGGCACGGCTGTTTATTTGAGAATAATTCCCACCAAAACGCTATTTTTTCTTGTTGACATCTGCTGCCCACCCATGATATGATTTCCAAGTCTAGTTAGCCATAGTTAACTCATCTGAAGCTATGCCTTTTTCATATTCGGAAAGGAATTGATTTTATGAAGTATATCTGGATCAACCCAGTCACGGAAAGCATGTATGACCCCGAAACATTATCTGCCTTTTTGCAGAAAAACGGCTATGAAACAGTTACTGTTTCCACGGACTGGGCCAATATTGTAAAAGAAAAATATCAAGACGCCGTAGCAAGTGCCGCCCTTCCTGTTGTGGATATGCGCTGCCCCAAGATTCTTGGATTACTGGAGAAAATCGGCATTCCTTCTTCCGTCACGATTCCCGAAATCGAACCCATCCTCATCCATTGCGGACGGGAGATCAGCCAGAGGGAAGACCTCCACGGCGCAGAAAAGATCATTTCTACCCCCTGCAAAGCCTTGGCAGATATGGGCAATGCGCTTTGTTTGCCGGAGACAACCTTCCTGCCATGGAACAAATTTCTACATACTACAAGGGGCACATTCGCCGCCGCTCCCCCGAAGAAAAGCCCTATCCCCCCTGGTTTTTTCGAAGGTCTTGGTTTTTCCTGCCGCTCCATCACAGGAGAGCAGGAGATTCGGGAACTTTTTCAAAACCAAACATTTGAAATTGACCTGTTTGAACTGCTATTCTGCAAAGACGGCTGTCACAACGGTGACGGCATCACAGGATGCGCCGACTAGACTTGTCAGTTTGCAGCCTGCCCATCACACAGCACATTTTCCCCCTTTTCTTTTTGAGAAGGACATGATATACTGACAGAAAATCGTGCTGATCGTAAAGGGTAACACCTGAGTGAAAAGGCGTACAGACAGGTATTTTGAATCAAAGGGACAAGCATCCCCTTTTTCTGAGTCTGCGCTTTTTTGCGCAGACTCTTTCTATTTTTACAGCAAATTTTTAGCGAAAGGAGGATGAAAATTGAAAAAAACACTTTCTGCCCTTGCGCCTTTCCTTGGCATCATCCTTGTATTTGCCCTGTGGTTTCTCGTTTGCAGATTGGGTATTTTCAGTACATATGTCCTGCCGCCCCCGGAAAAGGTCTTTCACAGCTTTTTGAAAATGCTGAAAAGCGGCGAAATCTTCGAAGATGTCATCATCTCTCTCGCCCGCATCCTGAAGGGCTTTTCCATCGCCTTCCTGCTGGCCTTTGTTTTAGGGATGTTCCGCTCTTTGGTACCAGCTTCGGAAAAATACTATAACTGCATCGTACAGTTTTTCCGCAATGTGCCCCCACTGAGCCTGATCCCCCTGCTCATCCTCTGGTGCGGCATCGGGGAAACGACAAAAACTGTTATCATCGTGCTGGCATCCTTCTTCCCCATGTATCTGAATATTGTCAAAGGCTTTACGGGCTGCGACCAAAAACTATTGGAAGTGGGCGATGCCTTTGGATATACGAGATTTGAAAAATTCAGACATATCATCCTGCCCTATGCTTCCGCCGATATCCTTGTCGGCATGCGGATCGGCATGGGCTATAGCTGGCGTGCCATCATCGGGGCGGAAATGATCGCCGCATCCTCGGGCATCGGCCACATGATCTTATTCGCCCAGGAAATGAGCCGTACAGATAAAGTCATCGTCGGCATTTTCGTAGTGGGCATCGTTGGTCTGGTGACAGATAAGCTCTTTGGTATCCTGTTGAAAAAACTGTTTAAAGGAAATGGTGAAAATGGCTGGAATTGAGTTGAAACAAATACAGAAAACCTATCCCGTAGACGGACGCACCATTCATGTTTTGAAAGGGATCGATCTGCAGATTCCCGAAAAGAGCATCACCGTTATCCTCGGTCGCAGCGGCTGCGGGAAAACCACCCTGCTTCGTCTGGTGGGCGGTCTGGAATCTCCCGATTCCGGTGAGATCCATTTCGATGCAGCCCATAAAACTGCCTTCGTCTTTCAGGAATCCCGCCTGATGCCCTGGCTGAATGTGTGGGATAACGTAAAATTCGGGCTGAAAAAACAGCCCTGCTTGGATGAAACAATCCAAAGCATCCTTGACACTGTGGGCTTGAAGGGCTTCGAAAAAGCCTTTCCCCATCAGCTTTCCGGCGGCATGCAGCAGCGGGTCGCCATCGCCCGGGCTTTGGCTTACGAGCCATCCTTCATCATGATGGACGAGCCCTTCGCCGCTTTGGACTACTTCACCCGAGATCAGATGCAGCAAGAACTGATCCGCCTGCAGAAAAGCCGGGGTGCCAGCATCCTTTTCGTCACCCACAGCATCGATGAAGCCCTGCTCTTGGGGCACAAAATCGTAATCATTGAAAACGGGCAGATCAAAAAGGAATTTCTCATCGAAACAGACAGCGACGAAAGAGACCTGTTGGCGGAGGAATTTATTGAATTGAAACGAGAGATCATCCAACAGCTGGATCTATAATGTGAAAAAGCTGTTTTATAAACAGCTTACAATAAAAAAATATTCAAAATTTTAGGAGGTTCCCTATGAAAAAAAGATTTATTGGCATGGCAATGGCAGCCCTGATGGCTGCAACAGCACTGACAGGCTGCGGCAGCAGCTCCGCAGAAGAAACACTGGACAAGCTGACCTTCACCTATGTCACAGCCCCCCTGAACGTGCCTACCATCATTGAAAAGGAAAAAGGCATCTTCGCAAGCACATTCGAAGATATGGGCATTTCCGTGGAATATGCAGAACTGACATCCGGCGCAGACCAGACACAGGCACTGGCTTCCGGCGATGTACAGGTTTTGTATGCCGTTGGTGCCACATCCGTCATTCTTTCCGCAGCAAATGATGCAGATATCAAGGTGTTGAATATGTACAGCCGTTCTCCCAAAGCTTTCTGCATGTACACACAGGATGAAAGCATCACTTCCCCCGAAGACCTGCGCGGCAAGACTATCGCAGGCCCTGCAGGCACAAATCTCCATGAACTGCTGGTATCCTATCTGGCAACTGCAGATATGACCATCGACGATGTTGACTATGTAAATATGTCTATCCCCGAAGCAAAGGCAGCCCTGGACGGCGGCAGCCTGGACGTGGCTCTGTTAGCCGGCGCAACCGCATATCAGGCACAACAGCAGGGCTATCATCTGGTTGCAGATGGCGAAGGTCTCATCAATGCCATCATCGCTGTGGCTGTGACAAATGAATTCTACAACGCCCATCCCGAAATCATCGAAAAGCTGAAAACAGCGCAGGATGAGATCGCAGCCTTTATCAGCGAAAATGAGGCAGAAGCCCTGCAGATGGTGGCAGCAGAACTGGATCTGGATGAAGCAGCCGTTGCGGAAATGTATGAATATTACGATTTCTCCACAGAGATCACAGAAGCAGATAAAGCAGGCTTCCAGCGCACAGCAGATTTCATGTTCAAATCCGGCATGATCGAAAACGAACTGGACGTAAACACTCTGTTCTTTGAATAATCTGGTTATAAACACAAAAAACGAGAGAATCCTTCTCTCGTTTTTTTGTTGCAGAAAACTACACAATATGGCTTAAAAGCATGAACACATCCTGTTTTCTCAAGCCGCCGTTCTATATCTGCTTTCTTTTTCAGCAAGCTTCATTGCTCTGCAATTTTTCTCTTTCAAGCGGATCAGCCTTGCTTCACTCCCCAAAAATTCATTGTAGCGAAAAGATTCCTTCGTTCCATCGGCCATACGGCAATAGAAATGATAGGGATACATCTCCAGCACCACTCCGAACCGGATCTGCCTTGTGATGTAGCTATAATCCTTCAGCAAAGAGCGTTCCCGTATGATGATCTCACTCCCGATCTTCATTCCCTGCTGTGTGGCGATCTCCCTCAGCCAAGTATTCTGCCATCTTCTTTTTTCTCTCATGTCGTCCCCCCCTTTCAATTTTACGGTTAAACCGTAAATCCATCTGAAAAAAAATTGTTATTTTCTCCTTACACTTATGATACTACGTTTTAACCGTAACTGTCAACGGTTTTTCCGTAATTATTATAATTTTTCTTGCTTTTTTACGGTTTCACCGTATAATAGAGATAAGGAGGTGATTCCATGAATGATAGAAACAGCAAAGCCATCCTCGCCAAAAACATCCGTCATTACATGGAACTGAATCATAAAACGAGAAACGAACTCTGTGAAGCCCTTGGCATAAAATATACCACCCTGACCGATTGGGTCAACGGCAAAACATATCCCCGCATCGATAAGATTGAATTGATGGCGGATTATTTCGGCATCGAAAAATCCGATCTGATGGAGGATCATCCGAAGCTGCCGCCGGATGCCATTCCTTATATCCCCCGCCCCACTGTTTCCATTCCCATCGTAGGCGTGGTCAATTGCGGCACACCTTTGCTGGCAGAGGATAATATCGAAGGGTATCACGAAACCTCTACTGACGATATCACCACAGGAGAGACCTATTTCTGGCTTCGTGCCATGGGGGACAGTATGACGAATATCGGCATCCATGAAGGGGATCTGCTCCTTATCCGTCAGCAAAACGATGTAGACAGCGGCGATATCGCAGTGGTCTCCATCAACGGCGACGATGCCACCCTGAAACGGGTCATCAAAAAAGAGAATGCCCTGGTGCTGCAGCCAGAAAATCCCGCTTATGAAATGAAGATCTTCGTCGGCAAGGAAATGGAAGATGTCCACATCCGCGGCAGATTGATGAAACTGGAAAAACATTTCTAAAAAATAAGACCCCGTCTTTCGACGGGGTCTTTTGCTACAAAAAAGACTTGATTATTTTTTTGTCTGCATGATTTCGATAACCTTCATATCCAGGCCATCCAATGCTTCATGGCTCAGTTTTGCCAGGTTTTTCGCTGTATCCTCTGCCTTTGTGCTGTTAATACCATCTGTTACAGGGATGATGCTGCCGTCCAGTGCGTACATGGCTGCATAAACTGCTTCCCCTGCGCATGCTGCCACCTTAACTGCACAGCCGCCCTTCGCGCCGTCACAGAAGATGCCTGCTACAGAACCCATCATATTCTGCACTGCGCCATCGATCTGTTCGTATGTGCCGCCCAGCATATATGTCATACCTGCAGCAGAGCCTGTACCGGCTACCATCGCGCCGCAGACAGGGCTCAGACGACCAACGTGTTTCTTCATATACATGATCATCAGCATCGCCATAAATTCCGCTCTCAGCAGTTTTTCTTCGGGAATGCCCATCTTTTCCGCAAAAACAGCCATAGGCAGTGTGGTAGAGATACCCTGATTGCCGCTGCCGCAGAATGTCATGACAGAGCCATTGCCGCCATACATACGGTAGTCAGCAGCCGCCGCGGGAATGCTTCTTACTGCATTGACAACGTCATTGCTCATCATGCCTTTGCTGATCAAATTCTGGATGGCAGGGCCTACGCCAAAGGCGTATTTCTTTTCCAAACCGATCTTCGCGATTTCCATATTCATATCGATAGCTTCTTTGATGAACTGCAGATCCGCCACATCGATTTCATTTGCCCAATCATAGAATTCTCTGAATGTATGCTGGGTCACATCGAAACCGCCTTCTTCTTTTTCTTCGGAAGTGGCATATTCTGTTGTATAGTTATCTACCAGAACTTCATCGTTCTTTTTGGAGAATACCAGATTATCATGGGAATCCACTGTAATGGTATTGGCTGTTTCTGTAGCATTCGTTGCAGTACATTCAATGTAGAACTGGCTGCTCTTCAGTACTTTTACACTTACAAAACCATCTGCCACCAGTTTCTTCGCCTGTTCCACATGTTCCGGCTTGATCCCTGCACAAATTTCCATTGTGTTGCCGGGCTTGCTCAGCAGCATCCCCAGTACACATGCCAATTCGATACCGCAAGTGCCTGTATTGGGGATCTGTACGCTGAATGCGTTTTTAAAAATGTTGGAGCTGATGACCATGTCCAGTTTTTCTGCAGGCTGTGTCAGTAATTCGCAGGTTCTGGAAACTGCCAGAGCGATGGCAACAGGTTCTGTACAGCCCATGCTGGGTTTCATTTCCGCTTTGATCGCATTTAATACTAAATTCATATCCATAATCTTTTCCTCCTCTATCATACAAATCATTTTTTCGATTTTTTTGTTCCAAATTGTATATAGAGCAAGATTCGTGCCAAAAGAAAAAGCCCTTATTTTCAAAGAGCTTTTTATCGTCATTTCTCATAAATGAGAACCAAAAGAAATCCATTTCTATTATATTTTTCTATTGTCCGTCAAATATGCACAATTTTAAATACATGTCTCTATATAGGCGAAAGTGGTTTTGTTTTCCGCCAAAAAACAAATGACGCTGTATACACAAATTTATTCTCAAATTTGATAATTATTCTCAGAAACGAGAATTATAAGAGGTCATATTTTTTTAATTTGCGATATAATGTAGCGCGGCTGATCTTCAATGTTTCCGCCAGCTGATTTTTTTCTTCCAGGGTGGCTCCTTTCTTTATCATACTGCCCAAAACACGCTTTTCATATTCCCCCACGATCTCATCCAAAGACCAGTCCTCATAGCCTTTGCTGGAACGCAGAACGATATGATCCGGCAGGTCGGAAAGCTGGATCCTTTCCCCTTCTGTGATATTCGCCAGGTATTCGATGATATTTTTCAGCTCACGGACATTCCCCGGCCAGTTATAGCTGACAAGGGTCTGCAGGGCTTCGGGATAAAGCCCCGTCAGGTTTTTCCCCAGCTTCTGATTATAATAAGCAATATAATACTCGATCAGGGCAGGCAGATCCTCTTTTCGTTTCCGCAGGGGGGGCAGTTCGATGGGGATGATATTCAGGCGATAATAAAGGTCTTCGCGGAAAGTCCCCTCTTCCACCATCTGCTCAATATTTTTATTGGTGGCGCAGATCACACGGATATCGATAGGGATGGGCTTTGTGCCGCCGATCCGTTCTACCTTGCTTTCCTGCAGCACCCGCAGCAGCTTTGTCTGCACATGGAGAGGCATATCGCCAATCTCATCCAGAAAAATGGTGCTGCCGTCTGCCAATTCAAATTTCCCGATAGAACCATGCTTTTTCGCCCCGGTGAAAGCCCCTTCTTCGTAGCCGAACAATTCACTTTCTACCAGATTTTCCGGGATCGCCGCACAGTTGATAGAGATCATCAGCTTATCATGCCTGTCACTGAGGGCATGGATCATCTTTGCCATCAATTCCTTGCCCGTGCCGCTTTCGCCCCGCAAAAATACGGTAGAATTGGATTTTGCGACTTTCTGCCCAATGCGGATAGCCTCCTGCATCAGGGGGCTTTGCCCTACAAAAGACCATCCCTTTTCCGCATCATGAACCACCTTCAGCTGCTGTTCCAAGCGTTCCTTTGCTTCATCGGTATAAAGCTTGCTTTCCAGCAGGACAGACATATATTTCAGGAATTCCTCCATTTGTCCTCTGTTGTCCAGCAGGTTTTCCCGCTGCTCTTCATTGAAGGCAATGATGGAAATGATGCCTACGACAGTGCCTTCCTTGAAGATGGGATAGGCCACATTTGCCAGTTCTTTACAGGTCGCCCGCTTTTCACAGACTTTACAATTTTCATCCAGAGCTGCATCGGTAATCATGCCGCTTTCCCCGGAATCCAGGATGTGATTAAAAAAGTTGCCGTGGGTCACAGTTTTGCCGATCTCCTCCGCATAGCTGCCTGTGCCCGCCACACGGATCAGTTCATTATCCACAACTGTGACATCTGCTTCCAGAATAGACGCGATGGCCTGCACATAGGCCTGTATAAAAGACTGAATTTTCATCAAAGCAGTCATAACGATCACTCCTTTTCTCAAAAATAAGAATATCATAAAAGATTTTTGGAAGCAATAAGAAAGCCATGGAAGACGATGGATGTCCCCACAAAAACAAAAAACAGAGAGAAGCGGATTCTCTCTGTTTCAATATCTTTATAAAATAATTTTCCAATATATGCAAACCAAATTCGTGGTTTGGATCATTCAACGTCCAAAATCTGTTCGTCATGGTAATTCTTTTCTGTTCTATGCTCATTCAGAACGACCTGTGCAATATTCATGGCATGGTCGGATACACGTTCCAGATTGCCCAGCAGATCCAGGAAATGGATACCGGCATTCACGCTGCATTCTGCATTGGACAAACGAGTGATGTGGCCTGCACGCAGTGCTTTTTCCATTTTGTCTACTTCGTCTTCCAGGAAAGCCGTTTTTACTGCATAGCTTACATCGTCCAGTTCCAGTGCCTTGATGGCATTGTCATAGGCACCCAATGTAGCCTTAGACATTTCATCCAGTTCTGCCAGTGCCATTTCAGAGAAGGAAATACCCTCCTGATTCATCTGCTCTGCCAGCTCTACTACGTTATCTGCATGGTCGCCGATACGCTCCATGTCGCTGACTGTATTCAGCAGGGATGTTACTGTCTCATTATCTTTATCATTCAGATGCAGCATACACAGTTCGATGAGGTATTCGGAAATGCTGTCGCAAACTTTGTTGATCACTGCTTCTCTCTGTTTTACCTCGGCGATCTTTTCTTCGTCGTGATCCTTCAGAGATGCCAGAGCCATAAACAGATTGTCTCTTGCAATACGGCCCAGACGGATGGTTTCCAGTTTTGCGCCTTCTACAGCAACGGAAGGTGTGGACATCATACGTTTGTCCAGATGTACCAGCTGAGATTCGTCTGTGGTTTCCACTTCCTTGATGCCATTGACCTTCATGGCAATTTTAATAATGATACCACTCAGGGGGATCATAACAACTGTCGTACCAATATTGAAAACGGTATGGATCGCAGAAATTTGCGTCATGGTGATGATACCTTCTCCCAAAGAAGGATCCGCCTTGGCAAAGAGAATCAGCGCCAGAATACTGAAAATGATGGAGCCTGTGATATTAAACAGCAGGTGCATGGTACCTACGCATTTCGCATTTTTATTTGCGCCAACGGAACTCATGATGGCTGTAACGCAAGTACCGATATTCTGACCCATGATGATGAATACCGCTGCTTTGGTAGGAACCAGACCGGCAGAAGCCAGGGACAGCAGGATACCCTGAGAAGCAGAGGAACTCTGGATGATGGCTGTGACACCGGCACCAGCCAGAATGCCCAGGAAAGGATTCGCACCCATGGAAACAAATGCCATTTTAAATACTTCAGATTCCCTCAAAGGCGTAACCGCATCGGACATGGTGTTCATACCGATGAACAGAATACCAAAACCGATGATGATACCGGCAACATCCTTGCTCTTTGCTTTTTTGCCCATCAAGGTGATGATGACACCCAGCATAACAGCCAGAGGAGCCAATGTGGCAGGGCTGAACATTTTCGCCCATTCCCCGGCAGATACCAGCCAGCCAGTGATGGTCGTACCGATATTGGCACCCATGATGACGCTGATGGCCTGTGTCAGGTTCATCAGACCGGCATTTACAAAGCCGACTACCATGACTGTCGTTGCGGAAGAGCTTTGGATGATGGCTGTTACCAGCGCACCCAGAACAATACCCATCAATTTATTCTGCGTCAAAACTTCAAGAATTTTCTTCATTTTGGAACCAGCGGCATTCTGCAGACCATCTGCCATGATATTCATACCGTAGATGAACATCGCCAAACCGCCGATAAAGGGAATTATAATAGAACTCATATCTTTTTCCATCTTTCCTTTCCATACGATCGTCAGCGTTTCTGAAAAAGTGCGTAAAATCTTTTCGCACCATTGATAATGATATCATAAAGGATTTTGCTCCGCAATGAAAATTCGACGGTTTTTGGCAATTTCCACCGAATTCACAGATTTCTTAAGTTTTTCTTGATTCCCCTTGTGATTTCAGCAAAGAATTTGTTAAATCCATGTTAAATCCGCGTAAAGGGGAGAAACAGAATAAAAAAAGAGCCCCTTGAAGCTTGCTCCAAAAGGGACTCTTTTATACCATTTTCCTGCCCTGCCGCCGCAGGATATTTATCAATTTTTCACAACACCATCGGGCAGAACAAAGCCGCCGCCGGCAACATATTCTCCGTCATACAGCACCAGAGATTGACCGGGGGTGATGGCTCTCTGGGGTTCATCAAAAGTGCATTCCAGAATATCCTCCCCGACCATACGAACCGTACACCATGCCGCTTTGTGGGCGTATCTGATCTTTGCTTTGAAACGCATGCCGTCCTCGAATTTTTCGTATGCCATATGAGCCAGATCGCCTGCATAGAGCGTCCTGCGGAACAAGGCTTCATTATCACAGAGCTTCACCTGATTCTTTTCCGCATCCACACCGTAAACATATACGGGCTTGCCAAAGGCGATACCAAGGCCCTTTCTCTGCCCTACCGTATAATGGATGAGACCCTTATGCTTGCCCAGCACCTTGCCTTCCATATCCACAAAATCGCCTGCTTTGCCTTTATATGCACCCTCTTTTTCGATGAAAGATGCATAATCCCCGTCGGGGATGAAGCAGATATCCTGACTGTCGCTCTTTTTCGCCACAAAACCATCAATTTTTTCCGCAATGGCACGGACTTCGTCTTTATTGTATTCCCCTATGGGCAGGAGCATAGCTTCCAGCTGTTCCTGGGTCAGACGATACAGGGCGTAGGTCTGGTCTTTCACTGCTGTGATAGAATTTCTGATGGCATATCTGCCTGTTTCGGGGTGCTTTTCAATGCGGGCATAATGCCCTGTGGCGATATGCTCCGCTCCCATTTCATGGGCTTTTTCCAGCAATGCCTGCCCTTTCACCAGTCTGTTGCAGACGATACAGGGATTGGGGGTCAGCCCCTTCTGGTACTGTTCCATGAAGTTATCCACAACACATTCACGGAATTCCTTTTTGAAGTCCAGCACCTCATAGGGGATGCCAAGGGTTTTCGCCACGCGGGAAGCATCCTCGATGGCTTTTTTGCTGCTTTCCCCAGGCCACATTTCCATAGTCACGCCAATGACATCATAGCCCTGTTCTTTCAAAAGGTATGCGGCAACGGTGCTGTCCACCCCGCCGGATAACCCAACGATCACTTTTCCTTTGTTCATTCTCATTCACCTCTTTTGAAGAGTTCCTTTAGGCTGTGCAGCCCTTTTTTCCAGCGTTCCCGCCGGTCTTTTTTCAAAATCATTCTGGCATAGGCAAAGGTTTTTGCTTCTCCTTCCTCTGCCAACATTTTCAGCAGCCGATCCAACAGCGCCACGCTTTCCGGGTGCATCACTTCCTGCACTCGCTTGCTTTTATTGTGATAGATCCAGGGACTTGCGTCCGTGTAGTTTTCCTTCTGATAGACCTTGCAGGCCGCAATGCGATCCATGCACATTTCCACCACATACCGTACGGGCATCTTCATGCCGATGAGCAGCTTTTCAGAGGTGCCGGGCATGGTATAATCGATCCAGTATTCAAAATGGTGCTTGTTTCTGCCCTTATGGTGCAGCCAGGAAGAGGAATAGCCCTTTGCTTCCTTTTCCGCATTGTTGGGGCTTCTGTCCCCTTGGAAATATTTTGCACCCACCAGAAATTCTGTAGGGCTGTATTTACTCAGATCGTGGGTCAGCCCCTGCCAGTAAAGACCGACTTTGAAACAGCCTTCCCGTACCAGCTTTCTATGGTATGTAATCGTTTGAAAATGTTCCTTGATCTTCATGTTTCTTCCTCCCTGCAAGAGAAATCCCGTTCAAAAAGCATTCGTAAGGCTTCGCCTTACTCATTGATTTGCTACGCTAATCTCTTTCATTCCCTGCCTTGACTGCTCTTTGCAAGCAAAGCAGTCAATACAGGAACTGAAACGCTTTTCTCCGCTTTTACAAAAAAGGGTCGGCGTCAAAAAACCGCCGACCGCTTCGTTGGTCGTTTCTTATTTTGTCAGCTTGGAAATGGCTTTGAAATGAGGTGTGCCTGCACCCTGTACCATTTCATACAACGCACCTTCGCAAGTGGTTACAAATGCGCCTTCCTGTGTTGCTCTCTGGACAGCATAGTCTTTGTTGTAAACCATTCTGGAGCCTACACAGTCAGCCACGATGAATACACGGTAACCTTCGCGGATCAGGTCGATGATGCTCTGCAGCACGCAGATATGAGCTTCTACGCCGCAAACCAGAACTGTCTTTTTGCCCTGTGCCTTCACCCAAGCTGCAAATTCTTCACAGCCCAGTGCAGAGAAGGAAGTTTTTTCCATGGGTGTGAATTCGCCCAGTGCATCCTTGATGGCAGGTACTGTTTCACCCAGACCCTTTGTATACTGCTGTGTAACTGCCATGGGTACGCCCAGTTCTTTCAGACCTTTTACGAAAGTAGCGGATTTTGCTACGATTTCTTCATTGTTTGCGATAGCGGGAACCAGTTTTTCCTGGAAATCAATAATCAATGCCGCTGTATCTTCTGCGAAAATTCTCATTTTATTTTCCTCCTGATCGTCGTTATTTTCGATTCATTTGGGGGTGGAAACAAAAAATCCACAAATCATCCCATTATTCTTTTTCATTTTATCCTATCAGAAGAAAATTGTCCATACTTTTCGATTGGTTGAAAGCCGATTGCCTTTCTCCTGTCAATTGCTCCGAAAGCCGATTGCTCCGTGCTATTGCACTCCCGCAATCGCCGCTGACATTCGTAAGCTGTCCTATCGTCCGCTTACTCATGTCATCTTGCCCGTCAAATGTCTGCGGAAGCCTGCAAGCAAGCTTGCGCTTCCGCAGCCGCTTGACGGGGCTTTCTTACATGAATTTCCTCATATGCTGCAACGCACTCTTTTCCAAGCGGGAGACCTGGGCCTGACTGATGCCGATTTCGCTGCTGACCTCCGTCTGGGTCTTTCCTTCGAAAAACCGAAGGTTTACGATCTTCTTCTCCCGTTCAGAAAGATGGTGCATGGCTTCGTTCAGAGAAAGATTTTCCAGCCAGAGCTTGTCTCCGTTTTTCTCATCGCTGACCTGATCCATGACAAAAAGCGTATCCCCGCCATCATGGTAGATGGGTTCAAAAAGGGACACCGGGTCTTGGATGGCATCCATGGCCATAACGATATTTTCCCGTGTCTGCCCCATTTCCTTGGCAATTTCCTCCACACTGGGCTCCTTTTCATTTTCCGCCATCAGCCGTTCCTTCACCTGCAGGGCTTTATACGCCGTATCCCGCAGGGAACGGCTGACCCGAATGGTATTATTATCCCGCAAATACCTGCGAATTTCCCCGATGATCATAGGGCAGAAATAAGTAGAGGGCATCACATCCATATCGATATTGAAATTATCGATCGCTTTGATGAGTCCCACCACCCCGATCTGGAATAAGTCGTCCATATTTTCGTTTCGGTTTTCGAAGCGCTTGATGATGCTCAGCACCAGCCGCAGATTGCCTTCGATGAGCTTCTGTCTGGCTGTTTCGTCCCCTTCTCTGCATTTTATGAATAATTCCCGGGCTTCTGTCCCCGTCAGGACAGGCAGGGAAGCCGTATTGACACCACTGATCTCCACCTTGCCGTAATAAGCCATCTTATCACTCCGTTCGTTCAAAGATATACTTATAAAATCTCCTTCGGCGGGGGAAAATATACGAAACAAATCTCGCCATTTTCTATGGACATTCCTCTTCAGATGCATAGAAAACGACCAAAATTCCCATTCTAACAAAAAAGGAAAGGATGATTTTATGCAAGTGATGGAAAATAAAGATGGAATCCTCTCCGCTCAGCCTACCCGAGAAAGCACTCGCATCATCAGCCGCGCAGGCAGAAGCGGAAATCAGCAGTATTTGGACAGAGGTTTCGGGAAAATGAAAAATACAGATTACGAACCACTGCATTATTCCGATACATGAAAACAGCCTCCTTTCGGAGGCTGTTTTCACATCAGCTTGCTCATTTCCTTTTTCAGGCGGTTCATGATCTTCTTTTCCAGACGGGAAATATAGGATTGGGAAATCCCCAAGATATCCGCCACTTCCTTTTGGGTTTTTTCCGTGGTCTCCGGCAGGATGCCGAACCGCATCTCCACGATCCGCCGCTCCCTGCCGCTCAGCTTCTGCATGGCGTTGTTCAGCAGTTCCCGGTCTACTTCTTCCTCGATATTTTTGGTGATGATATCATTTTCCGTACCAAGGATATCCGAAAGGAGCAGCTCGTTTCCTTCCCAGTCCACATTCAGGGGTTCATCGATGGAAACCTCCGATTTTGTCTTACTGTTTCGTCTCAAATACATCAAAATCTCATTTTCGATGCAGCGGGAGGCATAGGTGGCCAGCTTGATCTTTTTGTCCACCTTGAAAGTATTGATGGCTTTAATCAACCCAATGGTCCCAATGGAGATCAGATCCTCCACGTTGATGCCCGTATTTTCAAATTTTCGGGCGATATAGACCACCAGGCGCAGATTCCGCTCGATGAGGACAGACTTCACCGTCACATCATCCTCTCCGCCAAGCTGTTCTAAAAGGACTGCTTCTTCCTCCGGCTTCAGCGGCGGCGGAAACACATCGCTGCCCCCAATATAAAAGACGCCCTCCCCTTTGCCTAGCAGCCGTTTCAACAGCCGTTCTGCATGGTATTTCGCCAAAAACAGCAAATATTTCCATTCTTTCATCCTGATTCCTCCTCTAATAAACAGGGCGGCACCAGCCCTTCATATGACCCT
>SFGI01000048.1 GCA_004557645.1 [Eubacterium] saphenum | reverse complement strand
GCGGGCAGACGGCGGGGGAGGCAGAAAAGCTGGTGGTTTTCCGTATACCGGAGACCGGAAAAAAGACCTATCTGCTTTCGGTGGTGGATATCATCAAGGTGCTGAATCAGAAATGGCCCGATGCGACGATTTCCAACGTGGGGGAAATGGATATCCTGATCGAATATCTGCCTACGGCTGCAAAACGGAATCCCCTTTGGCTGTGGGCAAAGGTCTTTTTTGTTTCTCTGGTTTTGTTTGTGGGGGCTTCTACTACTATCATGTGCTTCCATTCGGATACACAGGTACCGTTGGTCTTTGAAAATATTTATTACATGTTTTTTGGGGAAAATAAAGAGATCCCCAAGCTGCTTTCCATTCCCTACAGCATTGGTCTGGGGCTGGGCATCATCGTATTCTTCAATCATTTCTCCAAAATTTCTTTGACCCAGGACCCCACGCCTATCGAAATCGAAATGACGACCTACGAAAAGGAAACCAACGCCAGCGTCATCGATTATTTGAATCGGCGCAAGGGAGGGGCGTGATATGGTAAAATCCCTTTTTCTGATTTTTTACGGACTTTCTTCGGGGTGCCTGGTGGCGGCGGGGACCTTCGCTTTCATCGCGGCCATTGGTATTGTGCCCCGTATGGCGAAACGAACCAAGACCCAGCAATATGTTCGCATTTATGAGGATGCCATCGTACTGGGCGGTATCTTTGGTACAACAGCTATGTTTATGGAGTATCGGTTTCCGGAGATCCCGTTTCTGTTGGGGGTCTATGGATTTTGCGCCGGCATTTTTGTAGGCGTGCTGGCAATGGCATTGACAGAGGTGCTGAATGTAGTGCCCATCATGCTGCGGCGGGCAAGGCTGACGAAGGGGCTGCAATGGCTGGTGCTGGCCTTTGCCCTGGGGAAGGTGTTCGGTTCCCTGGCATATTTCTTGATAGATGGATTTTATGTATTGTAACTCGCTCATAAAGGAGGGCTTTATTTGGATACAACAAAAAAAGCGCAGCAGGAATATGACAAAATGGTGAAGCAGGCTTCACCCAACAGCCCGATTTTCATGAACTGCCTGAAAGCCTTTGTTTCCGGCGGCATCATCTGCATCATCGGGCAGCTCTTATCGAATTTTTACACGGGAAAAAATTTTTCAAAGGAAGAGGCAGCTTTGCTGGTTTCTATCACATTGATCGGGCTTTCAGCTTTGCTGACGGCTTTGGGGTGGTATGAAAAGCTGGGGAAATTCTGCGGCGCAGGCACCATCGTGCCCATCACTGGCTTTGCCAATTCCGTTGTTTCTCCTGCCATCGAGTTCAAAAAGGAAGGTATGGTATTCGGTATGGCGGCGAAAATGTTCATTGTAGCGGGGCCTGTCATCGTATATGGCACGCTGACGTCTATGCTGGTCGGTTTGGTTTATTACTTTGTAAAATAGAGGTGAAGAGGATGAGCAAAAAGATCGGAAAACAGACCGTTCGCCTGGCAGAAGGGGTCGTGATCCTTTCCGCGGCGTCTATGGTAGGGCCAAAAGAGGCAGAAGGACCTCTGAGCAAATATTTTGACCAAAAGGTGGAAGACCCTTTTTTCGGAGAAAAGACATGGGAGCTGGCGGAAAGCAAATTCGTTGAGAAAAATATGGAACTGGCAGTACAGAAAGCCAATCTGAAGCCAAAGGACATCGACTATGTGCTGTGCGGTGACCTGTTTCAGTGTACCGGTTCCACATTTGGCATCAAGAATCTGAACATTCCCTTTTTTGGGCTGTTTGGGGCATGCTCCACCATGGGGGAATCCATGAGCCTTGGGGCGATGCTGGTGGATGGGGGCTTTGCCAATCATGTGTTGACAGGGGCATCCAGCCATTTCTGTGCGGCGGAAAAACAGTTCCGATTTCCTCTGCCCTTGGGGACACAAAGACCCCCTACAGCCACTTGGACGGTGACAGGGGATGGGGCTGTGGTTTTGGCAAGAAAAGGCGAAGGACCGAAAATCGTGGAAATTACCACAGGAAAAATCGTAGATATGGGCGTGACCGATGCAAATAACATGGGTGCGGCTATGGCACCGGCTGCGGCAGCCCTGCTGCAAGCCCATTTCGAGGATACAGGCAGAACCCCTCAGGATTATGATGTGATCGCCACAGGGGATCTGGGGATAGTGGGCAGGCAGTTGGTGGTAGAGCTGCTGGCAAAGGAAGGTTATGAAATGGACAGCCGATTCACAGACTGCGGCATTGAGATCTTCGACGATGAAACCCAGGATACCCATGCGGGGGGCAGCGGCTGTGCCTGCTCTGCGGTGACTTTCTGTGCTTATTTTTACCCCAAGCTCCTTGCAGGGGAGATCAAGCGGATGCTTTTCATCCCCACAGGGGCGTTGATGAGCCCAACCTCCTCTCAGCAGGGGCAGCCCATTCCAGCTATTGCCCATGGCCTTGTCATCGAAGGCTGCAAAAAGGGGGCGAATTGATATGATGGAGATTTTGAAAGCTTTTCTGGTCGGTGGGATCATTTGTGTCATCGGGCAGATTTTGATCGATAAAACAAAGCTGATGTCCGGGCGTATTTTGGTGCTGTATGTTTGCCTGGGGTGTATCTTAGGCGGACTTGGCATCTATAAAAAAATTGAGGAATTTGGCGGAGCAGGGGCAACCGTTCCGCTGACCGGGTTTGGTTTTCGCTTGGCAGAGGGCGTGATGAAGGAAGTGGACAGCGCAGGCTTTCTGGGGATTTTTACCGGCGGAATGAAGGCGGCGGCAGGCGGCGTGACAGCGGCGATCTTCTTTGCGTTTTTGGCGGCGCTGCTGGCGGATCCCAAGGAAAAATAACGCAAAATATTTAATTTTGAAAAGATGTGGAGAAAAGTTGTCAAATCAAGGGCTTGGGCTAATTCCTGCTGATATTTTTTCTAAAAAAATTAATAGAATTTTAGGTATTTTTTTATATACAATTCGATAAAATTGTGATATAATACAACCATGAAAAACAGAGGAGAACTGAAAGATGGATTTCAAAGCTCTCTGTAAAACTCAATAAGAAGGAAGTGGAACCCATGCACAGCGCTATTGGGTCCCGCAAGGATTTCAGCAACTTGGATGAAGATCAGCTGCTGGCGGAGTATAAGGAATGTATTGGAGATATCCTCTACAATGAACAGGTTCAGAAATTGGATCTGCACACACAGCATTGCAATACAAGCAGACTTCAGCATAGTATAAATGTATCCTATTACAGCTTTCTGATTTGCCGCATGATGGGCTGGGACTATCGTTCCGCAGCCAGAGCAGGCTTACTGCATGATTTATATTTCTATGATTGGCGGATTAAAAAATATATTCGTTCCGGTCATGCATCTTGGCATCCTCGCGTTGCATTGGATAACGCGAAAAGAATCACAGAGCTGAATAAAGTGGAAATTGATGCGATTAAAAAGCATATGTGGCCTTGTACACCAGTTCCGCCTCGCTATATCGAATCCTTTGTTATCACATTTGTAGATAAAATTTGCGCAGTATGTGAATTCACAGAACGCAAATATGCACAGATGTTCAGAAGAAGCTATGCTTCCTGATCCTTGCTGGACGAATTTGGACAGCACCTTTCAAAGTGAATAGTTTAAACTTGCAATCAAAAAAGACACTATTTTATTTAGTGTCTTTTTTTGTGCTTCCGAAAAAAAGATGGTTTCAATTGCTTTTTCAATCAAAAAAGAGCCCTTTCGGACTCCTTTTCGCTGTTGCTATCAGCCGTTCTGTCTGGGATAGACCATGTTTTCCTCTTTGATGCAGGAAAGCACTTCATCCACAAATTTCTGACATTCGATTTTTGTGATGCCCAGGTTGTGATCCAGATAGTTGCCGCACATTTCGGCTTTCGCCGCAGGGATCTCACCTTCAAAATCTGCCATGTACTGATAACATTCTTTCATGATCTCTGCTACATCTGCAGACTCCAGATCGCCTTTGAAAATCACGTACATACCGGTACGGCAGCCCATAGGGCCAACATAAATGGTTTTTTCTGCCCATACAGGGTGTTCCCGAAGGAAAGTTGCCATCAGGTGTTCGATGGTATGCATCACGGAAGTATCCATGACCATTTCACGGTTGGGTTCTTTCATGCGTACATCGAAGGTAGTCAAAACGCCGTCGCCGACAGTGTCTTTTCTGGAAACATAGATGCCCCGCAGCAGCAGGTTATGGTCAATGCCAAAGCTCGTTACGTCCATTGTATTCATCCTTTCTTTCTTTGCGAAATTTCTCTGTGCATTATTTTACATGGTTCGGAAGGGGAATGCAAGCACTTCCTGTGTTCTGTATTCATGGGGGAAAGGGATTGCGAAATGTTGGAAAGTTCGTTATAATGTACGGAAAGAAATACAAAAGGAAAGAAGGAATGTCCAATGGGTAAGATTTTGACAAGAGAAGAAGCATGGGAACTGCTGAATGAATATAATAAAGAACCTTTCCACCTGCGCCACGGGGAAACCGTAGAAGGCGTTATGCGCTATCTGGCACAGGAACTGGGCTATGGCGATGAAGTGGATTTCTGGGGTAATGTAGGTCTGCTGCACGATCTGGATTTTGAACAGTGGCCCGATCAGCATTGCACAAAGGTGCAGGAACTGATGAAGGAAAAAGACATTGATGAAAGAATGATCCATGCGGTAGCCAGCCATGGGTATGGCATCTGCTGCGATGTTGCGCCGGAACATGAAATGGAAAAGGTTCTGTTTGCGGTAGACGAACTGACAGGTCTGATCGGTGCGGCTGCCCTGATGCGCCCTTCCAAGAGTGTAAAGGATATGGAACTGAAATCCGTCAAGAAAAAATTCAAAGACAAAGCCTTTGCCGCAGGCTGCAACCGTGACATTATCAGACGGGGTGCAGAGCAGCTTGGCTGGGAATTGGATGAGCTGATGCAGAAAACACTGGACGGTATGAAATCTGACGACAGAAATGATTGATATAAAAAAAGACCTCGCTTTGAGGTCTTTTTTATGTCTATAACTGAATCATCGTATCAATCATAGAGCTGATTTTGTCCCGACTGATCTTTTCTGTGATTGCTTTTTTTACAAATTCATCCTTGCTGAAGCCAAATTCAGCGATATATTCTTCCAGCAGGGCATAGGTTTCCTTATCCAAAGTGACGGAAAGCTTTTTTGTGGTGCTGTCTGGTTTCTTTGGGGTCGTTTTTTTGGTTTTCTTTTCTGCCATGGGGATCCACTCCTTTTTTACAATGGAACTATTGTATCATATTTTTTAAAAAAAGAAAAATCTGCAGTTATGTTTTCTGAAAAACAGAGCATACTAGGGTTGTAACAAATTTGAGGAGGGATTTTCACATGGAAAAATGTAACGAATGTATCAAATGTACTGTAGAACAGTGCAGACACCACCACGGCACAAAAAATTACTGCACACTGGATTCTATCCAGGTAGGTACACATGAAATGAATCCTACACAGGATCAGTGCACAGACTGCATGTCCTTTGCAGTGAAATAAGGACGAATGAAAAGAAAGCGGGCGTTTCGAGGATTCGGGGCGTCCGCTTTCTCTTGCATAGAAGCAGTATTCTATCGTACAATAAAACGAGGAGGTGGAAGGATGAAACTTTATTTTGTACGCCACGGAGAGACCGACATGAATGCCCGCAATATGTTTTACGGCTGGACCGATGCGGATATCAATGCCAAAGGCATTTCCCAGGCAGAAGAACTGCGGGAAGCCTTTCGGGATATTCCCATAGATGCCATCTATTCCAGCGATTTGAAGCGGGCTTTACATACAGCAGAAATCATTGCCGACGGCAGACCCGTCGAGGCAATCTCTGATATTCGTGAATTGTATTACGGAAAATGGGAGAATCGAACCTGGGAACAGATGACAGAAGCAGATCGAGCCGATTGGCAAAAATGGAGAACAGATTGGGTGGACCTCGTTATGCCGGAGGGCGAATCCTTCATGGATTTTTATAACAGAGTGACCGCAGGGCTTGACCGCATCATCCGGGAAAATAAGGGCAAGCATGTTTTGGTCGTGTCCCATAACGGGGCGCTGAGTGCCATGCATTGCCATCTGACAGGGGCAGGGCCCAGGGGCTTCTGGAATTTTAATTCCAAGCAGGGGCATTATAGTGCCGTTTGGGTCTCAGAAAAGAAGCTCACTTATGATTGCATCAATTATCCTGCGATTTTGAAATAAGAAGGGAAAGCTATGGAAAAAGTATACATAGATATGGAGGCCAGAGATAAGGTGCCTGTAATAGAAGAAAAAGAGATCATCCTGACGGGAAAAGGTTTCGATCCCTTTGTTATGACCTGCGAGGAAAATGGCTTTACCTCTCTCCAGAGAAAGCGTGGTATTTTCTTGATTTTTGAAGGAAATATCCCGAAACTGGATTTCTACCCTGTGCCGAAGCTTACCCTATTCGCCCACGACGGCGCAGGCGGATATTTCGCCCATGGAGGAAAAGATTTGGACAGCCCGATTTATTTTATCTCCAAAGAATTGGAATGTTGGACTTTGTCTGGGGATTTCCGTACCTTTGTACAGATGGTTGTTTTCGAGCCTGACTGGAAAGAAAAAATTACAGGGGAAAAGGCGGATTTGCAGGAGACGGAAGGGGATAAGGAAGCCTTCGGTACGCTGTTTGGACTTTCTGCGCCGGAATGGAAGCTTTCAGAAAATATCCATAGAGAACCATACTATAAAATCTTTGAAACTATCGAAAAAGCAAGAGAAGAAATGTGCATCCTATGAGGACACATGGACATAAAACCGTTGATTTAATAGGAAAAAAACGCTTTGTAAAAAAAGTTCTATTTGTAAAGGAAAAATACTTGACAATAGGACATTTGTTTAGTAGAATAGTCAAGGTGATTGTAAAGTAGTTATCCTTTACAGGAGGCAGGAACACTATGGATGATATTTTGCAGCTGACTTTGCTCTATGATTTTTATGGCGAATTGCTGACAGAAAAACAGAAGCAGGTCTATGAAATGCATTACCAGAACGATTTATCCTTAACGGAGATCGGCGAGGAATTATCCATCAGCCGACAGGCTGTCCGTGACCAGCTCAAGAGAGCGGAACGAATCCTGCAGGGCTACGAGGAAAAATTGCAGCTGATTTCTCGTTTTCAGGCACAAAAAAAAGCCGTACAGGAAATGAAGCACATCATAGAAGACATGGAAAAGAAAAATCCCGATGCAGCTATGGTAAAGGCAATTTCCAAAATGAAAAAAATCGCTGACGATATCTTATCTTAAAAGGGTTTCCAATGCACACAGAGAAGGACTGCTTGCAGGCATTTTTCTGAGGGGGTTAGGAAACCTGAAGCCTATGAGCCAAGAAGCTGTAAGCAGCACAGCGATTTGCGAATACGGCTAAGGATTGCGAGAGTGCAAATGCACGGAGCAATCGACTTTTATCAGAACTGTCGAAAGGAGGGCGCGACCCATGGCATTTGAAAATCTTTCCAATAAGCTGCAGGAAGTATTCAAGCAGCTCAGAAGCAAAGGCGTGCTGACAGAAGCAGATGTAAAGGCTGCCATGCGTGAAGTAAAGATCGCGCTTCTGGAGGCAGATGTCAACTTCAAGATCGTAAAAGAATTCATCAAAAAGGTAACAGAACGTGCCGTAGGTACGGAAGTGCTGCAGGGCTTGAATCCCGGTCAGCAGGTCATCAAGATCGTAAACGAAGAACTGATCGACCTGATGGGGACGACCCAGAGCCAACTGACCTTTTCCAGGCGCCCACCCACTGTTTTCATGATGGTAGGTCTGCAGGGTGCCGGTAAAACCACCACCAGCGGTAAGCTGGCAGGTCAGCTTCGCAAGCAGGGCAGAAATCCTCTGCTGGTAGCCTGCGACGTTTACAGACCTGCTGCCATCAAGCAGCTGCAGGTGGTAGGGAAGAATTACAACATTCCCGTATTTGAAATGGGCACAGAGATCAGCCCTGTGGAAATTTCCAAGAAAGCACTGGAATACGCAGCAGAACAGCATCACGATGTCATCCTGATCGATACCGCAGGTCGACTGCACATCAACGAAGAACTGATGCAGGAACTGCAGGATATCAAAGCGGCAGTCAGACCTCAGGAAATCCTGTTGGTAGTCGATGCCATGACAGGTCAGGACGCTGTAACCGTTGCGGAAAGCTTTGACGGTCAGCTGGGTGTGGATGGTATCATCCTGACAAAGCTGGACGGTGACGCCAGAGGCGGTGCCGCTCTCTCTGTCAGAAGCGTGACCAACAAACCCATCAAATATATCGGTATGGGCGAAAAAATGGAGGACTTGGAGCCTTTTTATCCCGACCGAATGGCATCCCGTATTTTGGGCATGGGCGATGTGCTTTCCCTGATCGATAAGGTACAGGCCAATATCGATGAACAGGAAGCCATCGACATGGCGAAAAAAATGCGTGCCAACGATTTCACTCTGGAGGATTTTCTCTCCCAGATGCAGCAGATCAAAAAAATGGGTCCTTTGAAAGACCTGCTGGGTATGCTGCCCGGTATCCCCGGTATGGGAAAGATCGATCTGGATTCCGCACTGAACGGGGTAGACCCTCAGAAGGAAATGGCAAGAACAGAAGCCATCATCCAGTCCATGACGAAGGAAGAAAGAGCAAATCCTTCCATTCTGAATGGTCCCAGAAAGAAACGTATCGCTGCAGGCTGCGGCCGCAGCATTGCAGATGTCAACCGCCTCATCAAGCAGTTTGAAGAAATGAAGAAAATGATGAAGCAGATGAACAATATGCAGAAAGGCAAGAGAGGCAAGCTTCCTTTCTTCCGTTAAAAAGAGAAACTTCATTCCGCAAGGAATCAAGAGATAAAGAAAATCATTAACCAAGTATTTATTTTTTAGGAGGACAAAATCATGGCAGTAAGAATCAGACTGAAAAGACTGGGCGCAAAGAAAGCACCTTTTTACAGAATCGTTGTAGCAGATTCCAGAACATCCAGAAATGGTAAATCCATCGATGAAATTGGTATCTACGATCCTACAAAAGAACCCGTAGTTCTGAAAGTTGACGCAGAAGCAGCTAACAAATGGCTGGCAAATGGCGCTCAGCCTTCCGATACAGTAAAAGCTCTGCTGAAAAAAGCTGGCGTAATCGGCGAATAATTCCGAATCAACGGGAGGCCGATTTATGAAAGAACTGTTAGAAGTCATTGCGAAAAGACTTGTGGAACATCCTGAGCAGGTAGTGGTTACAGAAACAGACAACGAACGTGCTCTGGTTCTGGAACTGAAGGTTGCTCCCGAGGACATGGGTAAAGTCATCGGCAAACAGGGCAGAATCGCAAAAGCGATCCGTACTGTGGTAAAAGCTGCTGGCATCCATGAAGACAAAAAAATCATCGTAGAAATCGTGCAGTAAGCAATAGCTACGATAAAAGCGGTGTGGTATTTACTGCCACACCGTATTTTTTTAGGAAAGAACCGAATTCGAGAGGTATATTATGGAGCATTTTTTTGAAATCGGCAAAATCACAGGTACCCACGGTATCCGTGGCACCATGCGTGTATTCCCTACCACACAGGACCCTACACGCTTTGAAAAACTGAAAGAAGTGACAGTAGAGATCAGAGGAAAACAGGAAGTTTTCCATGTGCAGAAGGTGGCATATCAAAAAAACATGATCCTGCTGACATTGAAGGAAATCAACGATATCAATGTAGCAGAGCTGTATAAAAACGGTCGTATCCTGATTCCCGATGCCGTTGCCATCCCCTTGGAAGAGGATGAATACTACACCCGTGACCTGTATGGCTTGCAGGTTGTGACAGATGAGGGAGAAGAACTGGGTGAACTGGTAAAGATCTATGAAACAGGCGCAAATGATGTTTATGCAGTGAAAAAAGACGCCCAGGCGAAGGAACTGCTGATTCCTGCCATCAAGGACTGTATCCTGAAAGTGGATATCGAAGCTGGCGTTATGACTGTACATCTGCTGGAAGGACTGAGATAAATGAAGCAGTTTTTCGTATTGACATTGTTTCCTGAAATGATCGAGCAGACCCTTTCCCACAGCATCATGGGCAGGGCCCAAAGGGATGGCTTTATCTCCATCGAAGCCACCAACATTCGGGATTACACATTGAATAAACAGAAACATGTAGATGATTACCCCTATGGCGGCGGCGCAGGCATGGTGATGCAGGGGCAGCCCATTTACGATGCTTACCAGAGCCTGATGCCCAGAGCGAAGGGGGCGAGGGTGGTCTATATGACACCTCAGGGCAGACCCTTCACCCAGCGTGTTGCAGAGGAACTGGCCCAGGAAGAAAGTCTGGTGTTCCTTTGCGGTCATTACGAGGGCGTGGATGAACGGCTCATCGAAGAAATCGTTACCGATGAAATCTCTCTGGGGGATTTTGTCCTGACCGGGGGCGAGCTGGCCGCCATCACCATCATTGATGCGGTATCCCGCTTGGTGCCCGGCGTATTGGGCAAGGAGGAATCCTTTGCGGATGAAAGCTTCTCCGATGGTCTGCTGGAATATCCCCAGTATACCCGTCCCCCTGTATTTATGGGCAGAGAGGTGCCGGAGGTGCTGCTGAGCGGGCATCATGCCAATGTAGCCAAATGGCGCAGAGAGCAGGCGTTGCTCAGAACGGCAAAAAAACGTCCGGATTTGCTGAAAACAGCGGAACTGACGAAGAAAGACCTGAAATTCCTGCAGGAACAGGGAATCGAAATAGAAGAATAATAAAAAGGAACTGATCTGAAATAGACCAGTTCTTTTTTTATTTTTCATGGGGAAACATAAATCGGTAGGCGATCTCTGCCATGGTTTCTTCGCTCTGCTTCATGCCGTCCAACAGCCATTGGATATATAGATTATACAACGCCCCTGCGAAGGCATAGGAACGACAGCGTTTGATAAAATTCGCCCTGGGGGGCAGTATATAGCTTTCCATATATCGATTCAGACCATCCAGCAGGATAGAGGACAGGTTCGCATTATGGAGACAAAGAGCGAAGCGACTGTATTGACGGAAGAATTGGAAGCTATAGAGTAGCTGGTCATAGCTGTGGTCCTTGCCCAGATATCCCTCCTGTTCTCCCTCGGCGCGGAAGCGGCGGACGATGGACTGGAGGTATTCCTCTAAGATATGCTGTTTGGAAGAAAAGGAACGGTAATAACTCATACGGGAAACACCGGCTTTTTTGGTCAGTTCCGTGATGGAGATCTCTTCCAGAGGCTTTTTTTCCATTAGTTCTATCAGAGCGTGAGCCAGATATACGCCGGCAGTATCGGGTAGAGAGATTCTTTTTTTCTGATACATAGGAGTTCCTCCTGCAAAATGTGACAAAATGTCGACTTTTGTAAATTGTATCATAAAAGCGTGAATGATACAATACTATGTAGTTTTGAAAACTATTTTGTTGCGTATGGAAAAAATTACCATAAAGGAGCGGGAATATGAAAAAGATTCTTGTTGATTCGGGCTGTGATCTGATGTGTATCGAAACGATGGCAGAAGGCATCGTGTATGACAGAGTACCTCTGAAGATCCTGATGGGGGATAAGGAATTTGTAGATGACGAAACCCTGGATGTAGCCCAAATGGTGGAAGAAATGTATACCTATCAGGGCAAAACCAGCTCTGCCTGCCCCAGTCCAGAGGAATGGGCAGCTCATTTTCGGGATGCGGAAGAATCCTATGTCATCACCATTACAGGGGCTTTGTCTGGCAGTCATAACAGTGCGATGGTGGCAAAGCACATGGTGGAAGAGGAAGACCCTTCCAAGAAAATCTATGTGTTGGATTCTCTTTCTGCAGGCGGGGAAATGACGCTGTTGGCGCAAAAGCTGCACGAACTGCTGCAGGCGGATGTGCCCTTTGAAGAGGTCTGCAGGCAGATGGATGCATATTCCAGAGATCACACAAGATTGGTATTTGTCCTCTATAGCATCGAAAATTTAGTGAAAAATGGTCGTGTTTCCAAAATCGCAGGTATGGCAGCAGGGCTGCTGAACCTGAGCATCGTTGCAAAAGCGACGGAAAAAGGGGAGATCGGCCCCATTGGGAAGGCCCGTGGGAAAAAGAAAGGTGCGAGGCTGGTTCTGGAAGAAATGGAACAGCAGGGCTATCAGGGCGGAAAGGTCATTCTTTCCCATTGCCAGAACCCTGATGGCGTGGAAATGATCAAAGAGACCATTTCTGAAAAATATGAAAATGTTATTTTTGAATCTATGGAAACAAGAGGGCTTTGCAGCTACTACGCAGAAAGAAACGGTCTGATGATCGGCTATGAGGTGTGATACAGCGAAGAAAAATCGTATTGGATAAGGAATCGGCAAAATAAAACACCCATAAGACTTTGTCTTATGGGTGTTCTTTTCATTTATTCATATTTCTGATATGCATATATACCGTGTTTTTGGAAATGCCAAGATGGTTGGCAATGGTGATGACGGAATCCTTTAGGTTGAAAATACCTTTCTGATACAGCAGAGCGATGATCTCTTTGTTTTTATTGGAAGAGGAGATAGACAGATTGCTGTAAACCTCTTTTTTTGCATCCTCCAGTGCATTCAGCATCAGTTCTTCTGCATTTTCTACGAAGGTTTCAGAAATATTTTCTGTTTCTGCCCTTGCCGCAGGGGTGAAGGTCTGCATAAAGGAGAGCAGAGATGCATTCAAATAGAAATTGATACAGAAAAGACCAATGATATTGTGGTTTTCTCCTTCGATGGCGGAAATGGATGCTTTAAAAGCTTCTCCCCGCTTATTTTTCGCAAAGTATGTTACATGATGCATTGCAGGGTTAGCCATCATTTTATTTAAAAACCCAAGGGTGACTTCGGAAATGGGGGCACCAGTCTGCCTGCCGGAAAGATGACCGTTGATGATCTTGATGACAGAAGAATCCAGATGGGACAAATCATGGACAACGACTTCGCAATTTCCCCCCCAGAAATCTGCCAGACCGTCGGCAACATTCATATAAGATTCCAAAATGGCTTTATCCTTTTCGGTCAAAATGGTGATCGTGTTTTCCATAGTGTACCTCCGTGCAATTTATTTGCTGCAAAAAACAACGAAATGATTCCTTTATTCTTGCATTATACATGATAGACAAATGTTTTTGCAAGGGGTATGGATATTTTTTAGTGAAAAATATTTCACTTTACTGAAAATTTTTCATCTTTCTATTTTCCTATGGATT
>SFGI01000013.1 GCA_004557645.1 [Eubacterium] saphenum | reverse complement strand
CTTGAACGAAGTGAAAGCCAGCGTCATTTAGGCGCTGGCTATTTTATAAGCCCTTATAGGGCTGGAGCAAACCACGTCTTTTAGGCGTGGTTATGATTTCCGTGACAGACAATGACAAAATTCGTTCTTGACATTTTTAGAAAAATAGAGGAAAATATATATGTTATATATATGGATTTTCGGTGCGTGGCCCAGCTTGGTAGGGCGCAGCGTTCGGGTCGCTGAGGTCGTGGGTTCAAATCCCGTCGCACCGATCAAAAAAGACTGTCTTTTTACAGACAGTCTTTCTTTTTTTATTCTGCTTCAATCAGATCATAAATTTCCTTGGGGGATTTTTTATACCAGCCGGTCTTTTCTTCGCTGACAATTCCGGCTGTTTTGGAATGGTAATACATATGGCAGGCTTCCAAATCATTCATTTTGTGCTTTTTCTGCAGCATAGCAACCACTTCTGTCGTCAGTGCAGTACGTTCTTCGTAATGGATATATTCTTCTCCTGCGGCATCGCTTTCCAGGTATGTCAGACCATCGATCATGCCGATGTAAAAATCAGGGCCCATTTCGGGAACCATCTTCTGGGTATCCAGAATCATTTTGATGAAATCTGCTTGTTCAAAAGAAACAAAAACCTTATTACTGGGAATGCTTTTCAGATGGCTGTAATATTCAACGCAGGAAACAATTAAAGTACGCTGATCCATTTTTTTTCTCTCCTTTAAATAAAAAAATTCATTAGAAAATATAATAACGCATTTTCCCTGAATTTTCAACCATCATCGCAAGGAAAACTTGACATTCTGTTTTTTTCGGGTATCCTGAAAGGAAGAAAGTTTTTTTGAAAGGAGAAACCATCATGGTAAATGTAAGAATAGATGAAAGCCTGAAGGAGCGCTGCCCGGAAGCGGCACTGGGGCTTTTGCAGTGCAAGGTTGAAGTTGCACCCGACCCTGAGGAATTTTTGACGATGCTGAACGGAAAGATCGCAGAACTTTCTGAGGTGGAGCTTTCTCAGGCAAACAAAAGAGATAAGATTCAATCTACAAGAAAGGCATACAAAGCTTTGGGGAAAGAACCCAACCGCTATCGTTCCTCTGCGGAAGCCATGTGCCGGCGCATCGCCAAGGAACGGGGACTGTATTATATCAACAATGTGGTGGATATCAATAACTATCTGTCCATCGAATCCGGCTATTCCATGGGTACATACGATTTGGCCCAGACCAAAGGCGGCATCACATGGATGCGTGCCCCCGAAGGCACTGCTTACCGGGGCATCGGCAAGGATGTGCTGAATATTGAATTCCTGCCCGTTCTGTTTGATGAGGAAGGCCCCTTCGGCAATCCCACCAGCGATAACGACCGCACCATGATTACGGATGAAACAAAGGATCTGCTGCTGGTATACTATGCCTTTGATGGGGATGCAGACCTGCCCGGTTTGCTGGAAGAAGCGAAAGACCTGCTGGAAACATATGCAGGTGGCAAGGATTTTGTAACAAAGATCCTGAAATAAGAATAAAAGGAAGGTGATCGTTTGAAAGCCTTTGAGAGCCTTTACCGGGAGTATTATCAAAAAGTATATGCCTTTCTGTACCGCCTGTGCGCTGATGCCGATCTGGCAGAGGATCTGACTCAGGAAACTTTCCTGCAGGCCTATACCTCTTTCCACCGTTTTCGGGGGGATTGCGAGGTTTTTACTTGGCTGGCGGCCATCGGGAAGCATGTATATTTTAAGTATTTGAAAAAGAAAAAGCTCCGTCTGGATGCAGCCAATCTGGAGTTGGTCGCACAAAACTACATGAAAGGGGACTGCAGCCCGGAGGAGCATGTCCATAAAAAAGATGTCGAGGATGCAGTGCGGCAGATCGTGAATAATATCCCGAAAAAATATCGGGATGTGGTTTTGCTGCGGATTTATGCGGAGCTGCCTTTTTCTCAGATCGCGGTGATCTTGAAGATCAGTGAAAGCTCCGCCAAGGTCATTTATTTCAGAGCGAAGAAAATGCTGATGGAGGTGTTGAAGCATGAGTTGGAAATGTGATATCGTAACGGATTTAGCGCCTCTGTATCACGATAAAGAGGCCAGCGAAGCCAGCAGAAAGCTGGTGCGGGAACATTTGCGGGAATGCCCCGAATGCAGAGCAAACTACAGGAAATATCGCCCTGTGCAGGACCTGGCGGCAGATATGCCTTTTTCCGGGAATGTTGAAAATTTTGCCGTGCTGGCGAAAAAAATGCGGACCCGTCGGCTGCTGCTGTTTCTGGGATTCTTTTCCTATGTGTGTGCGACCATAGGGGCACTGGCGCTGCATTATATGCAGAAGAACAGATGATTTTTTTGTAGGATCTGAAAAAATTTTAAAAAAGAAAAACGCCGAGAATTCAATGGATTCTCGGTGTTTTTTTGTTTTCTAAAAAATTTTTTTAAAATTTTTGTAACCTTTTTGAAATTTGGAGGTACTAAGTTATCGTAACCAAAAAAATTGGAAAAGATATAGCTTGGAAAAAATTCCCCGAAAAGGGGAAGGAGGGAAGAAATGAGTTTTCGTGTGTTAGGGACAGGGATGTATGTTCCGCCCAGGGTCGTCACCAATGATGACCTGTCACAATTTTTAGATACAAATGATGCATGGATCACCCAGAGGGTCGGCGTAAAGGAACGTCATTTCAGCACCAATGAAACGGCGGCAGATATGGGTGCCAAAGCTGCCCTGTCTGCTTTGGAAAACAGCGGCGTGGCAGCAGAGGAGATCGATCTGATCCTGGCAGCCAGTGTCAGCGGAGAGAGCATTTCTCCTTCCGTTTCCTGCATGGTGCAGCATCTGCTTGGTCTTTCCTGCATGGCAATGGATATCAACGCAGCCTGCTCGGCATTTGACTTTCTGCTGGAAACGGCAGCAGGATTTTTTGCCCGGGGAAAGGTGAAAAAAATCCTTGTCATCGGGACGGAGCGTATGAGCCGTATTCTGGATTGGGAAGATCGAGGCACTTGTGTCATTTTTGGCGACGGGGCTGGGGCAGTTGTCCTTGGTACCGGTGAAAACTACATCGATGCTGTTTTTGATGTAAAGGGCGGCAATGATGTCATTGATATCCCACAGCCTGTGGGAATGTCCCCCTTTTATGAAAGAGGGCAGGAAAAGAAACCCTTTGCCCACATGGCGGGACAGGAAACCTTCAAGTTTGCGGTAACAGCCATCTGCAGGGACTGCAAAGAACTGCTGCAGAGAAACGGGCTGACCTTTGATGATATCGCCTATATCGTGCCCCATCAGGCCAATAAGCGCATCATAGATTTTGCAAGCATGAAATTGAAGGTGCCCCAGGAAAAATTTTATGTGAATATTGACAGATATGGCAATACCTCTTCCGCCAGCATCCCCATCGCACTGGATGAATTGAACCGGGCAGGGAAGCTGAAACGAGGAGATTTATTATTACTGCCTGCCTTTGGCGGCGGTCTGGCAAGTGCGGCTTGCCTGTTAAGATGGTAAAAATATTTTAATGAAAAAAAGGAGATTGAAAATTATGGTATTCGAAAAAATCGCAGCAATGTTGGCAGAAAAACTGGAATGTGACGCAGCAGACATCAAACTGGAAACAGAATTCGGCACACTGGGCATCGACTCTCTGGATGTTATGGAACTGCTGATGAACCTGGAAGATGAATTCGGCACAGAAATCGAAATGGGCGAAAACAAGATCAACACAGTTGGCGATCTGGTAAAACTGATCGAAAGCAAAGTAGCGTAAGAAACAGGTAAGTAAAGGAGGACGACGATATGATCGTTTCACCGATTTGTGAGATGCTTGGCATCGAATATCCCATTTTCCAGGGCGGTATGGCGTGGATCGCTGACGGCAAGCTGGCTGCGGCAGTTTCCAACGGCGGCGGCCTGGGCATCATTTCTGCCATGAACGCAGGCGGCGATTATCTGCGGGAGCAGATCAAAATTGCCAGAAGCCTGACAGACAAACCCTTTGGCGTAAACATCATGCTGATGAGCCCCCATGTGGAGGAAGTGGCAAAAATCGTTGCGGAAGAAAAAGTGGCAGTGGTGACAACAGGCGCAGGCATCCCCAACAAATACATCCCCATGTGGAGAGGAGCAGGGATCAAGGTCATCCCTGTGGCAGCTTCTGTGGCGGCGGCAAAAATGATGGCCCGCGCAGGTGCGGATGCTGTTATTGCCGAAGGCGGCGAATCCGGCGGTCATATCGGCGAGCTTTCCACCATGCCTTTGGTGCCTCAGGTGGTGGATGCGGTAGACATCCCCGTTCTGGCGGCAGGCGGCATCGGCGACGGCAGAGGGATGGCAGCGGCATTCATGCTGGGTGCCGTAGGCGTACAGATGGGTACACGTTTCCTTCTGGCGGAGGAATGCGGCGTACACCAGAACTATAAAGATATGGTGCGGAAAGCAACAGACGTTTCCACAACAGCCACAGGCAGACGTTTTGGCGGCAGCACTTGCCGTGTCATGAAAAATCAGTTTGCCCGCAACTTCCTGAAGGTGGAATATGCCCCTGAAACCACTGCCGAAATGGTAGACCAGCTGGGCGTAGGCGCCCTGAGAAAGGCGGCTGTGGAAGGCGATACAAAAGAAGGCTGCTTCATGGCGGGGCAGATCTCCGGTATGGTGAATAAAGAACAGCCTGCAGCAGAAATCATCCGCGAAATTGCAGAAGAAGCAGAAATTCTGCTGAAAGGAGCAGCAAAATGGGTAAAATAGCATTTGTTTTTTCCGGTCAGGGTGCCCAGAAGGCAGGCATGGGCAAGGCTTTTTATGAAGCCAATGAAACAGTTCATGGATTGTTCGATGGTGCGGAAGCACTGAGAACAGGTACACTGAAACAGTGCTTTGCGGGTACAGCGGAAGAATTGAAGGAAACACAGAATACACAGCCTTGCCTGTATCTGGCAGATCTGGCGGCAGCCATTGCCTTATCCGAAGCAGGCATCATGCCCGAAGGGGTAGCAGGCTTCTCTTTGGGCGAATTGCCTGCCCTTGCCTTTGCCGGTGCCTACAGCCCTTTGGATGGCTTCCAGCTGGCCTGTGAAAGAGGCAAAGCCATGGCAAAAGCAGCAGCGGAACACCCTGCAAGCATGCTGGCGGTGATGAAGCTGGAAAACAGCAAGGTGGAGGAAGTTTGCAAGCAGTTCAAACAGGTTTACCCTGTAAACTATAACGCACCCGGTCAGCTGGTGGTTGCCGGTGCCAAGGAAGAAATGGACGCTTTCAATAAAGCTATCCGGGAAGCAGGCGGCAGAGGGCTGCCCGTTGCCGTGGGCGGCGGCTTCCACTCTCCTTTTATGGATGAAGCCAGCAGGGAATTTGCGGAAGCGGCAAAGGCCTTTGATCTGAAAAAGCCTGCCATCACCGTTTATTCCAACTTCACAACAGAGCCTTATACGGAAAATGTCAGAGAACTGATGGAACAGCAGATCAACCACAGCCTGCGCTGGCAGGAAAGCATTGAACGCATGGCTGCCGATGGTTTCGATACCTTCATCGAAGTGGGCGTTGGCGATACGCTGAAAAAACTCATCAAACGTATCCTGCCTGACGCAAAGGTTTACAGCGTTTCCAATATGGAAGAGATCGAAAAGGTGAAGGAGGAAATGGGATGCTGAAAGGTAAAACAGCAGTAGTGACTGGCGGTTCCCGTGGCATCGGGAAAGCCATTTGCCTGAAATTTGCAGAAAATGGGGCGGATATCGCTTTTCTCTATGCAGGCAATACGGTAAAAGCGGAAGAAACCCTGAAAGAACTGGAGGCTTTGGGCGTAAAAGCCAAGGCATATCAGTGCAACGTTGCCGATGCCGATGCCGTGGCAGCAGTGGTAAAAGAGATTGTGAAGGATTTTGGTGGTATCCAGATTTTGGTGAATAACGCAGGTATCACAAAAGATAAACTGGTTCCCATGATGAAAACGGCAGATTTCGACGCAGTCATCGACACGAACCTGAAAGGTGTATTTTATATGATCAAAGGGGTATACCCCCTGTTCCTGAAACAGAAGGGCGGCAAGATCATCAATATCAGCTCTGTTTCCGGTTTGACAGGCAACCCCGGTCAGGCAAACTATTCCGCATCCAAGGCGGGTGTGGTCGGCCTGACAAAATCCGTTGCCAAGGAGCTGGCATCCAGAGGGGTTTGCTGCAATGCCATTGCCCCCGGCTTCATTGCCACAGAAATGACAGAAGCTCTGGAAAATGATGCTTTGAAAGAAGCCATTCCCATGAAGCGCTTCGGCGAAGCAGAGGAAGTGGCAAAACTGGCGCTGTTTTTGGCGTCGGAACAGTCTGACTACATTACAGGCGAAGTCATCCGTATCGACGGTGGCTTAGCGTGCTAAGAGAGGTAGAACTTATGAGAAGAGTAGTAGTAACAGGGATCGGTGCGGTGACCCCCGTGGGCAACAACGTACCTGATTTCTGGGAAGCTTTGAAAAACGGCAAAAACGGTATCGGCCCTATCACCAGATTTGACACCAGCGAAAGCAAATTCAAACTGGCGGCAGAGGTGAAGGACTTCGATCCGACAACATATATGGATAAACTGGCGGCGAAAAAACTGGACAGATTCAGCCAGTTCGCCATGGCAGCAGCAGGGGAAGCGGTGGCAGACAGCCAGCTGGAAGGCAATATCGACGCAGATGAACTGGCGGTCTATTTCGGCAGCGGCATCGGCGGCTTTGAAACATTCTGTGAAAGCTATGATATGCTGCTGGCAAAAGGGGCCAGAAGGGTTTCTCCTCTGTTCATTCCCAAAATGATCAGCAACATTGCGGCAGGCAATATTGCCATCCGCTATCAGGCAATGAACGCCTGTGTGTCTGTTACCACAGCCTGTGCCACAGGTACAACAGCCATTGGCGAAGGCTACAGAGCCATCCTCCATGGCTATACCACAGCAGCCATCTGCGGCGGCAGCGAAGCAGCCATTACACCTTTGGCAGTGGCAGGCTTTGGCAGCTGTATGGCACTGAACCCTTCCGAAGACCCCAACGCAGCATCTCTGCCCTTTGATAAACGCCGCGGCGGTTTCGTTATGGGCGAAGGCGCAGGCGCAGTGATCTTGGAAGAATATGAACACGCAAAGGCCCGTGGTGCGAAAATCTATGCAGAAGTGGTTGGCTATGGCTCCACCTGCGATGCCCACCACGTTACAGCTCCTGCGGAAGAAGCCATTGCCAGCGGGAAAGCCATCAAAATTGCGGCAGAAGGCTTTGCGGGCATCTCTCCCGAAGCCATCTATATCAATGCTCACGGCACAGGCACATCCCTGAATGACAAAACAGAAACAAGAGCCATCAAAAACGCCTTTGGCGAAGAAGATGCAAGAAAAGTACACATCAGCTCCACAAAATCCATGACAGGTCATATGCTGGGGGCGGCAGGTGCCGTAGAAGCCATTGCGGCGATTCTGGCGGTGCAGGAGGATATCATCCCTCCCACCATCAACCTCATGGAAGCTGACCCCGACTGCGATCTGGATTATACCCCCAACACAGCGGTGCAGACAGTGGTAGAAGGTGCCATGTCCACTTCTTTGGGCTTTGGCGGTCATAACGCCTGTGTGGCTTTTAGAAAATATAAGGATTGATGACTATGGATACAAATAAAATCAATGAACTGGCGAAAATTCTGCGCCAGAACCAGCTGACAAAGCTGGATCTGACAGAAGGCGACAACCGTATTGTGCTGGAAGCGGCAGGCGGCAGACCTGTGGCAGCGGAAGCACCCGTTTTCGTTCCGGTGGAAACGGCAGTGGAACTGCCTGTGGAAGCGGCCCCTGAAAAAACAGAAACAGCAGACGGCGTGGAACAGAAATCCCCTCTGGTGGGTACCGTTTATCTGGCACCCCAGGCGGGGGCAGAGCCTTTTGTCAAAGTGGGCGATAAGGTGCAGAAGGGGGATGTCCTTTGCATCGTGGAATCCATGAAGATGTTCAATAACATCGAAGCGGAACTGGAAGGCACCATCGAAGTGGTCTGCGTAGATAACGGGCAGATCGTGGAATTCGGTCAGCCCCTGTTCCGTATCCTGCCTGTATAAAAGGAGGAAGAATCATGAATCAGGAAGAAATCAAAAAGCTTTTGCCCCACAGAGACCATATGCTTCTCATTGATGAAGCGGAACTGCGGGAGGGCAAGGCTTACGGCAAAAAGACCATCCGCGGCGACGAGTTTTTTCTGCAGGGGCATTTCCCCGGGAACCCCGTTGTGCCCGGCGTGATCCTTTGTGAAATTCTCGGTCAGTCTGCCTGTGTGCTGCTTTCCGGCGAAGCGGAAGGGATCACTCCCTTCTTCACAGGTCTGGACAAAGTGCGTTTCAAAAACAGCGTACGTCCCGGGGATGTGTTTGAAACAGAATGTACTTTGCTGAAACATAAAGGCCCTTTTTACTGGGCAGAAGGCAAAGGCTATGTAGACGGTAAATTATGTGTCAGTGCGGAATTTTCCTTCGCACTTATCAAGGAGTAATGGCGTATGTTTTCTAAAATTCTCGTTGCCAACAGAGGGGAAGTGGCAGTCCGTATCATCCGTGCCTGCAAGGAAATGGGCATCGAGACAGTGGCTGTCTACTCTGAGGCGGATAAAGATTCCCTGCCCGTTGCTTTGGCCGATGAACGAATCTGCATCGGCGGCAATGCGGCGGCGGACAGCTACTTAAATCAGAAAAACATCATCAGTGCAGCTTTGGCGACCCATGCAGAAGCCATCCACCCCGGATATGGTTTCCTTTCCGAAAATGCGGCATTTGCCAAGCTGTGCGAAGAAAACGGCATCACATTCATCGGCCCCAAGAGTGAAGTTATCTCCGCCATGGGGGATAAGGACGCTTCCCGACAGCTGATGCAGAAGGTTGGCGTGCCCGTGGTGCCCGGTACAGAAATCCTGAAAGATGCGGCAGAAGCAAAACGCTTGGCTCAGGATATTGGCTATCCCCTTTTGGTGAAAGCCACAGCAGGCGGCGGCGGCAAAGGCATCCGCGTGGTCTGGAAGGAAGAAGAACTGGAGGATGCTTTTTATACCGCATCCCGAGAGGCGGAAAGTGCCTTCGGCAACGGGGACGTTTTCCTGGAAAAATATCTGACTTCTGTGCGCCATGTGGAAATGCAGGTGTTGGCAGACCACGAAGGAAATATCCTTTGTTTGGGGGAAAGAGACTGTTCTTTGCAGCTGAATAAACAGAAGGTGCTGGAGGAAACCCCCAGCCCTGTGATGACGGAAGAAATCCGTCAGAAGATGATGGAAGCAGCCATCAAAGCAGCAAAGGCGGCAAACTATACCAATGTGGGCACCGTAGAATTTCTGCTGGCACCCGATGGGCAGTTCTATTTTATTGAAATGAATACCCGTCTGCAGGTGGAACACCCCATCACAGAAGAAATCAGCGGCGTGGATATCGTAAAATGGCAGATCCGCATTGCCTGTCAGGTGCCTCTGGATATGACCCAGGAGGAGATTCAACTGCAGGGCCATGCCATCGAATGTCGGATCAATGCCCGTTCCACAGGGAAGGTGGATTTCCTGCATATTCCCGGCGGCGGCAGAGTCCATTTTGATACAGCCCTGATGCAGGATTGTCAGGTGGTGCCTTTCTATGACTCCATGCTGGGAAAACTCATCGTTCATGCCAATACCCGGGAAGAAGCTATCCGAAAAATGGAAGCGGCCCTTTGCGAAATGGTCATCGTTGGTGTGGATACGAATATTGAAGATCAGCTGCGGCTGGTACGCAGCAAGGCATTCCAGAAGGGCGAGTATGATACTTTGATTTTGCCGAAAATCTTGGAAAAGGACGTGAGATAAATGAGTAACATCATGGGTTACTTTCGCAAGTCCAAAAATACATTGGAAAAAGGCGGTATTACGCCAAAAGCAACATTTGAAGAAAAGGTGCGTTGTCCCGAGTGCAAATCTTACGAAACGAAGCGGGCCATCGCAAAGAATAAAGCAACCTGCCCCCATTGCGGACACCATTTTCGCATTGGCGCCAGAACGAGGATCAAAGCCCTGTTCGATAAGGACAGTTTTCAGGAGCTGTTTATGAATATTGAAACCATCGACCCTCTGGAATTTCCCGGTTATCAGGATAAGATGGACAGGGGCAGAGCAGCCTGCGGGGAAGAGGAAGGAGTCATCTGCGGCACAGCCACCATTCGCCGTCAGCCCTGCGCCATTTTCGTCATGGAGCCCGGCTTTATGATGGGCAGTATGGGTTCCGTAGTAGGTGAAAAGATCGCCAGACTGTTTGAATACGCGGCGGAACAGGAATTGCCCGTGGTGGGCTTTACGGCCTCCGGCGGTGCCCGTATGCAGGAAGGCATCCTTTCCCTGATGCAGATGGCAAAGACCAGCGGCGCAGTGGATTACCACAGCAAGCGGGGCGGTCTTTACATTACCGTTTTGACAGACCCTACCACCGGCGGTGTCACAGCCAGCTTTGCCATGCTGGGGGATATCATCCTATCCGAGCCCAATGCCACCATTGGCTTTGCAGGGCGCAGGGTCATTGAGCAGACCACAAAGAAAAAGCTGCCCGATGATTTCCAGAAAGCAGAATTTTTGCTGGAGCATGGCTTCGTAGATGCCATTGTTCCCAGAACAGAACTGCGGGGTACTTTGGAAAAACTTTTGCGGCAGCATAACAGAAAAGGGGGGCTGGAATGATGAAAGCGTATCAGAAATTACAGACCGCCCGTGCCCAAAACCGCCCTACGGCTCGTTCCTATATCGAGAAACTGTTTACGGAACGGACAGAGCTGCATGGGGACAGAAAATATGCCGATGATGCGGCCATCATCGGCGGTATCGGTATGCTGGGGGAAATTCCTGCTACCTTTATCGGCATCGAAAGAGGCAGAGACTTGGAGGAACGCATCAAATGCAACTTTGGCTGCCCCATGCCGGAAGGCTATCGGAAGGCTCTGAGGCTGATGAAGCAGGCGGAAAAATTCCATCGGCCCATCATCTGCTTTGTGGATACCTCCGGCGCCTTCTGCGGCGAAGAAGCGGAAGAACGGGGGCAGGGCCAGGCCATTGCCGATAACCTGATGCAGATGATGGCACTGGAAACCCCTGTCATCACCATCGTCATTGGGGAAGGCGGCAGCGGCGGCGCACTGGGCCTTTCCGTGGCGAATAAGCTGTATATGCTGGAAAATGCGGTTTTTTCTGTCATTTCCCCGGAAGGCTGTGCCAGCATCCTGTGGGAGGATGCCAAGCTGGCACCCGACGCGGCAGAATGTCTGCGCATCACGGCGGAGGATATGGTGGAATTCGGCGTGGCGGAAGAGATCATCAAGGAAGATTTCAAGCATTTCGGCGCAATGTGCGAAGGCATGAAAGAAAAATTGATTCTGGATTTGAAGGGCTATTCTAAAAAAGATGGAAAGACCCTTTCAGAAGAACGGTATCAGCGGTTCCGCAAACTGGGACGCTGGGCGGAATAAAAAAGGACCCTGCAGAAGCAGGGTCTTTTTTTATCATTAGCAGCCGAAACCACACAGCTGACGCAGAATTTCCAGAATGGAAGCAAAATCAAAGTTGCACATAATTGTTAACCTCCTATTAAGAATTTGTATCGCGATTACGTAACAATATTAACATTTTTGTAATAATTAAGCAAATGCAATTTCTTCCAGTGGGAACAAAAAGAATTATTTTGCGTCACGCAGGTTATTTCTTACGAAAAACATAAGATTTTTGGAGAATACCCAATTTCTTTCCCTTTTATGCTATGCTGAAAGAAAAAGGGGGAGTGGGTATGGGAAGAAGATTATTTTGTCAGCTTTCGCCAACAGCATACCGCATTTCTGTGGAGAAAAATAGAATGCAGCGGCGACTGAAGGATATGATTATGAAAAAGGCATTTGCAAAACAGAACGAAGGACATTGGGCAATGTAGACCCACGCCTGCAGGAAAACAAAGCCACGAACCTTGCCATTGCAGCACCAAAGGTATCCCATATCCTGATCCGCCCGGGAGAGACCTTTTCTTTCTGGAAACTGGTGGGGAATACCACGGCAAAGAAGGGCTATCAGGAAGGATTGGTGCTAAAAGGGGGACAGAGCGATAGCGGCGTTGGCGGCGGTATGTGCCAGTTTACCAACCTGATTCATTGGATGGTGCTGCATTCGGATTTGGAAATCGTGGAGCATCATCATCATGATGGATTTGACCTGTTTCCCGATTTTGGGCGGCAGGTGCCCTTTGGCACAGGCACTTCTATATTCTATAATTATCTGGATTATCGTTTTTATAATGGCACAGACAGAACCTATCAACTGGTGGTTACAGTAGATGCTGCCTACTTAAGAGGAGAATTGCGCTGCAGTGAGCCGGTGGAGTTTAGCTATCATATCGAAACGGAGAAGGAAAAGTTTGTGCGGGAAGATGGCATTGTGTATCGGACAGGGGAGGTCTATCGTTCCAAGGTAGATAAGAAAACAGGAGAGACAGTAGAAAAGCAGCTTCTGCGGAAAAATCATGCCCGTGTGATGTATGATACGGCAGGTTTGGAAATCGAAGAAACATAAAAACAGGATACCGTTTGGTATCCTGTTGATGGTTAAAGGGTTGTTTTTTTGGCACATTCCGGGCAAAGACCTGTAAATTCCAGAGAATGACCGGTGATGCGGAAGCCTGTTTTTTCCTGCAGTGTTTCCTCCAGTTCACTGAGGGGGCAGGTATCGATGGGAATAACCTTGCCGCAAAGATCGCAGACCAGACGATGGTAATGGTCTTTTTTCGGCAGGGAATAATAAGCCTTGCCGTCCTGACGCACGGAACGGATGAGGAAGCCTTTTTCCGTCAGGGTGTTCAGGGTACGGTAAACGGTGGAAACATTCATGGGCAGGATCACATTGGCTGCTTCGTGCAGCTCCTCTGCTGTCATGGGGCGGGCTTGTTTTTCCAGCAGGAACAGCAACATCTGGCGTTTTTTTGTGGATTTCAATGCGGCCTTTTTCAAGATGTTTTGTTCCATTTCTGACTCCCCCTTTCTTTTGTCTTTTTCCATGATAGTATAGGAAATGGGGTTTGTCAATGAAGGAAAAAAGCGTGTCTTGCAAAAGAGATGCAGGTTTGGTAGGATGGAAGAAAGGGATAGGTATTGTGGGAAAAGGAGGGAAATATGAAAAAGAACTTTTGGATTGTACTTTTGCCGTTGTTGGCGATAGGGATCGGACAAAGCGTATGGGAAAGCAGAGTTCTGAAGCAAATGGGAACACCTGTTGGAAGGCAAGAGGCTGTGGCAGAGCAGTATGCGGATGCAAAGATCATTTCTGAAATAGAAGCAGAAGATTATATTTTTTGTGAAATTGAAACAGGAGACCAACATGGCATTGCGGCATTTAAACCTATGGGAACGGGAAAATATGTTTATGACGGTGGGGTTTTGATGCCAAAAGAGTGGTTTGTGTCTAGTTCCAGAACCATTGGAGAAAATCAGTATGAAGTTTATGTATGCAATGAGAAAGATTTCTCCTATGTTGACATTGTGTTGAGAGACATATATTCAGATGAAATTTTACAGACAGAAACGCTTTCTTTTGCGGAAAAGAACATTGCGGCGATGAAGCTGGATCAGGGGATTACGATGTATCGTACCACCATGACGGGATATGATGCGGAAGGAAATGCCTATGCAATATACAATTAAATGCCGCAGAAAAAATAACTGATTTCTACGGCAAATTGGATAAAGGGAAATATTTCTCGGGAAATTTCGGGAAATAGTCTCCCTTCGGGAAGGAGTCGGAAAGAATGACAAAAAAAGAGAAGGTCAATATTATTTTGGAGCTGCTGCATGAGCATTACGGCCCCACAAAATGCTATCTGAACCATGAAAACCCTTGGCAGCTTTTGATCGCCACCATGCTGTCTGCTCAATGCACCGACGACAGGGTGAATATCGTGACAAAGGACTTGTTTCAGAAATATACATCCATTCAGGGTTTTGCGGAAGCAGACCTGAAGGAATTGGAACAGGACATCCATTCCACAGGTTTTTACCATAATAAGGCGAAAAATATCATCGCCTGCTGTCAGAAGCTCCTTTCGGAATACGGCGGGGAAGTGCCTTCCGATATTGATGCCCTGACAAGCCTTGCAGGGGTGGGCAGAAAGACAGCCAATGTGGTACGGGGAAACTGGTACGGCATCCCCAGTGTGGTGGTAGATACCCATGTGAAGCGGGTCTCCAATCTTTTGGGGCTGACGAAAAATGAAGACCCTGTGAAGATCGAATTTGACCTGATGAAGATCGTTCCCAAGGAAAAATGGATCGATATCAATACCCAGATGATTGCCCATGGCAGAAAGATCTGTATCGCCCGCAGACCCAAATGTGAGGAATGTTTCCTCTTCCCTTACTGCACCGGCGGGCAGAAAAATATGAAGGAAAAGGCGAAAAAAGCAAAATCTTAAGGAGTTCATAAAAGATAAATTTGAAAGAATATGATAAAATTAGCTTTGAAAAATCTGGTTTTGGAGGTATGTATAATGAAGTGGAACAAAAAAATTTTTGCGGCAGCAATGACTGCAATCATGGCGATTTCTGCAGCGGGCTGCGGCAGCACAGCAGTGATGGATACGGCAGAGGTGGAGGCCCTGCTGGCGAAGTCTCAGGAGACCATGGCAACGGTGGAAAGCATGGCAGCGGAAATGACCATGGAAATGGATATGGCCCTGGGCGATGAAGTCATGGAAACCACCAGTGTAGCCAACATCCAGACAAAGCAGGAGCCTTTGCAGATGCAGATGGATCTGTCTGTGGTCATGGAAGATGGTTCCGAAATGGAGCAGATGCAGATGTATGCGGAAGAAGTGGACGGCAAGCTGATGACTTATATGTATTCCGCAGATACATGGTATGCCCAGACCATGGAGCTGGGGGATCTGGGACAGTATAATGCGGAGCAGAATATGGAGCTGTATCTGAACAATATCCAGTCCTTCAAAGCCAGCGGTGAAGAGACCATCAATGGCACAAAGACCACAAAGATCGAAGGCGTGATCACCGGTGAAGCCATGGAGAAGGCTATCATGGACAGCGGCGCGGCGGATTCTGCCGCCAGCATGGGCGTGACAGAGGAACAGCTGCAGGCAATGTATGCAGATATGGGCGATCTGCCCATCGCTATGTGGATCGATGCAGAGGGCTATGTGCTGAAATATGAAATGGATCTGACAGAAATGATGCAGAAGATCGTGGATGCGGCTATGGGGACTGTGGGCGAAACAGAAACAGACTATGCTATTTCCATTGCAAAGGCCAGTGTTTCCATGGTATGCAGCGACTTCAATGCTGTAGGGGAAATTACCATCCCCGCGGAAGCAAAGAGCGCAGAAGTATTGAATCTGGCGGAATAAGAAGCCACTGAAAGGCAGGCGTTTTAGAAAGAAGGGGAACCGATGCTGGATAATCGCATCCTGACATTTTTGAAATTGTGTGAAAAAATGAATTATACCAAAACGGCGGAGGAGCTACACATCACCCAACCTGCCGTGACACAGCATATCCGTTATCTGGAAGAGCATTACGGCTGTCGCCTGTTTTCCTATACGGGGAAACTTCTGAAGCTGACAGAAAAGGGGGAATTGCTGCGCCGTCTGGCATCGGAAATGGTCGCCAATGAAATCGGTATCCAGAAGGAAATGGCACGAACGGAGGAGGAGGAGATCCACCTGCGGATCGGCGCCACAAAAACCATCGGGGAATTTGTTTTTCCTTCCATTATGAGCAGATTCCTGCGGGAAAATCCCCAGTATCGCCTGCATCTGCATGTGGATAATACGAAAAATCTGCTGCATATGCTGGAAAAAGGAGATTTGGACTTCACCATCGTAGAAGGTTTTTTCGATAAGGAAAAATACGCCTATCAGCTCTACCGCAAGGAACGCTTTGTGGGCACCTGCTGCAAGGAATGTAAGCTGGCAGGAAGAAAGCTGAAGCTGGGGGATATCCGGACGGAAGGGCTTGTGCTGCGGGAAGAAGGCTCTGGCACCCGGGAAATTTTGGAAGAGATTTTGAAGGAAAATAATTTTACCATCGGCAGCTTCCCTTCTGTGCAGGAGATCAGCAATTTTATCGCGATCAAGGAACTGGTGAAGGCAAATTTGGGTATCACTTTTTCCTATTATCCCATGGTCAAACGGGAATTGGAGGAGGGCAGCCTTGTGGAGCTGGATATCGAGGATTTTGAAATTTATCGGGAATTCAATTACGTCTATATGAAGAATAGCCTGTTCGAAGAGAAATATAAAAAACTCATCGATTTTGCAAGAGAAGTCGGTGAATGACAGCCCGCCCAATGCGGGCTTTTCTTATGAGAAGATGAGTGTTGCCATGTTTTTATTTTCGTGCTATCCTTACAATAGAGAATTATGAGGAATTTTTACATATAAGGAGGAGTTTGAATGGAATATGTAACCCTTGGTAAAACAGGTTTGAAAATTTCCCGTATGGGCTTTGGCGGCATCCCCATCCAGAGGGTAGATGCCTCTGTGACAAGAGAATTGGTGAAGGCTATGGCGGAAAAAGGCATCAACTATATCGATACCGCCAGAGGCTATACCGTCAGCGAAGCTTATCTGGGGGAAGCCTTGGAAGGTCTGCGCGATAAATTTGTGCTGGCGACAAAGAGCATGTCCCGCACAAAAGAAGCTATGGCGAAGGATATCGACATCAGCCTGGGCAACCTGCGTACAGACCACATCGACCTGTATCAGGTACATAACCCCAATATGGAACAGCTGGAACAGGTCATTGCGGCAGGCGGCGCCCTGGAAGCGCTGCAAGAAGCAAAGGCAGCCGGCAAGATCGGTCATATCGGTGTGACGGCCCATTCTCTGGAAGTATTTGAAAAGGCACTGGAACTGGATTGGGTGGAAACCATCATGTTCCCTTACAATATCGTGGAAACACAGGCAGTGGAACTGATCAAAAAATGCGCAGAAAAGAACATTGGCTTCATCACGATGAAACCTCTGGCAGGCGGTGCCATCGAAGATGCCACACTGGCGATCCGTTTCATCTGTGCAAACCCCGATGTGACTGTTGTGATCCCCGGTATGTTCGATCTGAAAGAGATCGACCAGAATCTGGCGGCTTGCGAGGATAAAACACCCCTCAGCGAAGCAGAACTGACGAAGATGGAAGAGATCAGAAGCCAGCTGGGCAGCAATTTCTGCCGCAGATGTAACTATTGCGCTCCTTGTACCGTTGGCATCAGTATCCCCAATGTATTCCTGTTCCAGGGATATCTGGACAGATATGGCTTGGGGGACTGGGCGAAGGACAGATATAGTGCAATGCCCGTGAAGGCAAGTGCTTGTATCGGTTGTGGTGCCTGTGAAAAGAGATGCCCTTACAACCTGCCCATCAGAGAAATGCTGAAGGATGCAGCGGTTAAGTTTGGCGAATGATATAATATGAAATTTATGCAGGGGAAACTTTCTTTTCTTGGGAAAAGTTTCCCCTGTACCCTTTCAAAAACCCGCCTGTGGCAGGTTCATGGGGCTTTGCCCCAAACCCTACTCGCTTGTTCAGTACTTTGCTTCGCAAAGCCACCTTCGGTGGGTGGGGCATCTTCCCCACTACCTTTTGAAAAAAACGAGCCAAAAACTTTTATTTGCCTGCGGCGCAAAAACGACAGTTTTTGCAAATTGGGTCGAGGGGGTGACCCCCTCGTGGGAGTTTGAGGGTGAAACCCTCAAGGAAAAAAATAAAAATCCCGAAGGAATTTTCCTTCGGGATTATTTTTATTTGGTTTGAAAAATCAGACTCTAGCAACGCCCAGAGTTACTTTTTCACCGTTGATATTCCATTCTTTGCTCAGTTCGCCGCCTTTGCCAGCAACAACTTCTTCTGCCAGAACGTCGGCTTTGATGTCGTTTGCAGCCAGGATCTCTGCGATCTTCCCATTGCCGTCGTGGTAAACGCGGATACGGTCTGTCACGTTGAAGTCAGCTTCCTTACGCATGGTCTGAACCTTGGAGATGATTTCACGAACGAAGCCTTCTTCCACCAGTTCAGGTGTCAGGTTGGTATCCAGAACAACGGTCAGGCTGTTATCGCCGGAGGATACAAAGCCGCCTTTTTCTGCTGTATCTATCAGTACGTCATCCATTTCCAGAACAACTTCGCTGCCGTCTACAGTGAAGGAAGCTTTGCCGTCTGCACGGAGGGTTGCCATGAATGCAGAGCCGTCTACTTCTTTCAGGTAAGCGCCGATGGCGGGTACCAGCTTGCCGTATTTCTTACCCAGTGTTCTCAGCTGAGGTTTGAAGGTGTATGTTGTAAAGGCTTCTACGTCGTCTGTGAAAGTAACTGCTTTTACGTTCAGTTCTTCTTTGATGATATCGCAGAAGGCTTCGGGCAGTGTCTGATCTGCTTTCACATACATCATAGCCAAAGGCTGTCTGTTCTTCATTGCGCTGGCGTTTCTAGCTGCACGGCCTTCAACGACTACTTTTAGTACGAAGTCCATATTTGCTTCCAGATCAGCATCTACCCATTCTTCGTGGTATGCGGGCCAATCGCACAGGTGAACGGATTCAGGCGCAGTTACGTCTACCTTCTTCACCAGATTTGCATAGATTTCTTCTGTGATGAAAGGTGTGAAAGGCGCAGCCAGTTTTACCATAGTTTCCAGAACAGTGTACAGAGTCATGTAAGCATTGACTTTATCCTGTTCCATGCCTTCTGCCCAGAAACGTTCACGGCTTCTTCTTACATACCAGTTGGACAGGTCGTCCAGGAAATCTACCATGGCACGGGCGGGTTCTGTCAGCTTATAGCCTTCCAGAGATTCATCCACGAATTTATTCAGTGTCTGCAGCTTGGACAGGATCCACTTATCCATAGGTGCCAGTTTGTCGTATTCCAGAGTATATTTTGTAGGGTCGAACTGGTCGATTTCCGCATACAGGATATAGAATGCGTAAGTGTTCCACAGTGTACCCATGAATTTTCTCTGCATTTCGGATACTGCTTCGTCGTAGTAACGAGAAGGCAGCCAAGGAGCGGAGTTTGCATAGAAGTACCAGCGAACGGCATCGGCACCCTGTTTGTTCAGTGCATCCCAAGGGTTGACAACGTTGCCTTTGTGTTTGGACATCTTCTGACCGTCTTTATCCTGTACGTGACCCAGAACGATACAGTTCTTGAAGGGTGCGCAGTCGAAGATCAGCGTGCTGACTGCCAGCAGGGTGTAGAACCAGCCGCGGGTCTGGTCAACAGCTTCGGAAATGAAGTCTGCAGGGAAGTTTTCATCGAAGATCTCTTTGTTTTCAAAAGGATAGTGCCACTGTGCGAAGGGCATGGAGCCGCTGTCGAACCAGCAGTCGATAACTTCGGGTACTCTTGTCATCAGCTTGCCGCACTGAGGGCATGTGATGTGTACCGCATCGATGAAGGGTTTATGCAGTTCGATATCTTCGGGACAGTCGGGAGACATTTCCTTCAGTTCAGCGATGCTGCCTACAGTATGTCTGTGACCGCATTCACATTCCCAGATGGGCAGTGGTGTGCCCCAGTATCTTTCACGGGACAGACCCCAGTCGATTACGTTTTCCAGGAAGTTGCCGAAACGGCCTTCTTTGATGTTATCGGGATACCAGTTGATGGTTCTGTTGTTGCGAACCAGGTTATCTCTCAATGCTGTCATTTTGATGAACCATGTGCTTCTTGCATAGTACAGCAGAGGTGTGTCACATCTCCAGCAGAAAGGATAGTTGTGTTCGAAGGGCAGAGCAGCAAACAGTGTGCCGTTTTCTTCCATATATTTCAGAACAACGGGGTCTGCATCTTTCACGAACAGGCCTTCGAAGGGGCCAGCCAGAGCAGTCAGGTGACCGGTGGTGTCTACATTCTGATAGAAAGTTACGTCGTATTTTTTACATACACGGTAGTCGTCTTCACCATAAGCGTACGCTGTATGAACGATACCGGTACCGTCTGTCAGTGTTACATAGTCGTCGCAGGTTACGAAATAGCCTTTGAAATCTTCGCCCTGAGGCTGGAAGGAGAACAGGGGTTCATACTTCACGTATTCCAGATCGGCACCCTTCATTCTTTCCACGATTTCGTATTTGCCTTCGCCCAGAATGCTGTCCATCAGGGCTTCTGCCATGATGACATAGTAATCTTCATATTTTGCCTTTGCATAGGTTTCCTTGGCGTTTACAGACAGGATAACGTTGGAGGGCAGTGTCCAAGGGGTTGTTGTCCAAGCCAGGAAATATGTGTTTTCTGTGCCTTCCATTTTGAATTTCGCGATAGCGGATGTTTCCTTTACATCCTTATAGCCCTGTGCCACTTCGTGAGAGGAAAGGGCTGTGCCGCAGCGAGGGCAGTAGGGAACAACCTTGTGACCTTTATACAGCAGGCCTTTGTCCCAGATCTGTTTCAGTGCCCACCATTCGGATTCGATATATTCATTATGGTATGTTACGTAGGGATGGTCCATATCAGCCCAGAAGCCGACACGGTCACTCATGGAGCGCCATTCCTGTTCGTATGTCCATACGCTTTCTTTACATTTGCCGATGAAGGGCTCTACGCCGTAACCTTCGATCTGGTCTTTGCCATCCAGACCCAGGGTTTTTTCTACTTCCAGTTCAACGGGCAGACCGTGGGTATCCCAGCCGGCTTTTCTCAGGACTTTGTAGCCCTTCATGGTTTTGTAGCGGGGAATCAGGTCTTTTACGGCACGAGTGATGATGTGACCGATATGGGGTTTGCCGTTGGCTGTGGGAGGGCCATCGTAGAATGTGAATACGGGGGCGCCTTCTCTTGCTTTGATACTTTTGCCAAAGATGTCATTGTCTTTCCAATACTTTTCAACCTGTACTTCTCTTTCGACGAAGTTCATGTTATTGGGGACTTTGTCGTACATTTGAATTCCTCCTTAAAGTGATAGTAGATACTTTTCAAAATCGAGTGTTCTTTTGTGTTTTGTTCCTGTTTTTCTTTTGTATGTATGATGGTGCGGTTTTTCCGCTTTTTATTCTGAAAACTAAAAAGCCCCTTCATCCACACAGGACGAAGGAGCTCGCGGTACCACCTGATTTGACGGCAAAAAACGCCGCCCAGCTTAGACACATCACCATCATGATGTTTTCCCTTAACGCGGGCCACGACAGAGTCTACTGAGCGAAGCTGTTCGGTCTGCCACTCCGGAGTGATTTTCTGTATCTTCCCCAAGGACGGGATCGCACCTTTTCCCATCTCTCTGCGCTCAGGCTGAGGATACATACTGTCTCCTTCACAGTGTTTTTAACGTATTTACCTGTGTATTATACAATTTGTAAAATGGGTTGTAAAGCCTTTTTTCGCGGAAAACAAAAGTATGTTGTATGCAGGACTACTGTATACAACATACTGTAGATTCTGGAAAGATTTGGTAAAAATGTGGATAGAAATGGTCATTTTGGGGATAATATGTAAATTCTTGTGTATAGACACCTTAAAAAGTTTGATTTTCCTGTAAAAAATATGTATAATTAATACGATATACTTTTTGTGGTAAATATTAGTTTTGACAGGATGTGTCCAAAAAGTATATTCCTATCACCCTGTCAAACCAGAAAAAAGGAGATTTGAAAATGAAAGGTAGAGACTTTGCACTGCTGACAGACTTGTATGAGCTGACTATGATGCAGGGCTACTATGAAACCGGCGCATATAAAAGACAGGTCGTATTCGATCTGTTCTACAGAAAAAACCCCAGCGGGAACGGCTATGCCATTATGGCAGGGCTGCAGCAGGCCATCGAATATCTGAATGAACTGCACTTCACAGAAGAAGATATCGCATATCTGGAAAGCCTGCATATTTTTACCGAAGGCTTCATTGCATATTTGAAGGATTTCCGCTTTACAGGGGAGGTATATGCCATTCCCGAAGGCACAGTGGTATTCCCTCATGAACCCCTGATGCGGATCAAAGCACCCATCATCGAAGCACAGCTGATCGAACCCGCACTGCTGAATATCATCAATCACCAGAGCCTGATCGCTACAAAGGCATCCCGTGTGGTACACGCTGCCAAGGGCGACCCTGTTCTGGAATTTGGTCTGCGCCGTGCCCAGGGCCCCGATGCAGGCACACTGGGTGCCAGAGCGGCTGTTATCGCCGGCTGCGCTGCAACAAGCAATGTGCTGACAGGCAAGCTGTATAACGTTCCTGTCAAGGGTACCCATGCCCATAGCTGGGTGATGAGCTTCCCCGACGAACTGACAGCATTCCGCACCTACGCAAAGCTGTTCCCCAATGCATGTATCCTGCTGGTGGACACATATAATACTCTGAAGAGCGGCGTACCCAATGCGATTCGTGTATTTGATGAAATGAAAGCCGCAGGCACTCTGCCTGAAAAAGGCTATGGCATCCGTCTGGACAGCGGCGACCTGGCATATCTGTCCAAACGTGCAAGACAGATGCTGGATGAAGCGGGCTATCCCGATGCCATCATCTCTGCTTCCAGCGACCTGGATGAAAACCTGATTACCAGCCTGAAGCTGCAGGGTTCTACCATCAGCCTGTGGGGCGTTGGTACAAAACTGATCACATCCGATGACTGCCCTGCCTTCGGCGGCGTTTATAAGCTGGCAGCAGAAGAAACAGAGGACGGCGATTTTGAACCAAAGATCAAACTGTCCAATAACGTTGAAAAGGTAACAAACCCCGGCATCAAGAAGATCATCCGTATCTACGATAAGCAGACAGGCAAGATCAAAGCCGACCTGCTGGCCCTGGAAGAGGAAGTTTTCACAGAAGATATGGATCTGCATATCTATGACACCAATGCAAAATGGAAGAGCATGCAGTTGCCTACAGGCACCTATACCCTGAGAGAACTGCTGGTTCCCGTGATCGTGGATGGCAAGCAGGTTTATGAATGCCCTGAAACCATGGATATCCAGGCTTACTGCAATAAGGAAAAGGATACCCTGTGGGATGAACAGAAGCGTCTGAAAAACCCCGATATCGTTCCTGTTGACCTTTCCGATAAGCTGAGTGCCATGAAGCTGAAGCTGATCGAAGCCATGAGCGGAATGTAATTGGAAACCCTGATTTTGATATGATAAAAGCCCAGATTTTTTGTCTGGGCTTTTCTTTTTAGGAATTATATTTATTGATATCTTCCATGGTGATGCCGGGGTGGAGGGCGATGTTGATGCTGTTGGCGATGATATTTGCCAGACGATCTACCACGGCATCCACCTCCTTGGGAGTGACGAACATATTTCCCGTATAGGGGCCTAAAATTTCAGCGATCATCTGGTATTTTTCCTCTTGTTCCAGAGAACGGAGGGTCTGATAAAATTCGCTGCCCTTTTCTGTCTGCTGGATCATTTCTCCTAAGATGCGGTCCATGGTATCGTTGACGAGGGTGGCAGCATCCACCACAGTGGGCACGCCGATGGCGATGACGGGGATGCCGAGGCTTTCTTCATCCAGCATCATTCGTCGATTGCCGACCCCTGCACCGGGGGCGACGCCTGTATCGCTCATCTGGATGGCGGCGTTGATGCGTTTGGAATGGCGGGCAGCCAGGGCATCAATGGCGATGAGCAGGGAAGGGTGCAGCTTATCTACGATGCCCTTGATGATCTCGCCGGTTTCGATGCCGGTGATGCCCATGACACCGGGGCTGATGGCGGCAACGGGGCGCACAGACCGTTCGATCTCCTCCGGCAAAGTGCCCTGCAGGTGGCGGGTCACTAAAATTTTGGCGACTACTTTGGGCCCCAACGCATCGGGGGTGATGTTCCAGTTGCCCAAACCTGCCACCAAGATACAGTCATCTTCCTTCAGCTTTGCCAGAGAACGGATATTTTCCGCCAGAATGGCGATGAGCCTTTCGTGACATTCTACATCATTTTCCTTTAGCTTTTCTGATTCCAATGTGATATAATTGCCCATAGGCTTGCCCATGCGCTGGCTGCCTTGTTCGGAAACGATGCGTACATGGGTGAGGGAATATTCCGGCTGTTCCTCTGTTTCCACCTCTACGCCTTCCAATTCATCGGCTTTGGCAGCTTCACGCTGCGCCAGCTCTCGGGCTTCGATGGCAAGGTCTGTCCGAACAGAGAAGGAGAGTTTCGCCGAATTTTCTTTTTTCTGCTTCATGGATTCACAGCCTTTCTGCTTTTTGTTTATTTTTTTCGTAGTTTTGAAAAGTATTCATTGACTTATTCCCATTCATAGGGTAAAATATATCCGTTGAGTTAACCACGGGGTGCTCGAGAGAGTGTGAAAAAATGCCCCAAACCGTGTCGGAGGGAGAAGCCCTCAAAGGTGGTTAATAGTAAGATGAAAGAGCGATATTCCCCAATATCGAACAGAGAAAACCACATTTAAAGTATTTTTAGGAGGAAATTACATTGGCTAATATCAAATCTGCTAAGAAAAGAATCAAAGTAATCAACAAAAAAACACTGAGAAACAAAATGATCAAATCTCAGGTTAAAACAGCTATGAAGAAAGTAATCGTTGCTGTAAACGCTGGCGACAAAGAAACAGCTGCAGTAGCTCTGAAAAACGCTGTATCCGCAATCGACAGAGCATACATCAAAGGCATCTACCACAAAAACGCAGTGGCTAGAAAAAAATCTTCCCTGACAAGACTGGTAAACAGCCTGTAATTTGAGGCAGACAAAAGAGGATATTCCAAATCGGAATATCCTTTTCTTTTTCTTGAGATACTAAAGCCGCAGGAACATTTACGGAGGAATGATAAAATGACAGAGAGATACGATAAAGTAATGGAAAAACATCAGAAGGGCTATAACTGCGCTCAGGCGGTGGCTTGTGCCTACAGCGACCTGTTCGGCGTGGAGGAAAAAGAGGCTTTTCGCGCCACGGAATGTTTTGGCAGAGGTATGGCAACCATGGGGACCTGCGGTGCCGTTTCTGCCATGGCATATCTGGTGGGGCTGAAGGTTTCCGACGCTGACTTGGAGCATCCCAAGACAAAGCTGGACTGCTACAATACCCTGAAACCTATGACAGAAGAATTCATTGCCAAGAACCAGTCCACAGAATGCCGCACCCTGAAGGGCGTGGATACCGGTGTGGTGCTGCGCAGCTGCCCCGGCTGTATGCAGGATGCGGCGGAGATCATCGAAAAGCACCTGCTGCAGGAAAAGAAATAAGAAAATGACGCTGATATCCTTTGATATCGGCGTTTTTCTTTTTGGGAAAGCTATCGTAATTTTACTGTTTTTGTGGTAGACTAAACTCGTAAATCTATTATTATGTAAATACGATTCTGCGAAAGGAGGCTGACTCATGAATTTCGTGGATATCATCATCAAAAAAAGAGACGGCAAAAAACTGACAAAGGAAGAGATCGCATTTTTCGTAAAGGGCGTGACGGACGGTTCTTTGCCCGATTATCAGATTTCCTCCCTGCTGATGGCGATCCTGCTCAATGGCATGGATGCGGAGGAAACCGCCCACCTGACCATGGAGATGGCCCATTCCGGCAGTATGTTTGACCTGTCCTCGGTGGAGGGCTTCAAGGTGGATAAGCACAGCACCGGCGGCGTGGCAGATACCACGACCCTGATTTTGGCTCCGCTGGTGGCTTCCGTTGGGGTGCCAGTGGTAAAAATGAGCGGACGGGGGCTAGGTTTTTCCGGCGGTACCATCGATAAGCTGGAATCCATTCCCGGTTTTCGGGTGGATGTGACGGAGGAAGAAGCCTTGCGTTTCGGGAAGAAAAGCGGCATTGTGCTGATGAGCCAGACCGATGACCTGACCCCTGCGGATAAGAAGCTTTACGCTCTGCGGGACGTAACAGGGACAGTGGACAGCATCCCTCTGATTGCGGCAAGCATCATGTCCAAGAAGATTGCGGCGGGGGCAGACGGCATTGTGCTGGATGTGAAATGCGGCAGCGGTGCCTTCATGAAGGATTTGGAAAGTGCCGAAAAGCTGGCGACCACCATGGCGGATATGGGCAGACACGTGGGCAGAAAGGTGACGGCAGTCATCAGCGGCATGGATCAGCCCTTGGGCATGTATATCGGCAACAGCCTGGAAGTGATAGAAGCTATGGAGGTGCTGAAGGGCAACGTTGGCGGCGATCTGTTGGAGGTTTCCTTGATCCTGGGAGCGAATATGCTGCTGCTGGCAGGAAGAGTGGAGACGGAAGAAGCAGGCAAAGCCCTTTTGCTGGAGCAGATCAAAAATGGCAAGGGACTTGCCAAGTTCAGAGAATTGCTGGCACAGCAGGGCGGCGATGTGGGTATCATCGACAACTACGAACTGCTGCCTTTGTCCCCTGGGAAATTGGAAGTGAAGGCGGAAAAAGCAGGGTACATCACCCGTATGGATACGGCTATGATTGGCAGGGCATCTCAGGAAACGGGGGCAGGGCGCATGTTCAAGGGGCAGCCCTTGGATTTTGGCGCAGGCATTGTGATGAAAAAACGAACAGGTGATGCAATTGCAACAGGAGAAACGATGGCCGTTGTGTATAGTGAAAGTAAGGAAAAATGCCGTTCTGCTGCGGATTTCCTGAAAAAAGCAATCACCATTGAGGAAAAACAGGCGGTAAAACAGCCGCCGCTGATTTGGAAAATCATCAGACAGGAGGATTGAGCATATGAAACGAGCAATCATTGTCGTGCTGGACAGCGTGGGCATCGGGGAACTGCCTGATGCGGCGAAATTCGGCGATGTTGGCAGCAATACACTGGTAAACATCAAAAAAGCAAGACCTCAGACCAATTTGAAAAACCTCTGCGCCCTAGGCTTGGGCAATATTCAGGGGAAGGATATCGAACTATTGGGCAAGGTGGACGCACCCATGGGAGCCTTTGGCAAGATGGGGGAAAGATCCATCGGCAAGGATACCACCACAGGCCATTGGGAAATGGCAGGCATCATCACGGCAAAGCCCTTCCCTACCTATACGGAAACGGGCTTTCCAAAAGAAGTGATGGATGCTTTTGAAGCAGCCATCGGTACAAAAACACTGGGCAACTATTCCGCATCGGGCACAGAGATCATCAATGTGCTGGGGGAAGAACACATGAAAACGGGCTATCCCATCGTATATACCTCTGCGGACAGTGTGTTCCAGATTGCAGCCCATGAGGAAATCATCCCTGTGGAAAAGCTGTATGAAATCTGCGAGAAGGCAAGAAAGATTTTGATGGGGGAACACGGTGTGGCCCGTGTTATCGCTAGACCCTTTATTGGCAGCAAAAACGGCGAATTTACCCGTACCAAAAACAGAAGAGACTTTTCCCTGGAGCCGACGGGCGTGACGATTCTGGATTTGGCTAAGGAAAAAGGCATGAATGTGACGGCAGTGGGAAAGATCGAGGATATTTTCGAGCATCGGGGTATGACCCGTACAGACCATACTACCAACAACAACGACGGTATCGAAAAGACTATTCAGTATGCCAAAGAGGAATTTGAAGGTATTTTATTTACAAATCTGGTGGATACGGATATGATCTATGGGCATAGAAACGATGTGGAGGGCTATGCTTCCGCACTGGAATATTTCGACGGCAAACTGCCGGAGATCATGGCCCAGATGAAGGAGGAGGATATCCTGTTCATCACGGCAGACCATGGCTGTGACCCCACAACCCCCAGTACAGACCACTCCAGAGAATATGTTCCCGTGCTGGTATATGGCAAGCATATCAGGGAGGGCGTCGACCTGGGCGTAAGAAAGACCTTTGCGGACCTGGGGCAGACCGTTTCCGATTATCTGGGGCTGGGTGCCAATTTTGAAGCGGAAAGCTTTTTGCAGGATATTCTGAAAGAAGGATAAAACAGTTTTTTTCGGTCATACTTTCCTTAAGAAGGGAGTGGTATGGGTGAAAAAATATAAATGCAATACCTGTGACTATATTTATGATGAAGCAAAGGGCGAACCTGAAAACGGCATCCCGGAGATGACGGAATGGCAGGACTTGCCGGAGGATTATATCTGCCCCATTTGCGGCGTCAATAAAGAAGCCTTTGCGCTGGTAGAAGATACAACCACAATCAAAGCATGAAAAGTGCCTTGGAGCGGAAAATCTCCAAGGCTTTTTTCATGACAAGGGAAAGAAAAAGGAGTACAATCAGAAAAACAAAGGAAAAGAGGGAGAGTATGGGAGAAATCAGAATCAGATCTGTGACGGAAGGGGATGCAGAGGAGCTGCTGGCGATTTATGCGCCCTATGTGACAGAAACGACGGTAACTTATGAATATGATGTGCCTTCTCTGGAGGAATTCCGAGGGCGCATCTGCAATACACTGGAACGCTATCCCTATTTTGCGGCGGTGGAGGATGGAAAGATCCTTGGCTATGCCTATGCTTCTGCTTTCCATGGCAGAAGGGCCTATATCTGGTCGGCGGAGGCAACGGTCTATCTGAAAATGGAGGAACGGGGCAAGGGGATCGGGAAGAAGCTCTATGCCGCTTTGGAAGAAGCTTTGCGGCAGCAGAATGTGCAGAACGTGAATGCCTGCATTGCCTATCCTAACCCCCACAGCATTGCCTTTCATGAAGCCATGGGCTATCATCAGGCGGGAAAATTCACCGACTGTGCCTATAAGCTGGGGCAGTGGCTGGGGATGGTCTGGATGGAAAAATCCATTGGGGAACACCCCGACCCGCCAAAGGAATTTATCCCCTATCCGGAAATCGAAAAATAAAGGGGAACAAAAGTTTAATTTTTTCCGTCAGATATCTAGTAAGTCCTGTAATCGGGTGGGATTTGTTGCATCATGTGGTTTTTTGTAGTATAATCGTAAGATAGAAAACTATGTATATCGATGAATATAAGGAGATCATATATGGAAGAGACAGTAATCGTAATCATGCTAAAGGATGCGGAAACAGGCTTTCTGGAAAAGGAACTGGGGGCTTACTCTATTTCTGAAAACGGCGAGCTGATCTTCAATATTTTTGCAGAAGGCGAAGAAAAGAAAGTCGTGATGCGCCTGACCTGTGAAAGAGAACTGCAGGATTGGGAATACGACGCAGTATATGATTATTATGATACAGAAACCGTGGGCGCACTGGTGGATTCCATGGAAGAGGAAGATGGGCATTACGACCCCGTTTGGGTGGTGACTTTCCCCTTTGCAGAGGAACAGGATGTGATGGAACAGAAACTGACAGATATTCTGGATGCCCACAGGGAAGAACTGCTTTCTGTTTATGAAGCGATCAAAGACAAAGAGGATGATTATCGTGGGGAATAAAAGATGGCGGTTCCTCAGCCTTCTTTTGGGAATCTGTATTTTTATGACCAGCGGCTGTGATTTCGGCGGTGCAGAGCAGGCCAATACTCCTGTGCAGGAGGAAAAAGAGGATGGCCGTACTACGGAGATCATCGTGCCCGGCGGAAAAGAAGATACACCCGAGGAGGACGAGGAAAAGACAGAGGACGAGGAAAAAGAAGAAAAAAAGACCGATACGAAAAAACAGACGACCCAGTCCAAACCCTTCTGGCAGAGCGAGACTTCCAAACAGTATGAGACGCTGACGGCAGTTGCGGCGGCGGCTCAGCAGGATTATAAGATCAATGGCCCGAAACGGGGCTGGATGAGCAAAAACGGCAAGCTTTACGGCTATTATGACGGCTGTTACATAACCCCTGCCATGCTGGTGAAGGAAGGATATCTGCAGAGTGGTCTGGACACGACAGGATTTGAGATCCTGCTCATCGAAGGCAGTGACCTGGCGGCATACGATGGTGCCAATGTGCCTTCCGACAGTATGAATTTTGGCGTATTTGCTGCAGTGAAACAGAATGGAAAATATCTGCTGGCGTCTCCCTCCGGGAAGGCGGGGCAGATATCTGAGGCAAGCTATAACAAGCTGCTGGCGAAATATAATCAGAGCCATGGCTCTGTGGTGCGGTTGTCTTCCGCTTCTGCGGAATATGGTCGTATTTTGAACTATATTTGCCTGTATGAAGGGAAGTTTGAGGATTTCTTCGTTCGGGAGATCCGCAAAGACAACAAATACGCAGTAGTTACATTTTCTACTACGGCAGATACTTCTGCCATCAAGCAGTATGTGCTGAAAAATGACAATAATTTCTGGGAGGTCATCTATCCCAATGTGCAGATGGACGCATATCCTGTGACTTCCATCAATCGTCTGGTGCCTGATTTCAATGTGGATGTGCTGCCAAAATATAATCTGGCTTCCTGGAGAAGCTACGTGAAGCGGGAACAGGGCGGCGCAGTGGCTGCATTGTTCAGCAATCAGTTTATTTCCAGCAAGAGCGAGATCTGGTATCAGTGTGCAACGGCAGACTGTGCATATTTCCGTATGACCGACGGCAGACGCTATGCGGCATACCGTGTCGGCGATTACTGGGTGGCACAGCAGGTAAGCTCTGATATTGCGGCAAAGAATTATTTTATGGAGCGGACAGGGATAGACTACAGCTTTATCATTTTGGACGACTAAGAAGGTGCTTTTTATGACAAAGACCAATGTGATGCGTCTGCTGGAAGCAGCGGGCATCCCTTACCGCACAGCGGAATATGAATATGATGAATCGAACCTTTCGGGGCTCCATGCGGCGGAGCAGGTGGGCATGGCACCGGAGCAGGTGTTCAAGACCCTGGTGACGAGAGGAGATAAAACGGGGATCAATGTTTTTTGTATCCCTGTGGATATGGAGCTGGACTTGAAAAAGGCGGCTGTCGTATCTAAAAATAAAAAAGTTGAAATGACCCATATGAAGGAACTGCTGGGACTGACGGGATATATCCGCGGCGGCTGTTCCCCCATTGGGATGAAGAAAAAATACCCCACCTTCATCGATGAGACCTGCATCTTGTTCGATGAGATCGCTGTCAGCGCGGGGGTAAGGGGGGAACAGATCATTCTTGATCCCAACGATCTGATCCGATACACGGAAGCCACCGAGGCGGACGTGACGAAAGAAATGGCATAACAAGCAAAGAAAAAGACAACCTACGATCCTGTATGGAAAAATAGGTTGTCTTTTTGTTTTAGAAAAATTTATTTTGTATATACTTTCAAAACATTGCTTTCCGCGGTGACTGTGCCATCCACCACGGCGGAAACCTTCAGATAGAAGGGGTGATCCCGATTGATGGTAATACCAAAGCACTGGGGATAGCCCCAATACCATATTTCCCCGCCCAGGGCTTTATTTTGCAGGCGTTTGAAGGGGCCGTTGGCATAATAGGAAATGGAAACATAATAGTAATCCGCACCATACACAGGAGACCAGGAAACATAAGCATAACCATCTTTTACGGTATAGCGCAGGTTTTGGGGCCCGTGGGGGGTGTAGGAATAATTTCTCATTTCGATCAGGGGCTTGGAGAGGGTTTGGGGTACCTGCAGCACCTTGGAAATGGGAATGGAAAGATACTGGTCATTGCTGAAGGAGCAGGACATGCCGATGAGCTGCCCTTTACTGTTGAACAGACCGCCGCCGCTGCTGCCCTGAGCAATGACTGCGGAGGAGGAGATCACATCCTGATCGTATCCCGTGATCACGCCGGTGGTGGCTTTATTTCGCTGCCCACTGGGAGAGCCGATGGCGGTGACTGCTTCCCCGACACTGAAGCTGGTGGAGACAGAAGCAGGAATCAATCCATTTTTCTCGATTTTCAAGATGGCGATATCTTCTTCCGGGGAAAGCCCTATCACAGTGGTCTTGCCCTGATAGATGGAACCATCCTGAAAGACGAATTGGGCCACAGAAGCCTTTTCGATCACATGAAAATTGGTGGCAATGATGCCGTCAGCGGACAGGATCACGCCGCTGCCCTGCATTTTATTGGTCTGGATATAGACCACAGAATCCTTGATGCTCTGGGCTGCGGGATCATGTTTCGTCTGGATGGCGACGGTGGAGGTACTGCCGTTCCAGGTGACCTCTGCACCGCTGTATTCCGCTAGGAAGCGGAGAGGGACGAAGCTGCGTTCGTTTTTGATCTTCGCCGGAGCATCTATGGAGACGCTCTTGCCGTTAACGGTGGCAGTCTTGCTGTTGATGGGCAGAGAAATGGTTACATCCTCGCTGCGGGCAAGGACAGTCTGCACATCTTCCTGCCATTGGACCGTATAGCCCAGAGATTCCAAAATGCCGCGGACAGGCACCAGTACCCGGTCATTTTCGATGAAAGGTGCTGCATCGAAGGAGACAGCCTTACCATCCAGGGTGATGCGGATGGATGCTGCCGAGGCGGTATGCAGGAAACAGGTGCATAATAAAAGAAAGAGGACCGCGCCTCTCAGAAGTCGTTTCAGTGGGATCACATCCTTTCTTTTCTTTGCAGACAAGTATAACATAAAAAGAAGACCTTGCGGCGGTTTTTAGAAAAATTTAAGAATTTCAGGAAAGATTTGCTTTTTTCTCAAGTTTATAGTATCCTTTGTAAGCGGAGGTGGAAAACTATGTTTGAACGGATTACAGAAACGACCTTCGATGAGATCTTTCCACTGCTGGAAAGTGCCTTTCCCGTAAATGAACTGCGGGAAAAGGAACGGCAGAAAGCAATGCTGGCAGAGCCCTGTTATCGGCTTTACGGCGTAAGAAAGGATGACAGATTTGCTGCGGTCTTTGCTGTATGGGAGATCGAAGATTTTTTATACATCGAGCATTTTGCGGTAAAAGAAGAATACCGCAACGGCGGTTTTGGCGGAACGCTTTTGGACGCTTTGTTGGCGGAAAAAGGCAGACCAACGGTTCTGGAGGTGGAAGAACCGGAGGATGAGCTGACCAAAAGACGCATCGGGTTTTATGAGCGGCATGGATTTGTGTTCAACCCATATCCCTACCTGCAGCCGCCCATGCGCCAAGGGCAGGATGTTCTTCCGCTGAAATTGATGACGAAGCCCTCTGCCATCGATGAAACGACCTACAAGAGATATAAAAAGAAGATACACAGTATTGTGTATAAATATGAAGGTGATCTATGATGAGATATTGTTTTGGTATCGATATCGGCGGAACGACGGTGAAGATCGGGTTGGTTATGGAAGACGGCTCCATCGCCGCTAACTGGGAGATCCCTACCAGAAAAGGCAGTGACCCTGCAGGGCTTTTGGAGGATGTGAAAGCATCTCTGGAAAGCTGTTTGCAGGAAAAAAAGATCCCAAAAGAAGATATTCTGGGCATTGGCATGGCGGCACCCGGCCCCGTAACGGCGGACGGTGTACTCCATGGTGCGGTGAATATCGGCTGGGGGGATGTGAACCTGGCAGAGGAGGCAGAACGCATCATCGGCATTTCTCCGGTGCGTATCGGCAATGATGCCCGTGTGGCGGCCTTGGGCGAAGCGGTCTATGGCGCAGGCACAGGGGCAAAAAGCATGCTGATGGTAACATTGGGCACCGGCGTTGGCGGCGGCGTCGTGCTGGATGGAAAAATCCTGATGGGCGACAGCGGCGTTGCCGGGGAGATCGGTCATATGACTATCGATCCCTACGAAAGGGAAGCCTGCAACTGCGGCAAAAAGGGCTGCCTGGAACAATATGCTTCTGCCACAGGCATGGCGCGGATGGCGAATAGATTCCTGACGGAAAAGGATGCGCCTTCTGTTCTGCGTCAGTGTGAAATCCTTTCTGCCAAAGACCTTTGGGATGCTGCAAAAGGCGGAGATGCCCTTGCGGATGAGATCACAGATTTTGTCTGTGCCAGACTGGGCAGTGCCTTGGCCAATGCCATCTATATCGCAGATACAGAGCGGATCGTCATTGGCGGCGGTGTTTGCGGGGCAGGGCAGTTCCTGCTGGACAAGATCGAAAAAGCATATCAGGCCAATGTTTTTGCCCACAGCAGAAACAAAACTTTTGCACTGGCGAAGCTGGGCAATCATGCCGGCATCCAGGGTGCAGCTGCTTTGATCCTGCAGGCAGCAAAATAATTTGTGGGAATAGTAAATAAAAATCCATTGGCGTTTTTGTGAAAAAAGCCAAAAACAAAAAAACAGTAAAAAATGCGCGCAAAAAAGAAGGAATGCGCGGACTTTTGGAGAATTTAAAGAGTAACAGGAGATATCCACTTTATGTTCCTGATCAATTATGAATAATCCAAAGGTATACCACCAGAAAATATCCAGATATAAAAGGGGGAGATTGCAATGGTTAAAATTCTTGCAGGTGAAAAAGGTGAAGGTAAAACAAAGAAAATGATCGATATGGCTAACGCAGCCAGCAAAGAAGCAAAAGGCAGCATCGTATTCGTAGACGATGACAACAGCCACATGTATGATCTGCACTACAGTGTGCGTTTCGTAGAAACACCCAAGTTCATTATGGAAAATCCACAGGTGTTCAGAGGTTTCGTGTGTGGTATCCTTTCTCAGAATAGCGATATTGAAACAATTTATATTGATGGATTGAACCATATTATGGACAAAATCAGCGACGCAGATTTCATTTCCTTCATTCAGGAACTGGATAAGACTTCCAAGGAAGCTGAAATGGACATGGTAATGATTATCAGCCGCAAAACTGATGCGCTTCCCGCAGAAGTACAGCAGTACCTGATTTAATGGATAGACTCACATAAATCAGGAAAAATCGATATTTAAAATATTTTAAATATAGGAAAGCAAGAAAGAAATGAAAGCCCGAAAGGAAGTGTTCCTTTCGGGCTTTTTTTGTGAAACTGACAATAAGGGATGATGTAGGACAAAAAAAGAATGATTTTTCTGAAATTGTTGTACAATTTGAAGAACAGAACAGGATTTGCCTTTACTTTTGGGTTTTCTTTGTGCTAAAATACTTTTAATAGTTCGTATTTTGTATGCACAGAATAAAAAAGATAGAATTCTTTTGCGTTTTCAATGAAAAAATGGAAAGAAATGAGAAAGGTGAGAGAGAACATGAGCAAATTTCAGGAAATGTATCGTGCAAAACTGAAAACACCCGAAGAAGTTGCAATGTATGTAAAATCCGGTGACATCTGTGCCTGCCCCACAGGCCTGGAAGAACCCGAAATGATTTGTGATGCCATTGGCGAAAGAGCAAAAAGAGGCGAGATCACAGGGGTGGAACACCATGGCATCCTGTCTGTAAAGGGCGGCGCATTCATGAACCCTGAACTGAAGGGCAAATATGACTATGTATCCTGGTTTACAGGCGGCGCAGGCAGAAAAGCAGTACAGCAGGGTATCTATACTTATGTACCCAACAACTACAGCACAACTCCCGGCTACTGGAGAGACTGCATGCCCAGACTGGATGTATTCTATGCAGAGGTTTCTCCTATGGATAAGCACGGCTACTTCACATGCGGCATGTCTGCGGCAGAAGTACCTGTGATGAAGAGCAAAGCTGCCATCATCCTGCTGGAAGTAAACGAAAAAATGCCCCGTGTGATGGGGAATAACCTGATCCACATTTCCGAAGTAACTGCCCTGTGCGAATCTTCCCATGAACTGCTGACACTGCCCGAAACACCTCTGACAGATACAGATAAGAAGATCGGTCAGATGATCGCTGACGAAGTTCCCAACGGCGCAACACTGCAGCTGGGCATCGGCGGCGTTCCCAATGCAGTTGGCGTGCTGCTGCGTGACAAAAAGGATCTGGGTATCCACACAGAAATGTTCACAGACAGTATGGTAGACCTGATCGAATGCGGTGCGGTAACCAACATGAAGAAGCCCATCAACGTGGGTAAGACGGTTGCAACACTGGCTTGGGGTACCAAAAAGATGTACGATTACATGGATGACAACCCTGCTTTCGAAATGCACCCTGTAGATTACACAAACAACCCTTATGTCATCGGTCAGCATGACAACTTCATCTCCGTAAACGCTTGTGTGGAAATCGACCTGTTTGGTCAGGTTTGTGCAGAAAGCCTTGGCACAACCCACTACAGCGGTTCCGGCGGTCAGGTAGACTTCGTGCGCGGCGCAAATATGTCCAAAGGCGGCAAGGGCTTTATCGCTATGACTTCCACAGCGAAAAACGGCACAATCTCCAAGATCAAACCCGTTCTGACACCCGGCTCCATCGTAACAACATCTAAAAACGAAGTGGATTTCCTGGTAACAGAAAACAATATCGTTCGCCTGAAAGGTCAGACAGCCAGCGCAAGAGCAAAAATGATCATCTCCCTGGCTGCACCCGAATTCAGAGAAGAACTGACATACGAAGCAAAGAAAATGAACCTGATCGTTTAAGATCGATTGAAATGGGCCCCTCGTTAGAGGGGCTTTTTTGCTGCATCATATTGTTTTTATATCCGTTTTGTGTTATTTTTGAAAAAATGAAATGAGATTGAAAAACGAATGTTTTTTGTGTATTGGGGAAAGGAATATGGGTATCGCCAAGAGAGAGGCGGAGCCTCACGGAAAAAGGAGGAATTTACAGTGAGAGTCAGCTGGGATGAATATTTTATGCAGATCGCGGAGATCGTAAAGACCCGTTCTACCTGCCTGCGCAGACAGGTGGGGGCAGTCATCGTAAAGGATAACCGCATCATTACCACAGGGTACAACGGTGCGCCCTCCGGCTTGAAGCACTGTACAGAAATAGGCGGCTGTGAACGGCAGCGGCTGAATATCCCTTCCGGGCAGCGGCATGAACTTTGCCGTGCGCTGCACGCAGAGCAGAACGCCATCATTCAGGCGGCGAAGATCGGCGTCAGCACAGAGGGTGCCACTATCTATATCACCCTGCAGCCTTGTGTCATCTGCGCCAAGATGCTGGTGAATGCAGGCATCACCCGTATCGTTCATAAGGGCGAATATCCCGATGAGCTTTCCAGAGCGATTTTGGAAGAAGCGGGCATCGAAGTGGTTGCCATGGATTGATTTTTCGGGAAAATGCCCATTTGCATTGTAAATGTAAGACATGATAAAATAGAAGTGCAGCGTATGATTGGAAAAGGAAAGTCTAAAGGTCCAAGGTGTGCTGCACTTTTCTTTATGATGCAAATGAACCAAAGGCGATATAGGAGGGGAGCGCGATGTTTCAAAAGGGTGAATATGTAATTTACGGGAATAACGGCATTTGCCGCATCAAGGAGATTGGTATTCCAGTCGGTACGCCTATGGGACGCAGTGGGAAGGAATATTATACGCTGGCTCCCGTTTTTGGCTCCGGGACCATCTATGCGCCTTTGGACACAAAGGTTTTTATGCGCCCCATCCTGACAAAGGAGCAGGCAGAACACCTGATTGCGCAAATCCCGGAGATCCGGGAAGAAGCCTTTGAGGGGCAGGATGTTCGTGCCTTGAGCGAGAAATACAAGGGTTGTCTGGATACCCATCAGTGCGAAGACCTGGTGAAGCTCATCAAGACGGTCTATATGAAGGAAAAATCTATGATGGAACAGGGCAGGAAGCTGGCAAAAACAGAGCAGGAATATGGCAAGCTGGCAAAGGAATTGCTCCATCGGGAATTTTCCATGGCATTGGGCGTTCCCTATGAAGAAGTGGAAGGATATATTACGGATAAGGTAAAAGCATTGCAGAAATGATGAAAAGCCGCGGATGGAAAGATCCGGGGCTTTTTCAGTGTGAGAAAGGAAACACAAAAATATGTTCGTGTTCGCTTGCCCTTTTATGGTTCATTCGATATAATGAAAAAGATATGATACAAAGAATTTGAAATGGAGAAGAAGCATGATCGCATATATCAAAGGCACGCTGGAACGGCGGGCAGAAAGCTACATCATCATAGAAACAGGGGGTATCGGTTATCAGATTTTTGTTTCCCCTGCCACATTGGCGAAACTGCCCCAGACCGGCGAAATGGTGAAGGTGTTCACTTATTTCAGCGTGAAGGAGGATGGCGTTTCTTTATATGGCTTCGCCAGCGCAGAGGAACAGGAAATGTTCCATAAGCTGCTGACAGTCAGCGGCGTTGGGCCCAAAGGAGCTTTGGGGTTCCTTTCCCAGCTGACCCCCCAGGAGATCATCCTGGCGATCATTTCCGAGGATGTAAAGACCCTTTCCAAGGCGCCGGGGGTGGGCAGAAAGACAGCCCAGCGGGTGATTTTGGAATTGAAGGACAAATTTAAGACGGAAGAAGCTCTTTCCATGGGCGGGGAAGTACAGGGCATCGTGGAAACTTCCGCGGGCGGCGACGCAAAATTTGAAGCCATCGACGCCATGACGGCATTGGGCTACAGCCGCAGCGAAGCAGCCAAGGCGGTCAATGCTGTGGCGGCAGAAGGCATGTCCACAGAAGATATTTTGAAGGCGGCATTGAAAAAGATGATATAAGCAAAAAAGGAAGCAACAACGAAGCTGGCATTTCCTTTTTCGGATAACATAGAAAAAAGCAGGTGTTTCATTTGGAAAACAGACGGATTTTGACCACCGGTTTGCGGGAAGAAGACCGTGAACTGGAGCCGAAACTGCGTCCTGCCACGTTGGAAACATACATCGGGCAGGAAAGTGTAAAAGAGAATATGCGGGTGTTCATCGAGGCGGCGAAGCAGCGGAAGGAAGCCTTGGATCATGTGCTTTTGTATGGTCCTCCCGGGCTGGGGAAAACCACCCTATCCAATATCATCGCCCATGAGATGGGGGTAAATATCAAGACTACATCGGGCCCTGCCATCGAGCGTCCCGGGGATATGGCGGCGGTGCTGAACAGCCTGAATGAGGGGGATATCCTCTTTATTGATGAAATTCACAGACTGAACCGTATGATCGAGGAAATATTGTATCCCGCCATGGAGGATTTTGTTATCGATATTATGATCGGCAAGGGGCCCGGGGCTCGTTCTGTGCGTTTGGACTTGCCGAAATTCACCCTCATTGGCGCTACAACCAGAATTGGTCTGTTGACGGCACCTTTGCGGGACAGATTCGGGGTGGTGCAGCGGCTGGAGCCTTATAATGTGGAGAATCTAAAAATTATTATCAAGCGCTCTGCGGAGGTGCTGCAGGTGGAGATCGACGACAGCGGTGCGGAAGAGATCGCCCGCCGCTCCAGAGGGACACCCAGACTGGCAAACCGTATGCTGAAACGGGTCCGTGACTTTGCTCAGGTGCGTTATGATGGTGTCATCACGGGGGAAGTAGCACGATTTGCTCTGGATCTGCTGGATGTGGACAAGATGGGCTTAGACCAGACAGACCGAAAAATGCTGTTGACCATGATCGAGAAATTTGGCGGCAGACCTGTGGGGCTGGATACCCTGGCGGCATCCATCAATGAAGAATCCGATACCATTGAGGATGTATACGAGCCTTATCTGCTGCAGTTGGGTTATATCCAGCGGACACCCAGAGGGCGCATCGTGACCAAGCTGGGCTATGAGCATTTTGGCATGCACCCGCCGGAGGTATGATTTCGCCAGAGACATGAAAGGAGAAATGAGCATGAAGCTGAAAATACAGGAAGTCATCGAAAACGTAAGAGACGAACTCCTTTGCTATGAGGATGCGGAACAGACTGCCGCAAGATGGGAAAAGGAATTCAAGGAATGGGTGGAAAAAAATAAGGGGAAAAAGAAAGATATCGTCGTGGATAAGGGCGGCGTTTCCCTGAAGATCAAGGATGAAGAAGAAATTTTCGAAATGGCGGATTCCTATATGGATGCCATCATCGAAGGCAGTGTGAAGCAGTATTGGGAAAAATTCTAAGGAGCTGATTCTGTGAGAAGAAAAGACAGGGAAATAACAGATTTTAAGCAGATCATGGAGATCATCGACCGCTGCGATTGCTGCCGTGTAGGCTTCTGTGACGAAGGTCAGGTGTATATCGTTCCTCTGAATTTTGGTTATACAGAGGAAAACGGGAAACTCACCTTCTATTTCCATGGTGCAAAGGAAGGCAGAAAGATCGACCTGATCGGGAAAGCACCAAAGGTTGGTTTTGAGATGGATACCGATCATAAGCTGAATGAAGGGGAGAGTGCCTGTGACTATTCCTATCGTTTCCAGAGCGTCATCGGCAATGGTGTCATCAGCATGATCGACGATATGGAAGAAAAAAAACAGGCATTGAATCTTGTGATGAAACATGCGACAGGCAAAGATGCGTGGGAATATCAGGAAAACATGCTGAAAGTGGTGGCTGCTTTTAAATTGGAAGTGGAGGAACTTTCCTGTAAGGAGCATGCATAAAAAGTGGATGATAAAAGAATCTGATGGGGAAGGGTGTCGAAAAAATCGGCACCTTTTTCTGCGGATGGGGATTTTTTCAAATTACTAAGACTTTTTTAAGAATAGGGGGCAGTGGTTGCGCGGGAATATTCTCTCTGCTATGATAAAACAGAAGAATAAAAGTTTTGGAAAAGGGGGAATTGGGATGAAATGTGCAGCGGATTTTAGGCGGATCGCCAGAGAATCCCTGAGAGGAAAATGGAAAATTGCCGTATTGGCAGGCTTTGTGGCACTGCTGCTGGGCGGGGTCGCATGGGAAGGGACGCCGGAGATCAATTTTCATTTCGATGCCGGAAGTATTCGGGCACAGATGGATATTTTCGGGCAGAATGTTGATTTGATGCAAATTTTGCAGAGCGACAGCCCCGGTGCCCTTTGGGGGGTTGCCCTGATGTATTTTTCTGTGGTGGCAATCCTCATTGCCATTGTACAGTTTGTTTTGGGCTGTATCGTAACAGTGGGCTATGCCCGTTTTAATCTGGATATGGTGGATGGAGAAGAAGGAACGGTGCAGACATTGTTCCGTTATTTTCCCCAGTGGAAGACCATGCTGGTGGCAGGCTTCTTGCAGGGGTTGTATATTGTCCTTTGGGCGCTGCTGTTCATCATCCCGGGGATTATTGCCTCTTATCGCTATGCCATGACCAGCTATATTCTGGCAGAAAACCCGGAAATGAGCGCCGGTGAAGCCATCGACCGTTCCAAGGAACTGATGATGGGGAATAAATGGCGGTTATTCTGCCTGCAGATCAGCTTCATCGGCTGGGGCTTCCTGTGTATGCTTACGATGGGCATTGGGAACCTTTGGTTGACACCTTATATGCAGGCGGCTACGGCGGCATTTTATCGGGATATCACCGCGCCATTGGCGGGGATGCCGTCTGATGGGGCAGATGAAAAGACTGCAGCAGATATGTCTGAGAATACAGGTGTAATTTAAAAATACTTATACGCAAAGAAAAACCGTCCCTTGGGAGAAAATCCTTGGGGACGGGATTTTTTGTTTTATAATCGCTTTTTCAGCCAGTTTCTGAAATACTCTAGCTGCTCTTTTGTGTGGAACCAATGCTCCCCGCCAGGCTGTTCCTCTAATGCACAGCTGAAACGTTCTGCGAAAGCGGATACGCAATCCTTTTCGCTAAGGGTATCTGTTTCGCCCCGCAGGATGCAGGTGGGATGATTCCATTTCTGGATGGAATGGGCTTTTACATATTGATAATCGTCCCAATAGAGGGTTTCTATGGGGTTTTCCACAGTGCCCATGGCTTCAAATTCCTTTTCCGTGATGCCGCAATATCCCATGATGTTATGAATGATGCGTTCCATACCCGTAACAGGGGAAAGGAACCACACTTTTTCTATGGGTTCTTCCCCAAAGGCCAGTAGGCTGAAATAGGCACCCATGCTGCAGCCGAATAAAGAGATCTGCTTTGCCAAGCCTTTTGCATATTGCAGGATCGTTCTCAATTCCTTGACACATTCCTGCACCATACAGGGGGTTTCTTCATAGACCCGTTCCCCGTGCCGAGGCAGGTCGAAGGAAAGGACTTGGTAGCCTTTCTTGGTGGCTTCTTCTGCCAAAACCCAGATACAGTCATCGATTTTGGAGGAATGGCTGCCATGGACAGCAAGGATAAGTTTCTCGCTTTTTTCGCCATAAAGGAGGGCGGGGATATGGTCGATCTTGATTTTATTGATATTCATAAAGTTCTCCTATTCTCACGGAGCGAACCTCCGTGCCTCTGTTGTGTTTTTGTTTTCCATATCATCAGACCTCCTTTCTTAGGTTTTTGTTCAAATTTATATTTCAGGCGTTTCTGGGGGCAGTAGGGTTTCCCAGAAATCCTTTTTGCTGATTTTTTTCAGATTGCGCCATTTGGGTTTTTCTTCATAATCATGGCGGCAGATGGAGCGGAATTTGCAATAGCTGCAGGGTGTCCGCTGCCCATCTCGGAAGGGAGCAGGGGCGATAATGCCTTCTTTCATGGCTTCGCCCAGTTCTCTGGTGCGCTCTGCCACGAAATCCAAAATGGCCTTGTACTGTTCTTCTGTTGCCAGATTGGAGGAGGCGGAAATATCCCCTTTTTTTGTATACCCCACAGGGACCACAGCCGAGGTTCCGCCTGCTGTCAGGTTGTTGTCCAGCCCTTGGATGAGGGCATCCTCCTGTAAAAGCAGCCCGGACATCTGCATTTTTTCATAAAGCGTCCGCTCGATCTCCTCTGCGGAAAGCTCTTTTTCCAGAGAGAGGGTAGGGTCGGTGATGCGGAAATAGAATACTCCGCCGGGCTTCAATGCTGCGCCCGTCTTTTGATAATATTTCAGATAAGCGTCCAGATAGATGAGAAGCTGTAACTGCAAGCCGTAATAGATATCCTGAAAGCTGAAGGTCTTATTGCCAGATTTATAATCGATGATCTTAACATATCGTGTGCCTTCTGCATCCAGCAGATCCACTCGGTCGATTTTGCCGTTTAAAATCAGGCTGCCGCCATCCTTCATTTGGATGACGATAGGGGGGAGGGCTTCATGCAAGCCAAAGCCCACTTCATAGCCTGCCGGGGTGAAATCCCCTTGCTGCAAATGCTGCACCAATGTCCAAGCGGCTCTGGTGGAGATACGCTTCAGGCGGCGGATGAGATATTGATTTGCCGCCGAATCCAGCAGTACCCGGTCGCTGAGACGGGGAGCGGCATCATCTACGGCCTGATGAATGAGGGCTTCTGTTTTTTCTTTGGTCAGGTCTGTCCAAGGGATGCTGTCCGCTTCCAGCCGATTAGAGAACAGCTCCAGCACTTCATGGAACAGAGAACCCAAGTCGGGGGTGTGGAGCTGATATAAGCGGCGTTCCTCCGCCTTTAGCCCATATTCCGCAAAGAAGGAAAAAGGGCAGCCGGCAAAGCGTTCCAGACGGGAAACGCTAGAAAGGATGTTTTTGCTGTAGAGGGCCTTTGTGGTCTTGGGAGAGAGACGCTCTGCCTTACCGCTCTTACCGATGCCTTTTTTCAGCAGGGCAAGGCGATGCTGCCACGCCGTATTTTCATCGAAGAAGCTGTAGATATCCTGCCAAAGGGGAGAGATGGGTGTTTCTTCCGTATGCTTTCGCATTTCTCCGCCCAAAAGATGGAAGGCAGCTTCGGGAGAGGTTTCTTCCAAAGTAAAGGCAGGCATGGCTTCGATTTGCAGGCTTTCGTCCATCCGCTGCAGATTCTCGATGAGGGAGGAAGGGGCAGAGTCCCGCCCTTCGCTGTCGCAGGCGGCATAGGTCAGCCACAGCCCTTTGGAGGGCTTTGTCAATCCCCGATAGATGAGGAATTGCTCCTCGAAGATTTTTTGCTTGCCCCCATTGGCAAGCTCTATGCCTTGGGCGGTCAAGAGGTCTCGTTCCGTTTCTGTGAAAATGCCCTGGGCCGTTGCGGGGGAGGGCAGTACGCCTTCATTGACGCCTAGAACGAAAAGATATTTGATTTCAGGCAGACGGCTGCGCTCGATATCGCCGATGAGCAGGCAATCCGCCGTAGGGGGAATGACCCCCATGGTGCATTTTTCCAAGCCTGCTTCCAAAATCTTTGCCATTTCCGAAAGGGTCATCTCTTCTTTGCCTAAAATGGCATGGGCTTTTTCAAACACATCCATCACCAACTGCCAGATCTGGCGATATTCCTCGGCTTTGTTCAGGTTGCCGCTTTCTGCCGCTTCCTGCGCCCAAGTATCCAGGGTTTCTGCCGCCTGCAGGGCATCCAAATGGGTGAGGAGGGCATTGAGAAAGTCTCGGAAGGGGAAGGGCTTCTTCTGGGGCAGGGCAAGAAGGGGAGCAAAGGGCGCCATGACCCGTTCCCGCAGGGCGTTGATGGCATCCACGGCTTCTGCCCCTTCCTTGAGAATGCCATAGTCCCAAGTATCTTGTTTCCATTTATAGCCCTTGATGCCGTAGGCGAGGACGTAATTTTCCAGAATATCGATTTCTTCTGTTGTTAGAGAGGTCAGTCCCGATTTCAGATAAGAAAACATGGCTTCATAGCGGAAATCGTAAACGAGGATATCCAATAAAGCCGTCAGCAGGGTCACCAGAGGGTGCGAAGCTGTTTCCCGACGGGCATCAATGAAGCAGGGGATATGATATTCCTCCAAAATGCCCCGCAGATTTTTTTCGTAGGTTTCCATAGCGTTGGTCACCATGGCAATGTCCCGAAAGCGGACATTTTCTTCCCGCACCAGGCGCAGAATCTTCCCTGCGGCGAAGCGGATTTCTTCCTGCAGAGAAGGGCAGGCGGTGATATGGACGCTTTCCGAAAGAGAAGTTTTTTTGAAAAAGCTATAAAAATAGTCCCGTTCCAAATTGCGGAGGGCATCCGTTTCGGCACGGTGATTTTTTTCCAAAATCGCAGGAGGAACGGCAGGCAGACCCAATTCCTCTGCCAAGGCGGAAAGCTTTTTCTTTGTCACATAAGGCTCATAGAAGGGGGCGGAAGGAGGCAGAAATGCCCCGTAGAAGCTGTTTCTATCCATAGGTAGGGTGATATTCACCTGGGAGGAAAGAAGCAGCAGACGGCGGATGACACTGTATTCCTGAGGGGTGAAGCCATAGAAGCCATCCAGCCAAAATTCCGTATTTCCAAAGCCCAAGCTGTCATCCAGCCGTTCCGCCAGAAGGCCGAGGGTTTCGTCGGCGGAAATATATTCCTGTTTCAAAAATTCCAGATAGGAACGGTAGATATGGGTCATATCCTTCAGCTTTTCCTTTGCCCCGTGGGAAAGGGTTTCTGCCTGTGCAAGGGCTTCTGTCTGTTCCGGAGAAATGCGGTATTGGAAAAATTCGGAGATCGTCAGCCCCAGCTGGTCTACAAAGCCGGGCTTATCCATGACGCTCTGAAAATAGGAGATCTGTTCTTTTTCCTCCAATAAAATCTTCCGCAGAGCCATAGACTTGCCCACATCCCCCAGAGGGACACGGCTGCCGATGCCCTTTTTGGAAAAGACCCGATGGGCCAAACGGCCAAAGCTGAGGACTTCCGCCGTCAGGATGGCATTCTGCCCCGTTTTCTGGATCAGGTCTCGCTCTGCCTGAGAGGTGAATTGTTCGGGAACGATGAGTACCTGCCGTTTTTCTCCTGTATTCGATTGTTTGATGATCTCTTCCATGCAAAGAGTGGTTTTTCCTGTGCCAGCCCTGCCGATGATGAAACGCAGTCCCATATCTGTTCCCTTCTTTCTCGTTCGTTTCTTCTATGATACTCAAAGCGGTGTTTTTTTTCAAGGCGAACGCCTGCATAAAAGAAGGAAAAACAGAATATGGTAAGGGTAAGAGATTTTTGAGGAGGGGTATGCGTGGGCAGCACGAAATTTGTGGTGGTAAAGGCAAAGGAACTGGTGAAAACGGCGGTGTTTGCCGTGCTGGGTGTCATCATCATCGTTGGGCTCATCACCTTTTTCCTGAATATGGGGAAGGATGAGGACACGGGGATCTATCGGGATGGTACATATTACGGGGAGATGAACGTGGGGCAGGAAACGGCGGAGATTGCCGTAACGGTGGAGGATGGCGAGATCGCCGCTATTTTCATGGAGGACCCCGGGGAAGCAGTAGCCGCTTTCTACCCCCTGCTGGAAACGGCGGCAGAGGAAGTGGGCCGTGAAGTGGTGGCGACCCAATCTCTCACCATTGAAGTGGACCCGGAAAATGCCCATTCCGCCCAGCTGGTTTTGAATGCCATTGCAGAAGGGCTAGAACAGGCGAAGAAATGAGAAAGGCCCCTGATTGCAGGGGCTTTTTTGCGTGGAAAAGTATATCTCATCCTGTTTGGACATAAGGTGAAAGGAAGGAGGGATGGAAATGACAGAACAGGAACGGCGCCGGCGCAGACGGGAAATGGAGCGGCGGATGCGGGCGCGGCAAACGATGCGGGGAAAAGAAAAACAGAAGGGCGGTCTGCTGGTCTTTCGTCTTTATGTAGCGTCGGTTCTGGTAGGGGGATGCCTGCTGATCTCCTTATTTCAGACAGAGACATCGGAAATGGTCTGCGCTAGGGTGAAGCAGGTCATTGCTTACCAGATCCCTGCGGAGGAAGTGGATGTTTGGAAGGAACGGGCGGCGGCACTTCTGAAAGGTGCAGGAGAAAGCCTGCCTGCTTTTGAGGAAAAAGAAATCCAGCAGGAAGAAAAGAAGGTCTATCAGCCCGACGGGGAAGCATCTCCCTAGTGTGCTGACATGGAAGGGGCTGCGCTGGGAAAAGAAAAGAGAGGATTGGATCGACCCGGTGCAGGGCATCATCACTTCTTCCTGCGGCACACGGGAAAACCCGATCTTACATAAGGAAGAGCTCCACGATGGGCTGGATATTGCCGTGGCGGAGGGGACGGATGTATTGGCGGTGAAAAGCGGAACCGTCACAGAGGTGCGGACTTCTGCCACCTACGGCAAACTGCTGAAATTTGAAACGACCGATGGATATGAAGTCATGTATGCCCATCTTTCGGAAGTCCTTGTGAAAAAGGGGGAAAAGGTGAAGCAGGGACAGGTGGTGGCAAAATCGGGGAACACAGGCCTTTCCACGGGGCCCCATCTGCACTATGGTATTTATAAAGAGGGAGAATTGCTTGACCCCATGGACTTTATCACTTTGGGCTGGACGGACGGTGTAAAAGCAGAGTTTCAAGCCAGGGGAAACGTGTTGTAAAAGAAAGTGATGCAAAACTCGTCTTTTTCGGTTATGATAAAAACAGAAAAGCGAGGGATGCACTTTGAAACGAGTTTTGATGGATATTTCCGCCGACCTGACCCGTATTGCCCTGGCAGAGGACGGCGAATTGAAAGAATTGTATTATGAAAGCAAACGGGAGGAAAGTCTCGTTGGGAATATTTACGCAGGCCGTGTGGCAAATGTGATGCCCAATCTGCAGGCGGCCTTTGTGGATATTGGCGTGGGGAAAAACGGCTATTATTATTACGGAAATGCCCGTGCCGTTTCCGACGAAGGGAAAAACATTGCCAAGCCCAAGGTCGGTGATACCCTGCTGTTGCAGGTGGAAAAGGATGCCGTCGGCAGCAAAGGGGCCGTGCTGACGGGGAATTTTTCTTTTCCCGGCAAGTTCCTTGTGCTGCTGCCTAAAGAAGATGGGGAGATCGGCATTTCCCGTAAGATCACCGATTCCGGGGAACGGAGCCGTATCCGTGCAATCGTGGCAGAGCTGCTGCCGGAAGGCTGCGGAGCTATTGTCCGCACCAATGGTGCAGGCAAAAGCCGGGAGGATTTTGAAAAGGAACTGCAAGCCCTGACAGCAAAATGGGAAAAGCTGCGCCACGGTATGTATCTGAAGCCACCTGCCCTGCTGCTGCAGGAAAACCACCCCGTAAAGCGGGCGGCACGGGATTTTTACAGTGCCGATGTGGATGAATATGTGGTGAACGAGGAAGGAGCCTATGAAGAATTGCTGCAGACGGGGGATTTCAATGGGGAAAACCAGCCTGCCCTGAAGCTCCATGAAGAGAAACTGCCCCTCTTCGAAGCCTATTATCTGGAAAGCCAAAGCGAAAAGGCGCTGGATGAGCACGTTTGGCTGAAAAGCGGCGGTTTCCTTGTCATCGAGGAAACGGAAGCCTGTGTTGTCATCGATGTGAATACGGGAAAAGCGGCTGGCAAAGGCGATCTGCAGAAAACCATCCTGAAAACCAATCTGGAAGCGGCGGAGGAAGCGGCAAAGCAGATGCGTCTCAGGAATCTTTCCGGCATCATCATCATCGATTTCATCGATATGGCAGACCCGGAGGCCCAGAAGGAAGTGACCCGCAGGCTGGAAGCGGCGGTGAAAAAGGACCGCATCAAGACTGTGGTGGTGGGCATGACGGAGTTGGGGCTGATGCAGGTGACAAGAAAGAAAACCAGACCCTCCCTGAAACGGCAGATGACCACAAAATGCCGTGCCTGCGAGGGGACGGGGCGGCTGCCCTCCATCGAATGGACAGTAACGAAGATGCGCAGAGAAGCGGAGAGCGTTTTCGCCCATACCATCTATCATAAGCTGACGGTGAAGGCCGACCCCAGGCTGCTGGCTGCCTTTGGGGGGCAGGATGGCACGTGGGCAAAGGCATTGGAAGAAAAAAGCGGCGGCACCATTCTTCTGGAAGGGGCGGAGATGGGCTTTGGTCAATATGTGATGGAAAAAGAAAAATAATTTTGTCAGAAGTCTGAAAAGTTTTCATTTTATTGCATCACTTTTATGTCAGACAAAATTTGCCGCGGAAATATGAAAACCGTCCGAAATGCTGAATTTTCGGGCGTTTTCTTTGTTCCTTCTGCCTAAGATTCACTTTATCGGGCTGAATTGTTCCTTGACACGCATGTGAAAAAGTAATAAAATAAAAAAGGCGTATTTTCGCCATTACTTACAGGTTATATGAAACAATAAAATTGTACTTTGAAAACTGAATAAAGGGAGGTGTTTTTCATTAATCCGATAAGTATTATCTGTGCTGTCGTCGGTTTGCTGATCGGTGTCGTAATCGGCATCGCTTACCGTAAAAAGATCGCAGAGGGCAAGGTCGGCGTGGCTGAGGAAAGAGCCGGCAAGATCGTGGAGGATGCGGTAAAAGAAGCGGAAGCAAAGAAGAAGGAGATCCTTCTGGAAGCAAAAGAAGAGAGCATTAAGACAAAAAATGAACTGGAAAGAGAAGTTCGTGACAGAAGAAATGAACTTCAGAAAAATGAAAGACGTCTGTTCCAGAAAGAAGAAACTTTAGACAGAAAGGTCGAAGCTCTGGAAAAGAAAGAAGAGCATATGACCAAGAAACTGGAGGAACTGGACAGACAGAAAGAAGAAGCAAAAGCACTGAGAGAAAGACAGCTTCAGGAACTGGAGCGTATCTCCGGGCTGACTACCGAAGAAGCGAAGAACCATATCCTCGCTATGGTAGAAAACGATGTGAAACACGAAGCAACACTGCTCATCAAGGAAACAGAAAGCAAGGCAAAGATGGAAGCGGACAAACGTTCCAGAGAGATTGTTGCCAATGCCATCCAGCGCTGTGCGGTAGACCATGTGGCAGAAACCACTGTCTCCGTAGTACAGCTGCCCAATGATGAAATGAAGGGCCGTATCATCGGCCGTGAAGGCAGAAATATCCGTGCTTTGGAAACACTGACAGGCATCGATCTGATCATCGATGACACACCCGAAGCGGTCATCCTTTCCGGGTTCGATCCCATCAGAAGAGAGATCGCAAGACTGGCTTTGGAAAAACTGATCGTAGACGGTCGTGTACATCCTTCCCGTATCGAGGAAATGGTGGAAAAGGCAAGAAAAGAAGTGGAAACAACGATCAGAGAAGAAGGCGAAGCAGCAACCTTCGACACAGGTGTCAATGGGCTGCATCCCGAACTGATCAAGCTGCTGGGTAAATTGAAATACCGTACAAGCTATGGTCAGAATGTATTGAAACACTCTATGGAAGTTGCCCATCTGGCAGGTCTGATGGCTGCCGAACTGGGCGTGGATGTCATTCTGGCAAAACGTGCCGGTCTGCTCCATGATATCGGTAAGAGTGTTGACCATGAAATGGAAGGTTCCCATGTCAGCATCGGCGTGAGCCTGCTGAAACGCTATAAGGAAAACCACACAGTCATCAATGCGGTAGAAGCCCATCATGGCGATGTGGAACCTCAGAGCATCATCGCAGTGCTGGTACAGGCGGCAGATGCAATTTCCGCTGCAAGACCCGGCGCAAGACGCGAAACACTGGAATCCTACATCAAGAGATTGCAGAAGCTGGAAGAAATCGCTGACAGCTTCAAGGGCGTTGAAAAATCTTTCGCAATTCAGGCTGGTCGTGAACTGCGAATTATGATAGTACCCGAAGATGTGACCGATGAAGGTATGACCCTTCTGGCGAGAGAAATCGCAAAGAAGATCGAAGAAGAACTGGAATACCCCGGTCAGATCAAGGTAAATCTGGTAAGAGAAACCAGAGCCGTGGAATACGCAAAATAATTTTAACACCTGAAACCAAAAGAGCCGTCTAGGAATAGACGGCTCTTTCCATAAGGAGGAATATCATGAAGATTGATACGTTTTCTTTCAGATTCGGTGATACCAATGGTTTCATGGAATGGTATCGCTATAACCCCGCCCAAGGGCTGTGGATTGATAAATTCGACGGCACCATGCATGCGAAACGCTGCCAGATGACAGAGGAAGAACTGGAGGAACTGGAAAAAGTCATTCGGGAAAACAAGATAAACGAATGGAATGATTTCTGTAAGCTGGACATGTGCATGTGCAGCGGCAACAGCTGGACCCTCCATGTGACCTATCGAGAAAGCAATGAGGAATATATCCATGCTATGGGCCACAGCGAAGGGCCTGAGGGGTTTGAAAAAGGCAAGGCGGCATTGGAAGCATTTTTTGAGAAATATCTTTGAAAAAAGGGATTTTACGGCAAAATCCTATTTACTTAGGAGAAAAAACAGCGTAGAATAAAGCTGTGAGGGCATCAAGCCTGAACGGCACAAAACGATTCTATTTTTATTTTAAAGGAGATTTGCTGTTTGAAGAAAAACAACACCTTGGAGATTGTAGGCTGACCGGAGGTCAGACAATCTTCGTCGAACCTCCAAAATATTGACAGTCAACAATTTTTTAGGAGGGAAAAATCATGAATCAAAACGACTATATCATTCGTTTAGAGAAAAAAGAAGACCATGCACAGGTAGAAAATCTTGTAAGAGAATCCTTTTGGAATGTGTATCGCCCGGGGTGTCTGGAGCATTATGTACTGCACCAACTGAGAAACGATGCTGCCTTTGTACCTGAACTTGACTTTGTCATGGAAAAAGACGGGGAAATCATTGGACAGAATATGTTTATGAGAGCAAGCATCAAAACTGATGATGGCAGAGAACTTCCCATCATGACAATGGGGCCTATTTGCATCGCACCTGCATACAAAAGACAGGGCTATGGCAAGAAGCTGCTGGATTATTCTTTGGAAAAAGCAGCTGCCCTTGGTGCAGGAGCAGTCTGCTTTGAAGGCAACATTGACTTTTATGGCAAAAGTGGGTTTTCCTGTGCCAGTGAGTTTGGCATCCGCTATCATGGTTTGCCGGAGGGAGAAGATGCATCCTTTTTCCTTTGCAAGGAATTGAAAGCAGGATATCTGAATGGCATTACCGGCGAATATGCAACACCGCAGGGCTATTTTGTGGATGAAGCAGAGGTGGAAGCCTTTGACAAAGGATTTCCCCATAAGGAAAAACTGAAACTGCCCGGTCAACTGTTTTAAACGAAGAGAGAGCCTTGGGACAAAAGTCCCAAGGCTTTTGTATATGGTGGAAAAACCGGTTTGGTTGATAGCATTTTATATCAAAATATGCTATAATTATTCTTTACGAAAACAGGAAGGAGGCGGTGCCATGCTGGTGACAGCCATCACACCCCAGAAACGGGACGAGACCAGATACAACATCTTCATCGACGGCGAATATGCCTTTGCGCTGCCTATGCAGGATATCCTGTATTTCAAGCTGAAGGAAGGGCAGGAGGCGGAGGAGGAAACCATCGATTTTATCCGCAAAAACCTCATTTATATCAAGGCCCAGGATACGGCTTTGCATTTCATCGGCTATAAGATGCGGACGGTGCAGGAAATCCGCCGCAAGCTGGCGGAAAAGGAATTTGCCGAGGAGACCATTGAGGAAGTTATTGCCTTTCTGGAAAAATACGGATATGCCGATGACAGGGAATATTGCCGCAAATATATCAGAGAAAAACTGCGGATGAAGCCTAAGAGCGGTTATGCCCTCAAAATAGAACTGAGACAACGGGGCATTTCCTCCCGTATCATCGATGAAGTGATGGCGGAGACGGAAATAGACGAAGCGGGGGATGCTTTCCGCTGGCTGGAAAAGAAAAGCCGCGGACAATGGCCCCCGGAAAATGAAAAAAAGAAAAAACAGTTATACGATTTTTTGCTGCGGAAGGGCTATTCCTACGATATCATCGGGGAGGCTTTTCAGCAGATGGACAAGGCTTATGGAGGTGAGGACTGATGGCGTTTTATATCGGAGAGATCAAAAGAGTACGAAATGAATTTTTCGAAGCATATAAAAATGGGGACTACAAAAAGGCGATCGTCCTGGGAAAAAACCTTTTAAATATTTATGTGGAGAATGATGACTGCGACTGCATGGAATATGCCGTGGACATGAGCAATCTGGCTGTAGTTTTCGATCAGGTCCAGCTTTACGACCGGGCGGCGGAATATTATAAAAAGGCGGCAGAGCTGAAAAAGGATTACAGCGGGGAAAGCCTTTCCTATGCGGATACGCTGAACAATCTGGCTATCGTTTTTAACCACCTTGGCAGGCAGGAAGAGGCCCTGAAACTGCATAACAAGGTATTGGAGATCCGAGATGCCAAGCTGGGCAGAGAACATGCCGATTATATCCACAGCCTGTATCACATGGGCAATACATATGAATTGCTGCAGGATACGGATAAGGCCATTGAATGTCATACCAAAGCCTTGCAGCGGGCCAGACAGTGCAAGGAATTTACCATGCTGGACTTGGCTGATTTGCACGGTGCTATGGCGAGAGCCTACGATGCCAAAGGCAATTTCAAAAAAGCCATCTATTATTATGAGGTTTGCTTAGATTTGATTGAAAAGGCTCGGGGCAACGATAATTTCTACTACATGATTAACGTGCTGACCTTGGCTTCTGTCTGCGAAAAGGCTGGGTTGATGGATCTGGCGGTGGAATACTGCGAAAAGGCTGTGGATATCCGCAGAAAGCTGATGAGCGAGGACCATCTGGATTTTATGAACAGCCTGAATTCGCTGGCGGCCATCTGCTGCAAGGATGGGCAGTACGATAAGGCCTTGGAGCTCCATCGGGAAGTGCTGGATATCGTGGAACGGATGCTGGGGAAGGAGCATATCTTCTATGCCGATGCCCTGAATAATCTGAGCGTGGATTACGCAGGGAAAAAGGAATTCAAAAAAGCCCTTGCTTTGAATATCAAGGCTTTGAATCAGAAAAAAGCCATGCTGGGGGAAAAAGACCCGCAGGTGGCGGCCTGCCTGATGAGCATGGGCACCCTCTACGATAATATGGGGAAGGCGGACGAAGCCCTGCGCTGCTTTGAGGATGCCCTTGCCATCCGCAGAACCATCCATGAGGGGAAAAACACCGCCTGTGCCGATACCCTGACCACCATGGGCAAGCTTTACGAAAAGCAGAATGTTTATGAAAAGGCGGAAGAAGCCGTGAAGGAAGCACTGGAAATCCGCAAAGCCTGCGGCGATGAAAGCAGCGGTATGTATGTCTGGTGTCTGCATCTGCTGGCGGAAATTTATCGGCGGCAGGGCGAGCATGAAAAGGCCATCGGCTTGTGCAAGGATGGCGTGGATATCATGGAAACCCGTTTTGGGGTCAACCATCCCCGTTATGCTGCGGTCTTGGAAAAGCTGGGGCTGGTCTATGAAACAGCGGGAGATTTGGAACGGGCAGAGGAAGCCCTGACCCGTACGGCGGAGATCCGCAAGGAAATGCTGGATGAGGATAACCCCCTCTATCTGAATACATTGGAAGCCTTGGCCCGTGTTTCTATCAAACAGAAAAAATTTGAAAAGGCCATCGAGCTGTATCGGGAAAAGAATGACGTGAATTTCGAGGAAACTGCTCAGGAACAGCTGGCGGCGGCAAATAATCTGCTGGCTATCGCAAACTGTCATAGACTGGCAGGGAACGAGGATAAGGCGGAAGCCTATTTTGCGGAAGCGGAAGCGAAACAGAAGCGCAGTGGGCTCCCCATGGATGAAACCTACGAAAAACGCAGACATCTGTTCCTGCAGCAGAAAATGGAAGAGATCATCCAGACACCACCCAAGCCTGAGGGAAAGGGGGATGCAGACCCCCAGAAGGCAGTGGAATATTACAGTGCATTGGCATTATCCATCCGTAATAAGGAAGGGGAAAGCCAGAATTTTGCCAAGGCGCTGCTGAAAACGGCAGCCCTCCACGCCAAATTGGGGCATCAGAAGGATACAGAGACGCTACTTGACCGTGTGCTTTCCATTGGAGCCCGAGAAGGGGTATTTACGGTGTCTTTCGGGAAGCTCTGCGACCGTGTGGGCCGCATTTATGCCGAAGCCGGCAGCAGGGACAAAGCGGAATCCACTCTGCGCCAGTCCTATCAGATCCAGGCTACGGCGGGGAAATGTATGACCAAGGAAGGACATTCGCTCTTGCTTCGTCTACTGCAGGAAAAAGGTGACGAAAAGGCTTATTCTGCAGTAAAAAACGGCGAAAAATTAGAATAAATTTGTTGACAGAGGGTTTTTCCTGTGCTAATATATTGGAGTATGTTCAGCCGCGTGAAGAGGTTCGAGAAAATCGGAGAAAGGCTCCGGTTACCACATTCAGCGAGTAAAATTGCGAGGAGGTGTCAACATGTACGCAATTATTGAAACTGGCGGTAAGCAGTATAAAGTATCCGAAGGTGATATCATCACAGTTGAAAAACTGGCTGTAGAAGCAGGTTCCGAATACACATTCGACAAAGTTCTGGTTCTGGCTAAAGACGGCGATATCAAAGTAGGTGCTCCTTACGTGGAAGGTGCAGCGGTTACAGCATCCGTAATCGGTGACGGCAAAGCAAAAAAGGTTGTAGTATACAAATACAAACCCAAAAAAGGCTTCCACAAAAAAAGAGGCCACAGACAGCCTTTCACAAAACTGCAGATCAAATCCCTGTAATTTGTCATGATTAAAGCTAGGATTTATCGCAAAAATCAGAAAATCTGCGGATTTGAGATTTCCGGTCATGCGGGCTATGCCGTAGCAGGCGAGGATATCGTTTGTTCCGCGGTGACAGTGCTTTGTTTTAACACAGTCAACGCTGTGGAGAGATTCACTGACATCCCCTTCAAATGCGAAGCGGATGAAAAACGCGGCGGTTATCTCAAAGTCTTGTTTCCCCTCGAGGGAATGACAGACCACGATACACAGCTTCTTTTGGAAACTTTGGTCATGGGTCTGTCGGATATAGCATCAGAATACAACAAATATCTCACTTTGATACATGAGGAGGTGTGAAGCATGTTCAGATTGAACCTTCAGTTCTTCGCGCACCATAAAGGCGGCGGTTCCACAAAGAACGGTCGTGACTCCAATGCTAAGAGACTTGGTGCAAAACGTGCAGACGGTCAGTACGTTCTGGCTGGCAATATCTTATACACACAGAGAGGCACAAAGATCCATCCCGGCGTAAACGTTGGTAAGGGCGGCAACGATACACTGTTCGCTCTGGTTGATGGCCGTGTGAAATATGAAAGAAAAGGCAGAGACAAAAAACAGGTTTCTGTTTACCCTGTCGAAATCGCTGAATAAGATTGCGAATGAGGGTGTCGACGAAGTCGACACCCTTTGTCAAAATCAGGATTTTGACAAGCTTAAACAGATGTATAAACAGATGAGTTCCGGCGGCATAAATGCCTTGAAACTCACTGTTTTCCTCGGTGGAAATGAATTCCCCCTGCGGAGTTCAGTTGGAAAACGCTTCGTTTTCCAAGCCTTTCCGCTGCTTGAAAATAATTTTTGTGTGCATAATGGCTTCAAATGGATGGTATCATCATTTGAAGCCTTTTTCGTGAGAAACGGAATGTTGTTCCGTTTTTGACGAAAAAGTTGAAATTGTTCTACCCAAAACGAAGTTTTGGGTAGTATAAGGGTCAAGGGAATGTGAGCACCGCCAAGAATAAGGCGGCGGCGGAGCCGTCTTTCCGAAGGAAAGATGCTTGATCAATTTCCCTTGCGGAGCGCGAGGCAGAGCCTCGCTAGGAAAGGAGATGGAAAAATGTTTGTAGATAGAGTCAAGATCCATGTAAAAGGCGGCAACGGCGGCGACGGCAAGGTTTCCTTTTTCCGCGCGAAATACATCACCCACGGCGGCCCCGACGGCGGCGACGGCGGCAAGGGCGGCAACGTTGTTTTTGTGGGCGAAAGCGGCATGAATACCCTGATGGATTTCCGCTATAAAAGAAAATTCGCCGCAACCAACGGCGAGCCCGGCGGCAAGCGCAACTGCTTCGGCGCAGACGGCGAGGATGTTATCATCAAAGTCCCCGTTGGTACAGTCATCCGTGAAGCGGAAAGCGGTAAAGTCATGGCGGATATCACCCGCCACGGCGAAGAAAAAATCCTGATTTATGGCGGCAAAGGCGGCAAGGGCAATCAGCACTTCGCAACCCCTACCAGACAGGCACCCAGATATGCAGAACCCGGCAGAATCGCTAAGGAATATGATGTGATCCTGGAACTGAAGCTGATCGCAGACGTTGGTCTGATTGGTTTCCCCAACGTTGGGAAGTCCACACTGCTTTCCATGGTAACAAACGCAAACCCCAAGATCGCAAACTATCACTTTACCACATTGTCCCCCAATCTGGGCGTGGTAGAAGGCAGATTTGGCGATAAATTCGTTTTGGCGGATATTCCCGGTCTGGTGGAAGGCGCCAGCGAAGGCGTTGGTCTGGGTCATGAATTCCTGCGCCATGTGGAACGTACCAAGGTTTTCATCCATGTAGTAGACGCAGCCGGCGTGGAAGGCGACGACCCTGTGGAAAACGTGGAAAAGATCAACAGAGAATTGGCGGAATATAAGGAAGACCTGATGAAACGCCCTCAGGTCATTGCAGCAAATAAAACCGATATTCCCGGTTCCGAGGAAAATGTGGCAAGACTGAAAGAGGTTTACGAAGCAAAGGGCTACAAAGTATTCCCCATTTCCGCAGCCACAAACAAAGGTCTGGATGAGCTGCTGACGGAGGTCGGCAAGATCCTGAGAGAATACCCCGAAGATATCGTATTCGAGGAAGAATATGAAGAATATGATGAAGTGAAGGTGGATCAGGAACCTTTCACCATCGAAGAAGTGGAAGAAGGCTATTTCGTGGTTTCCGGTGTCGGTGTAGAAAAGATGATTGGCTACACCAATATCGATACGGAAAAAGGCTTTGCATTCTTCCAGAAATATCTGAAAGAAAAAGGTATCATCGAAGCACTGGAGGCAAAAGGCATTCAGGAAGGCGATACTGTTCATATCTATGATTTGGATTTCGAATTCTGGAAATAATTGTGAATCAAAAAAGCACCTTGCAAAAGGTGCTTTCTTTTTATGCAGAAATTCATTTTCCCAACAGGAGCCTTGTAGCTTCTGCTATATTCCGATGCTCCACCGTTCTCGGTTCAAAGTGCATGAGCTTGCAGACGATCTGCAAAGCGGTACCTAAGCCAAATACGGAAATGATAGTGCCGATGCCTACGGGGCCGCCCAGCAGCCAGCCAATCAGGAGGGCAACACCAATCATGCAGGTCTGTACCACGCCGATGGGGGTGTTTGGGAACCGCTTGCCCAAGGCGATGAGCAGGGAATCTCGGGGACCGCAGCTTTGCCCGGCGGACATATAGAAATATTGCCCATAGCCCATGATGAAAAGGCCCACAATGACCATGATGCAGCTGAGGGGCAGACTGTTCCATTTGGGCAGGGAAAGGATGCGGTCGATGAGGTCAACATAATTGCCCACCAGAAGGGCATCCAAAATGGTGCCGTAGCCGATTTTTTCCTTCAGCAAAATATCGATGACAAGGATGAGGATGCTGATGCCCGTATGGACGATGCCATAGCTCAGCCCGATGTGATAGGAGGCACCCATGGAAAGACAATCCCACGGGGCAAGGCCGATATCCGCCTGAATGGTCAGATATACGCCAAAGGAAAAGAGGAACAGCCCGAAGGCGGATTTTAAAATTTGTTTTATCATTTGTAGGGATTGGTTCTGCATGGTGTTTCTCCTGTTTTATGGGTGCGCCCGCCGCTGCGGGCTTATTTTTTTGCAAAATGAGGCGTTTTGCCCGATTGAATAGTTTCGTTAATTTGGATGCTTCGCATGCCGCTTTTCATCACCAGCCTTCGCAGGAAGGAATGATACATAAAGGGGCATTTCAGCACCTTTAAGAATAGCTTGAAGCGGATATGGAAGGTTTTCTTCCAATATTTCTGGTTCAGGTCGCCTTTGGGATGGTTCAGTACACGGCTCAAATCCCTTGCGCTGTAGATGGCACTGCTGATGCCCTCCAGAGAGCTGGGACTGATGAAGCCTGCCGCTTCGCCGATGAAGAAAATACCCTTTTCTCCTTTGCAGAAATCCCCAAAGGAGGAGGGGCGCAAAACCAGACAAGCCTCTGTTTTCAAAGGCTCGCCAAAGCGAAAGCCGATCTGTTCCAGCTTTTGTTTTTGCTTCTCGAAGCGTTCTCTGGCGTTATCCAAAGGGAATGCACCGCCGAAAATGAACTGATGGTCTTTGGAAATAGACCAGGAACAGCAATCGGTGGTCTCCGGGTCGAAGATGCAGGAATAGAAGGGGGTTGGGTGGGTCTCCGGGAACCATTGCTGGATGGAGAGATAGTTCCGAATCTTCTTTTCGGGATAAAATGTTCGCCGAACGATGGAATTTGCACCGTCGGCACCCACAAGGAATTTTGTAGTGAAGCTATGGGTCTTACCTTCTTCCAGATAGGAGATGGAAAAGCCCCCGTCCTTTCGTTTCAGTTCGGTGCAGATGGCACCGCTGTGGACTTCCACTTCCTTTGGAATGATGGATTCCAGCCAAAGGTCGAATTTATGTCTGTCCAGGTTAATATAAAACCGCTGATAGTGGCGGATGAGTTTATTTTTCAGATCAATGGTCTTGACGGCAAAGATCTGCGGGTCTACCAGCACATCCTTGGGCAGGGTCAGGTCGAAGCTTGCCAATGCCTTTTGGGCATCGGCGGAGATGAGCCCGCCGCAGGGCTTCTGGAAACCGTCCCCGCCGAAAACCTTCTTATCGATGGCGATGACTTTGTATTTTGGTGATAACAGCCGTGCCAGAGTGGAGCCGGCAGGGCCAAGACCGATGATGGCGATATCATAATCATAGTTTCGTTTCATACAAACACTCCCTTTCACAAGGCAGTTTAGCACAAAATATGGAAAAGGAACGGAATGTATGAAAACTTTAGATTTTTCTTAATTGTTTTGTAAGAAATACAGAGAAAGTATAGCGCAAAATATCTTCCTTTTCAAGAAGAAGGATTTTTTTTCTTTTTTTCGGAAAGAATAGGCAAAAAAGAAAAAGAGGTGGCGACATGGCTGCATTGGAACGATATCTGCCCAGATGCAGGATTTTTTTGCTGGACGGGCAGAAATTTCGGACGAATCTTTTGGTATTGTTTTTCGATCTGCCCTTGCGGCGGGAAACGGCAACAAAGACAGCCCTTTTGGCGGAAGTCCTGAAACGGAGCGAAGAGCCGACGAAAGCAGCAAGGCAGGCGGAAGAGCTTTACGGTGCCCTGTGGGATATCAGCGTGGTGAAAAAAGGGGACAGACAGCTGCTTTTATTCTCTTTGGAGACCTTGAAAACAGTGGAAATGGAGGATGCCCTTTCTTTCCTGCGGGAACGGGTCCTGCGTCCCTTGGAGCAGGGGACTTTCTCCGAAAAAACAGTGGAGCGGCAGAAGAAAATTTTGCGCAGAAAGCTGGAAAGACTGCGGGATGATAAGAAAGCCTTCGCCCGCAAACGTGCTCTGGAGGAGACGGCAGAGGGGACAGCCTTTGCCATTTCCGGCGATGGGTATGCTGAGGATTTGGAGGAGATCAACGGAAAAAACTTGTTTGCATGGTATCAGAAAGTCGTAGAAACGGCGGAGGCAAAGGTCTTTTTCTGTGGGGATAAAGAGGAAAAGCCCAAGGTGCTTTCCCTGCGGCAGCATTTCCCGGGCAGAGTGGCGGTAAAGGCAAAAGAGGAGCAGGATAACGACCGCCATGAGCCGCCCCGTTTCATACAGGAAAAAACAGAGGCGGAACAGGCACGATTGCTGCTGGGCTTTGAGGCAGATATGGAAAACAGCCGCAGGCAGGCAGCGTTGCTTTTGCTCCATCAGCTTTTGGGCGGCGACCCCGATTCCCTTTTGTTTCGGAAGGTACGGGAGGAACAGGGCTTGTGCTATGATATCAAATCCTATCGCTATCCCCTTTCGCCGTACCTGTTTGTGCAGGCGGGGATCCAGGAAAAGGACGCCAAGGAGACAGGCAAGCTGGTGCTGAAATGCCTGGATAAGCTGAAAAAAGAAGGTGTTTCGGCGGAAAAACTGCAGCAGGCAAAGGAAAGTATCCTGCGGGATTATGATAGTCTGGTGGATAACCCCTGGGCTATGGTGGATTTTTTTGCGGAGCAGGCGTTGCAGGGAAAAGAACTGAGTGCGGAAAAATTCCTGCGGCAGGTGGAACGGGTTGAACCGGAGGATATGATCCGGGCGGCGAACCATCTGAAGCTGAAAACAGTCTATTTGCTCAGCGGGGAGGCGGATGAAAATGGCGAGAACTGAGAAAAATCAACAGGGAAAAACGAGAAACGGACTGCAGTATGATATCCTGCCCCAAAGGGAATTTGGGGAGAAGATGGCGGCGATTTTGGTGAAGCGGGGGGCAAACCATCTTTTTTGGAAGGGCAGGGATGGGGAAGAAATCAACTTTCCCCAAGGAACCGCCCATTTTATCGAGCATAAGCTTTTCCAGCAGGAATGGGGCGATGCCTTCACGAAATTCACCCAAAACGACGCATCTGCCAATGCCTTCACCGATGGGGACAAAACGGTCTATTATTTCACCTGTCGGGAAAAATTCATGGAAAACCTGAAGCTGCTGCTGGATTTTGTCCAGAAGCCTTTTTTCACAAAAGAGGATACGGAACGGGAAAAGGGCATCATTACCAGCGAGATCACCATGTATGAGGATGACCCAAACTGGGTGGTCTATTATCAGATGCTGGAAAGTATGTATGGGAAGCATCCTATCAAAAATAGAATCGCCGGAACGGCGGAAACCGTTGAAAAAATTACGGCAGAGACTCTGCAAAAGGCCTATGAAACCTATTACACCACGGAAAATATGGTGCTGATCTGCACGGGGGATGTGCCTGTGCGGCAGGTGCGGGCGGCGGCAGAAACAGTGCAGAACCGAAGGACGGATGCCCGGGTCTATTTTCCCATGGAAGAAACGGATATTTTGGAAAAATATAAGGAACGAAATATGGGGCTTTCCCAGCCCAATTTTCAAATCGGCTTTAAACTGCCCTCTGCCAAAAAAGAGGATTGGCTGAAGCTGCGGATCGCCGCAGGGTTTTATCTGGAGCTTTTGGCAGGGGAAAGCAGCTCCTTTTTCCGCAAGGCTTACGAAAAGGAACTTTTGGATGAACCCTTGGGGGCTGCCTTTTTCTGTGGGGAAGGCTATGCCTTTGCTGCCTTTTCCGGCAGTGGGGAACATCCCGAAGAAACGGCGGAACTGCTGGGAAGGGAACTGGAACGGCTGCAGAAGGAAGGGCTGGACTGGGAGGATTTTCGACGTATCCGCAAAAAAATGCTGGGACGGTTTCTGCGGCGGATGGATGCCCCCCAAAGCCTTTGCATGGGGCAGATCGAATGGGCGATGATGGGCGTGCCTGGGGCAGAGGTGCTGGAGGTCATCAAGACCATGCAGAAGGAAGAAGCCGAAAAACTGTTGCAAAATGCCTTCACCATAGCTACAATGGTATTATCTGTGGTTCGCTGAGAGAACCCAGTAAAATCAAGGCTTTCAGCCATTTGTCAGCGTTAAAAAAGGCTATTTGCCACCCATTTGCCACCGTAATTTATAAAGCGGTGGCATTTTTATTTAAGATTTGTTCGAACAGATCGATTGCTTCCTGAGCCATTTCGTCAGTGTGATGCACATAGGTTCCCATGGTGGTTGTGATGTCCTTATGGCCTAATCTGATTTGGACAGCCTTAATGTTTGCGCCGGCTTCCACCAGTTTGGTGGCATGGGTATGTCTCAATGCATGATGCTTGAACTGGATGTGCAAATGATCGTTTATGGTTTGGTAACAGGTGTTGAAGCGGTCTGGATGGATCCAGATTCCGTTCTCATCCAGACAGACAGGATGGCAGCGTTTTGTTCTTCCGGCAGATGCTTTGTAATCAGAGATGAGCATATCCCGTTTGATGCCTCTATCATCGGTGATATGGATAATAGAATGGATGGTATAATATCCGCCGTACAGCAATTCATTCTCGGATTGTCTCTTTTTCTCTGCCAGTAATTCTCTGTAAAGCGTGTCACCAATCTTTATGGTTCGAATGGATCTGTGCTTTGGCTCTTTAAACACCCAGCAGTTTCGGCTGTGAAAGAATGCTTGGACTGCCTGTCTGTTAACGGTCAGGGTGTGATGTTCGAAATCGATATCATCCCATGTTAGGCCGGCACATTCTCCGATACGCAAACCGCAATGCCAGCCGAGCATCAGATACATATAATATCTGGAACCGGCAGGGAATCGGTCAATGATTTTCTGGAAATCTTCATCGGTGATCAGAGCAGTATCTTTCTTTTTCTTCTGGACATTGCCAACTTTGATGAGCCGGCAGGGATTGTCTCTAATGTACTGCATGGGATGGATAGCGTAATCCAATGCACTGGATAGAGCCGATATGATCTGCTGTATCGTTGCTTTGGAATAATCCGCCTTCTTCATCGATGAAACAAATTCCTGCACGGAGGCGGCTTGTAGCGACCTCAGGCGATAGGCTCCGAAGGTAGGTTTCAGATTCTGTTCGATGATGCACTTATATCTGCGAAGGGAATGTTCTGTGAAGTTTGGCAGGCAGTAATTGTCGTACCAGAAATCCAGATAGTCGCTGACACTGATCTCTGATGGGGTGAACACCTGGCCAGAGTTATCATATTCAGCCAGAGCCTTCGTAAGCGCTGTTTCGGCTTCCTTCTTTGTGCGGAAGCCGCCTTTCTCAATTTTCTTTCTTTGTCCACCAATCTGGGCGGCATCGAAATAATATGACCATGTTTTACCACGTTTTCTTGTCCCGCCTTTCATAGGCATACCTCCTTTGTATTTTGAAAAATTGGTATAGAAAATAAGGCGGTATCGTGGTATAATCCTATTGCGAGTAGGTGGTTATACAAATACCGCCTGAGATCCTCTTTCTCGTTGGTAGCGGGAAGGGGGATTTTTTATATAGTTTATCCGATATTGCTGAAAGCTGATTCAATGCCGCCGGTAGCTGCATCTAGCAGGTCATCACCGTTTTCAACAATCCAATATCCATCACCTTTTTTTAAGCTGATAGTTGCTTCTTTTGTTACAAGATCCTCTTCGTGGTTTTCAAGAGCAGTGATAAAGAATCCTTGCATTGCAGTATTCATTTCTTCGTCAGACATACCAGAGAAAATCAAGGAAATAGCGTTTGACATCATTTCAGATACAACAACTGTCATATTTACATTTGTAAAAGAGACTGTTACCGCTGCGGTATCATCTTTTTCTTCGGAAGAAATGATTTCGTATTCCATGGATCCAAGCAGTTTATCGATTGCATACTGGGCGAAATCCTCATCCCCTGCATTGGCATCTTCAGTTTCTTCTTCGGCTTCTTCCTCATCATCGCCAGTATATTTAGCAATGGTTTGGGCGTCTTGGTTCTTTACAGCATTTAAGTAATTTGTTACGGATGTTTCAGGCGATTCCATGCTTCCGCATCCGACGATGCCGAAGATCATAGCTGCAGCCATAATGATAGATAACATTTTTTTGAGCATAATAAACCCTCCTTGTTTGACAATAATGCCCTTAATATGATATGGTTTATATGGAGGGCTGTTAGGAAACAATCTTCTATATTTCCCCTTGTGGTATTAGCGGTACCGCAGGGGAGTTTTTTGTTTATAAGCCGTATTGAGACTTTGAGTAAACTTCTCCGTCAATAAATATAACCGAAATTTCCTTATATGTTCCGCTGCTACCGGTAGAAGACCATGTTTGCATCAATCCTCCATCAGTAGATGCTTGTTCGTAACCAGAATATCCGATAATATCTTGAACTTGTTTCAAAGTCATACCGTTTTTAATTGCGTTGTATGCCTCCATTGTGATTCCATAAGATTCTTTTTTATCTGGAGTGTTTGAACCGATTTTGAGTATTTTTTTTACATCTGTATAGGAAACATCTCGTTTTTCGATACCTTTTGATAAATAGAAAAAGTCCCCTACTTTTGATTTTTCTCTGTCACTTGTGAGGTTATAACTATGCCAATATATATCTTGGCTATCCTTATTTGTATCAAGACATACTTCTATTGAAAATATGTCTACATTGTATTTTTTTGAAATAGCAAGAACATTTTCAACGGCTTTATTCAGCAATTCTATATATTCTGAATTGGACACAGAAGAATTATAACTAATGGCAAATGCAATCTTTTCTGAATTCGCAGAGGAACGAATTTTATTATAAGACAAATTCGGTTCATTCTTATAAATATCGTTTAGTTCATTAAGTGCGCCATTAAGACCATTTCCATAGAACGGAATTTCGCTGTTTGTCGAAATGATTACTTTTTGAGATTTCCCGTCCCATTTAACGTCGCAGTCTAGGCTTTCAGCAACAAATCTAACAGGAACCATAGTTCTTCCGTTAATTGATACTGGAGGAGAATCTAACATATATGGAACATTATTTACATAAGCCATGGACTGATTCAAACATAAATTAACGGTAGTACCCCCTTTCTGCGCAAAAACAGATTTAGATACACTATCCCATGCAACATCCGCACCAAGAGCTTCAAAGATGGCTCGCATAGGAACCATTGTTCGGTTGTTGATGCTGGAAGCTGGTACATCCGTCTTTAATGGAACGTTGTCAATGCTAACATCAATGGCGGATGCAGAAACAGGAGCCAAAGCGATAATTGCTGCAACCGTACAAGATACCATTTTTTTCATTTTCTCATTCCTCCTTAAACCATTACATAGTCTCTGCCTCACGGAGACTTTTTTTATTATCAAAATCCTCACGCTGAACATGCTTTAATTCATGCTGTATGGCTTCTTGCTGCGCATCAGCGGATATGTTCGCATTGATGTAAATGTTATAGAACCCATCACCATCCTGTACCGTCATCCCTCTTGTGGACGAAGGCATGTTGATATAACGAATATAGTAATCGTCCAAATCAATCATCCCCTTTTAATGCCTCAATAATTTTGACAGCCTTCAATATGTCCTCCTTTGTAGCCTTTCTGGAAACACTGAACAGCGTTCTCATTTCAGGTCGTTCCTTTAATTCTTCCAATAATTCCAGTGCTTCATCGTCTAAAACGATTGGATTGTTTTCTTTATCAACTGCGTTTGGTTCTTCATCTTCTGTTCCTGTTAAATATCCGATGGACACATCAAAATAGTCTGCTATTTTCTGTAGTGTTTTTACGCTTGGCGTGCTTCTTCCTGATTTCCAGTTACTCAAAGATGTTTGCGTAACTCCTGCTTCTTTAGAAACCTTATACGGAGTTACTCCATGCTTTTGTAGTAATTGCTCAAATCGTTCATACATTTTTTAGCCCCCTTTCACAAAAGCAAAATACTTTCGAAAAAGTTAGTAAAAATGCTTGACTAATAAGCGTAAGTGTAGT
>SFGI01000047.1 GCA_004557645.1 [Eubacterium] saphenum | reverse complement strand
TGCCTCCGGCAGATATGATGGGTATGCCGGGAATGTGTAATGAAATGCGTAGACCTATGATGTTGTTGGTTAAGGTTAAAAAGGTTTAATAAACAACTTCCAGTTTGTCTGCATCAACACAAAGGGCCGACAGAGCCTTAAGCTGGACAAATCCGAGCAAGGATTGTCGGGAAAGCCCTTTTTCATTGAGATAGAATAGAGATACAGCAAGGGAAGGAGTGAGAAGCCCATGGAATGGATGGCGATCATTGGAAATTCCATACAGTACATCGAGGAGCATATCACCGAGGAAATTTCGGTGAACAGCATTGCGAAGCATGTAAATGTATCCCCTTTCTATTTCCAGAAAGGCTTTGCCATGCTTTGCGGTTTTACAGTGGCAGAGTATATCCGCAATCGAAGGCTTGCCTTGGCAGGAAATGATCTGCTTGTTACGGATGAGAAAATCATTGATATCGCCATGAAGTACGGCTACGATTCTCCCGACAGCTTTACCAAAGCTTTTACCAGATTTCATGGAATCACACCTGCATCTGTGCGGAAGGATGAGGTGATGCTCAAATCCTTTGCTCCGTTGAAAATAAAGATATCAGTAGAAGGAGGCTATCTCATGGACTACAAGATCGTGAAAAAGGAAGCATTTACCGTCATTGCCAATGCAAAGGAATTCCCTTATGAGGGAGCGAAGGAGATCGTACCAAAGTTCTGGCAGGAGCATTTTCAGACAGGAAAGGGTGCAGTCGTTTGTGGCTGTTATGGAATCAATATCGACGAGGAGATGGGAGGGGAAAAGTTCGAGTACCTGATCGCAGATCCTTACGATCCCCAGAAAGAAATCCCCGAAGGATTCGTCACCAGAGTCATTCCTGCCTTTGACTGGGCGGTATTCCCTTGCAGAGGTTCCATGCCCGAGGCTTTGCAGGATGTGAACACAAAGATTTACACAGAGTGGCTGCCTGCCCTGAAGGAATATGAATTTGCAGCGGGTTACTGTGTGGAGTATTATGATGACCCCGCCAAGTACGAGAAAGGTACTCTGGATGAAAATTACTACTGTGAAATCTGGATTCCGGTAAAAAGAAAATAAGGATTGCATAAAATGCAGCGGTGAGAAGAAAGCTTCGCCGCTGTTTTTTATATCAGACGAGTGGTTTTTTGTTTGGCGGAAAATGTTCGTAAACCTATCTATTTTCTAGGCCATTTGCTATTTTTGAGAAACTGGATGCAGGTGAAAAAGCTACTCAGATGCTGTTGGCGGATATCTGCTGCTTTAGAGGCCCAATTGCCTGATTGATCCGGAATATCAGTATCTATCACTATGGTCCGGTTCTGCTTACCTAATGAAAAATATACAAAAATATAATAAAAGATTGTATGAAAAATGAATTGACCTTCCATTTGTTTGTCTGTATAATGGCTCTGAATCACGCTGATTTACAAGTATCGAATTGAAAGGAGAGGCTTATGAAAAATGGTTTCAAGAGAATGGTTGCTGTGGTTCTCACACTGCTGTTGGTGATGCAGTGTGCGCCGCTCAATGCATTCGCTGAAGTACCGGGCGAAGAAGACCTCCTGGAAGTGCCGGTTGTTTTATCGACAGATACGGACACTGACAGTGAACTGGCTGAACGCCCTATGGATGACGAGGACGTGGAGTTTTCCGAAGAGATAAGTGATCTGGACGTCCCCGTGGTTCTTGATGATTCCTCTGAAGAAGATGAAGAGGAAGAAGTTGACACTGAGGTGACCGTTGAGGAATCCGACGATGAAAACGATGAAGAGGTTCCTGCGGCTATGTTTGCTCTTTTTGCGCTGGAACCCCAAGCAGCGCCTGATTTGAAGGATGGTTCTGCGGTGATCCCCGCTGGAGCGGATCCGAAAACTGTAAATGAAATTCTTACCAATACCCTGATTTCCAATAAAGAGGAGAGTGGTATATCCTATGTGGAATGGGAGTATTACTGCAAACCAGAATCTGGGGTGCTTAAGAACAAGGAATGGGGATCTATTGCCGGTTTTACCAGCAAAAAGTTTGGTACCACCTACAATTACCCTGCCTTGGCAGATAATGCTGACGGTGCGTATGAGGTTCGTATTGCTGGCACTACTGATAAAGTGACACTTACCAAGAAAGCGAAGAACGATGGTTCCATTACTGTGAACGAGGATTGCTCGGTTGCCATTCCGTATAAAGAAGACGGTTCTGCAGACTATGACGCACTGCGCCAGAAGCTCTTTGAAACTGTTGTAGATTCCACCACCCCTGCACTTACCTATGATGAGCTGACCATTGAGTATGAAGCTGAAGCAACTACCGGTTGGGTTAAGAAATATGTGCCTCTGGAAGGCGCAAAAGATGGACTGTCCTATCCCGCCATTTCCGCCGGTGATCAGAAGATCAAATTCTCCTGGGCTGGAAATGATGCCTACTACGGTTTTGAGCAGGAAGTTTCCGTCACTCTGACGGAGCGAAGCGCGGCAAATCTTGTTCTCAAAGCAGATCAGGATGTGGCTTTGACCTGCAAGGCGGATGGAACCGTTGATTACAGCGCTCTGAAAAATGCGATCTTTGCCGCTGTATTTGATGAATCCTCTACCCCTGCTCTGAAGGCAGAGGATGTTTTCATCGAGTATTATTATGAAGGCTATACTCCCCTGGATTCCGCGTGGGCGCCGCTGGAAGGCGGAAGGGTCGGTCTGGTGGACTGCGCAGGCATGACCATCGGCGATGGCCAGGAGATCAGAGTTTCCTTTAGTGGCAATGCCAACTTCTCCGCCGCTTCTGCTGAAATAACTGTCAACATTGTGGAGGGACGTTCTGATTGTACTATTGTTATTTCTGATGGCAATCTGAACATTCGCGATTTGTCTGTGGATGGCATTCTCAAGGCCATTGTGACAAAATCCGATGTTGAACTGACTAGTGCCAATGCTTCTGTTGAGTATTTTGACAAAGGCGGCATCGGAGGTATCGGTGCTGACTGGAAGACTCTGGAATCTCTTTCTGAGGGCACATTTAAGATCCGTGTTTCCTTTGTCGGAAACGAAAAGTATTATGCTGCTGTTTCCAACGAGGCAGAGATTCGTTTTGTCACCAAGGAAGATGCAGAGATTTCCCTCAACGTGGCACCATATTCCGTGGCACTTCCTTACAACGAAGCAGTTGAAATTGATTTTGATAATCTGAAGGATGCGATTTTCCAGACTGTTGTCGCATCTACCGTTCCGGAAGTAACCGCAGAGGATGTCACTTTCCTGTATTACACCGCACCTACAATCGGTTTAGGGGGTAAGGAATGGGTCAAACTTGAGGGCGACACAAGCGGTGTGCGTACATATCCCGCCATTTCCGCCGGTGAACATCAGATCAAATTCGCTTGGGCTGGAAATGATGACTACTACGGTTTTGAGAAGGAAGTCACCGTTACTTTGACAGAGCGGGAAGCTGCCCCTTATACCATCAACGATCCCATCGGCCCTGTTACCCTGGTAGTTGACGATAATCTGAACGTTGACTACGCTGCTGTTGAGAAGGCTGTGTTCCACGCTGTAATCGCAGAATCCGATGTTCTGACCGATGAGAATGTGACCATTGAGTATTATTACAAAGGCATTACTTCTGTGGACTCCAAGTGGCTGCCTCTGGAAGGCCAGGAAATTACACTGGGTCAGGGTTATCCTGCCATCTCTGTCGGTGAGCAGAAAATCCGTATCATTTATGCCGGTGATCAGCAGTATAATAGAACGATTGTCGAAGCAGTTGTCACCGTTGCTGATCGTGATCAAGCTCCCTATGCGCTCAACGATCCCATCGGCTCTGTTACCCTGGTAGTTGACGATAATCTGAACGTTGACTACGCTGCTGTTGAGAAGGCTGTGTTCCACGCTGTAATCGCAGAATCCGATGTTCTGACAGCTGATAATGTAACCATCGAGTATCAATACAATGGCATTACTGGCTCCAAGTGGCTGCCTCTGGAAGGCCAGGAAATCTTGCTGGGTCAGGGTTATCCTGCTATCTCTGCCGGCGAACAGAAAATCCGTATCTCCTGGGCTGGCAGCAAAGAGTACGCACCCACAGTTGTGGAAGCCACTGTTAACGTGAAGGATCTGCCTGCTGTTGATTTTATTCTGAACGAAGGTCCTTATGAGATCGGCCTTGTTTTCGCTGATGTTGATTCCTTTGATTATGAGGCAACTGCTGAAGCGATCTACAACGCAGTCGTTGCTTCTACAGAGAATCCCGAAGGTCTGACCGCTGCAGATGTTAAGGTCGAATACAACACAGACAAGACTGGCATTACCGATTCTTACAAGGATCTGTCCGAAACCAATGCTACCGGTCTGGTGAAGTTTGGCGCAGGCAAGTGGAAGATCCGTATTTCTTGGCCTGGCACAAAGGAATTCAAGGGTGGTTCTGTTATTGTGGATGTCACTATGAGCGACAACCGCCTGGAAAGCAGTGTTGTGCTTGCCCAGGATGCGTCCTTCACCTATAACATGGACGTCAATGTCATGAAGCAGGCTATCTTTGATTCTGTCATCGATTGGGAGAATTCCGCATTGCCTGCAAAAGAAACACTGACTCTGGATGACTTTGTCATTTTGTATCAGGCAAGTCTGCGGGATATTGAAACTGGCACAAGCCTGCCCGAACTTCCTAATATTCCCGGTCTTCCAGGCATGGGCGAAAATGATATGCTGACTCAGTGGGTTCCCATTGAGGGCAAGGTTTACGAGGTGGCTGGCAAGGTTCTGGGGCAGTACCCTCAGATGGGTGCTGGTCAGCAGAAGATCCGCGTGACCTTTGTCGGCAATTCCGAATACCGTCCCAGCGAAACTGCAGAAGGGACTGTGACTGTCAACAAGGCTTCTGTCAGTGTGAAAGTTAAGACTATGTCCATGTATGTGGATGAAACACTGCCTAGTGATTTCATCACTACAAACCCTGCCGATAAGTTTGATATCTACACCATCAGTGCAGGCATTACCAGCAATGTGACCACTGCTGTGTATCTGAATCTGCCTAGCCGATACCAGAATCCGACTTTCCTGAAAATTCTGGACCCCATTGTAGAGAGATTGTACGGCAAGTCCTTTACCCAAATGATGAATGACGGCATGACTCTGGGTGAGCTGCGTCAGCTTCTCAGCACCCAGGAACTGCTGGATATGCTGGATAAACTGAATATCGACACCGGAACATTTGGTCAAATCCTGTCCGCAATCAATAAGCTGCCCGCTATTACAGACAGCGTACGCGTTTCCTTTGGTTTCCCCAACCGGGCAGGTATGTACATGGTTACTGCAGTGACCGATAACAAGAACTATAATACCGGTGTTGGCACAGGTATTCTCGTTGTTAAGATGAGACTTACCGGCACAAAGCTTACCTGGAATCAGACCATGCCCGGCAATAAGCTGACTGCTGCGCAGGCCGCCGAATTTGACTTCGGTGCAACACTTAGCTACAATGGTGACGTTTCCATCGACCAGAGTGGTGTTCACTATCTGTACTCCGGCGTTACCAGCAAATGGAAGTCCTATTCCAGCACTACTACGCCGCCCACTGAGCCCGGTCGTTATGTAGTTACTGTTTGCATCATTGGAGGCAACCATTTTGCATCTCCTCTGACTCGCAGCTTCCAGATCACCAAATAACCAATAAGGTGTTTTTTCATCAATTTTAAATTCTAATCACAAGGCGCAGGAGTTTACCTGAAATGGAGAGCTCCTGTGCTTTTCTTATGCAGAAGAGTTTGATTTCCAGAAACTGCTTCGGGTCGGTCCATTTGTGGTGCGCTGTTGAAAGACTTACTATTATAATTCAGGTCTAAAAAAGATTCTATGGCAAAAGGCAAGACCGCATATGCAATAGGCAAGGAGTTGGGCATCCATATCGACCGCCAAAATCAGCTCCGGCAGTCAGAAGATACGAGACACCAAATGAAAAACAGGCACAGATGGACTGGGGTATCTGCCAGTATCCTCGCGAAAGAGGAGGAATCAATTGAAAATCATAGGAGGATTCGTGCTTCTGTACGCTGCTCAGAATTCATCGAAAAAATAGATTTTTTAAAACGAAATCATGGAATTGTACGAAAAAATGTGCTATCTTTGTTTTTACATATATACACAAAGAAAGGTGGATGTGTCCATGGCACTTTGATACATAACAGCGTTAGCGTATGTCAGTTTATCCGTCTTTTGAAGACAGAGAAATTGGTTTTTGAACCGTAGAAAGAATGTGAAAGAAATGAACCCATCCGAAGTAATTCTTGAAATATAAGATCTTTGTGTAGAATTTCAGACGGTCGAGGGCACTGTAAAGGCCGTAAACAATCTGGAATATATTTTGCACAAGGGTGAAAAATTGGGCATTGTTGGCGAAAGCGGCAGTGGTAAGAGCGTTTCCTCTCTGGGTATCATGCAGCTGATTCCCAATCCCACTGGCAAGATCACCAATGGCTGCATCCTGTATAAGGATGAAGATCTGGTGGGAAAAGGTGAGAAGGATATGCAAAAGATCCGGGGCAATGAGATTTCCATGATCTTCCAGGAACCCATGACATCCCTGAATCCCATCATCAAATGCGGCAAGCAGATTGCGGAAACCCTGCGCCTGCACCGTGGTCTGGATAAAAAGAAAGCTATGGAAGAAGCCATCAAAATGATGAAGGCTGTTGGCATTGCCAATGCAGAAGTCCGTGCCCATGAATATCCCCATCAAATGTCTGGCGGTATGCGGCAGAGAGTCATGATCGCTATGGCACTGGCCTGCCAGCCTCAAATTTTGATCGCCGATGAACCTACAACTGCGCTGGATATGACCATCCAGGCACAGATTTTGGATCTGATCCGTGATCTGAATGAAAAAATGGGAACTTCTGTATTGTTCATTACCCATGACTTGGGTGTTGTCAATGAACTTTGTGATACTGTTATCGTTATGTATACGGGCCGTATTGTGGAAAAAGCCCCTGTAAGGGCATTGTTTGAAAAGCCTTTGCACCCGTATTCTGTCGGTCTTTTGCATGCCATTCCAAAGATCACCAAGGAAAGAGAGCCTCTTTCTACCATCGAAGGTATGGTGCCTAACCCGACTGAAAAAATTGAAGGCTGTTCCTTTTGGCCCAGATGCCCGAAGGCAACGGAAAAATGCAAAAAAGATGCGCCTCCCATGGTAGAAATAGGGGAGGACAGAAAGGTAAGATGCTGGCTGTATGCCGCAGAAGAAAGCAAGGAGGTTAGCTTATGACAGCTCAGAACAAAGAAGTGCTGATGAAAGCCGACCATGTAAAAGTATATTTCCAAGGGAAAACGAAAAAATCCGGCGTTGTCAAAGCCGTAGATGATGTCAGCTTTGAAATCATGAAAGGGGAAACCTTCGGCGTAGTAGGCGAAAGCGGCTGCGGCAAGAGTACCCTTGGCAGAACGCTGGTGCGTCTGCTGACACCTACGGAAGGCAAGGTCTATCTGGAAGGCAAGGAAATTTCCTCTTTGAAAGGGGAAAAACTGAAAAACATGCGTAAAGATGCCCAAATCATTTTTCAGGATCCTTCTGCCAGCCTGAATCCCAGAAGAACCATTAAGCAGATTTTGATGGAACCCTTCGAGATTCATGGTTTGGATCAAGAGGTGGACGTGGAAGCGCGCATTCTGGAGCTGCTGCAGCTGGTCGGTCTGGATACATACCATCTGAGTCGCTATCCCCATGAGCTTTCCGGCGGGCAGAAGCAGCGTATCGGCATTGCCAGAGCATTGGCATTGAATCCTAAGATCATCGTTTGCGACGAAGCCGTTTCTGCTCTGGACGTTTCTGTGCAGGCGCAGGTTTTCGATGGAAAGCAATTTTGAGAGAGGTGTTTTATGGATACGTTAAAATTTATTGCCAAAAGGCTGGTGTATCTGATCATCATGCTTTTGGGCGTAGCAACTTTGGTATTTTTTCTGACGAAGGCCCTCCCCGGCGATGGTACCACAGCGAACCTGAGCCAGAGAGCTTTGAGCGATCCTGAGATCGTAGCGGCCTATCGGGCAAAGCATGGTCTGGACAAGCCTGTGATTGTACAGTATATCTATTACATCAGAGACCTGCTGCATCTGGATCTGGGTACTTCCATCCGTACGAACAAAGAGGTGCTGGGGGAATTGATGAGATGCTTCCCTGCCACCATTGAGCTGGCACTGTTTGCGATTGTGATCGCATCTGTTTTGGGCGCTCTGTTTGGGGTCGTCAGTGCCATTAAGCGCAACAGCATCGTTGACTAGATCGTTCGTGCGATTTCCATTACTGGCGTAAGTATCCCCAGCTTCTGGTTTGCGCTTCTGGTTCTGTTCCTGCTGTATTATAAGCTGCATCTGCTTCCCGGCCCCGGCCGTTTGAGCAGCGGATTTGCAGCACCCCATACGGTGACAGGTTTGTTTGTGATCGACAGCCTGCTGGAAGGCAACCCTGCCAAAGCGATGGATGCGTTGAGCCATCTGATCCTGCTGGGCTTGGTACTGGCTTCCTTTACCATGGGGCTGATCACAAGAACGACCCGTTCCAATCTGCTGGATGTCATGTCCACGGATTATATCCGTACTGCAAGAGCAAAAGGTCTGAGCCAGACGAAGCTGATCCTGAAGCATGCTCTGGGCAATGCTCTGATCCCTGTACTGACTGTAATCGGTCTGGGGCTTGGTAACCTGCTGGGCGGTATGGTTCTGGTTGAAACGATCTTCAACTGGCCCGGTGTTGGTCAGTTTGCGTATGAATCTGTTTTGGCGGCGGATTACCCCGCGATCATTGGCGTATCTCTTCTGGTTGCGCTGAACTATATGGTAATCAATACGATCATCGATATCCTCTATGGTGTTATCGATCCAAGAGTGAGGTGCAAATAATGCTGCGTGCGTTAAAAAAATTATTCAAATCAAATTTCTTGTTTACCCTTGGGGTGATCATCTGCGTGTTCTGGATTATCATGGCGATCATTGCACCTGTGGTGGCACCCTATGATCCCATTGTGCAGGATATGACAATGCGCCTGAAACCGCCTTCTGCAGTGCATTTTTTTGGCACAGATAGCTTCGGCAGAGATATTTTCAGCCGTGTCATTTACGGCGGCAGATATTCCCTGTTGGCAGGCTGCCTGACCGTTATCATTGCAGGTGCTATCGGTACCTTTTATGGTGCCATTGCCGGCTATGTGGGCGGCAGAGTGGATACGATCATGATGCGTATTCTGATCAAAGAGATCATTCCCAACAGTATCAGTTCCTTTCTGATTATGGCCACCACTGACTTGGGCAATCAGATCCTGATGTTCTCCACACTGAGCTTTCTGGGGCTGGGGTCTGCGCCTCCCACACCTGAATGGGGTATGATGGTTTCTGATGGTGCAGCCAACTTCAATAAGTTCTGGATCGCAGGTTTCCCTGGTCTGGCTATCTTTACTATGGCGATGGGTGCCAACTTTATCGGCGACGGTCTGCGGGATCTGCTTGACCCTAAGCTAAGAAAACAATTCTAAAAATCAAAAGGAGATGTATCGAAAAAATACGTCTCCTTTTCGCATATCATTCTTTTTACGAGGAGGAATTTACATGAAACAGAACAGAGTAGACCGCATTTTGGCAGCCCTGAAGGAAATGGGTGTTTCTCAGATGCTGATCGTTGATCCTATGTCCATCTATTATCTGACAGGGGTGTATAATGAACCCCACGAACGTTTTTACGGATTGCTGCTGCGGGAAGATGGCAAGCATGCATTTTTCCTGAATCATCTCTTTTCCATCCATCAAGAAGTGGGCGTGGAAAAGGTTTGGTATTCCGATACAGATCCAGCTATGGAAATTGTGGCAAAATATGTAGACAGCGCAAGTCCTCTGGGGGTAGATAAAGAATTAAAAGCAAGATTTCTGCTGCCTTTGATGGAAATGAAAGCGGCAGCGGGTTTTGTGAATACATCCCTTGCGGTGGATACCACAAGAGGGGTGAAAGACGAAGAAGAACAGGAAAAAATGCGTGTCTCCTCCCATATCAACGACATGGCCATGGCAGAATTCAAAAAGCTGATCCACGAAGGCGTAACAGAAAAAGAAGTGGCAGAACAGATGATGAAAATTTACCTTGATCTAGGCGCAGACGGCTTCTCTTTTGAACCTCTGGTTGCTTTTGGCCCCAATGCGGCAGACCCGCACCATGGCCCGGATGGCACTGTACTGAAAGAAGGGGATGTTGTCCTGTTTGACGTTGGCTGTATCAAGGATGGCTACTGCTCCGATATGACGCGCTCTTTCTACTTCAAGACAGTTAGCGACAAACATAAAGAGATTTACGAAACCGTCCGTAGGGCAAATGAAGCAGCCATCGCAAAGATCAAACCCGGCGTACCCCTGATGGAACTGGACCTGACTGCAAGAAATCTGATTGCAGAGAAAGGCTATGGCCCCAACTTCAACCACAGACTGGGTCACTTTATTGGTCTGGCAGAGCATGAATTTGGCGATGTTTCCTGTACGAACACAACGCTTGCCGTACCGGGGATGATTTTTTCCATTGAACCCGGTATCTATGTGACCGGTGATACAGGTGTCCGCGTGGAGGATCTGGTTCTGGTGACAGAAAGCGGCTGCGAAGTGCTGAACCATTACCCTAAAGAACTGGAGATCATTGCATGAGAGGTGAGAACATGAACCCCAAAGCGACATTATATATGGCAAATGGAAGCAAGATAGTGATTGAATTGCTGCCCGAACATGCCCCTAATACTGTAAACAGCTTCATTTTTGCGGCAAAAAATGGCTATCTGGACAACCATGCCATTGAACGTATTGTGCCCGGCAACTGGATCGATATGAGCTATACGGCTTTTGGACATAAAGAATGTCAGTATCTCATCCCCAATGAATTCCAACTGAATCCCGATGTTGTCCCTCTGGATTCCCACCCCGGCGTAGTCTGCATGGGTGGTTATGGGGAGGCAGGTCTTGCCAGCTGTGAGTTTTTCTTCCCGCTGAGGGATTGTCCCGATCATAAGGGAATCTATCCTGTTTTTGGCAGAGTGCTGGAAGGCATGGAAGAAATTTGGAGGCTGGAAAAGGTAGAGACCATTCCTGTGGATTTTCCCATCGAAGGGGTGGAAGTGAATCAGCCTGTAGAGCCTCAGATCATGGAAAGAGTGGAACTGGAACTATACGGAGTAGAATATGCTGATCCTGTAAAAGTAGAAAATTCGGAATTGCCTATTTGCTGGATAGAAAAATAAATCGACTCTGCATGCAGCAGATCACGTTGAGACGATAATTTTACTATCAAGAAACTCATAGGGTGTGGCTACGATTTTGCGATTTTTAACTGAAAAGGAATATCCGTTCATGATTCCAGAAATAACTGACCTTGCCTTTGCATATACATAACCAAGATAAACTTAGGGGAGTGCTTGGTTTGAAAACGTATATCGAAGAAAGGGCGGTCGAGGTTGCAAAATTTATGATCCATACCAATGCAACAGTGAGAGAAACGGCGAAAAAATTCGGTATCAGTAAATCTACC
>SFGI01000012.1 GCA_004557645.1 [Eubacterium] saphenum | reverse complement strand
TAGCCGTAGGTTGATGTAATGCCTTAAGGCATATGCTCTGGGAGCAGGGCTATGCCCGCAAATGAAAAACCACCGGCTAGGCCGGTGGATATTTATTATATGGAAGGCGTTCGTTTTTTCAACTCTTCCCAAAATCCGTAGGGAATGGCAAGATTGCTTTTGCCGCTGCCCAGATGGATATTAGGTTTATTTTTGCCGTGGAAATCACTGCCGCCGGAGGGGAGCAGACCCATCCGTTCCGCCAGAGCAGTGATAGCCTTCGTTTCCGCCGGGGAATAGGTGGAATACTGGCATTCGATGCCGTCCAGCCCGTAGAGGATCAGTTCCCGGCAAAGTTCTTCCAGCTGTTCCGGTTCCAGTCCGTAAAGGGTGGGGTGAGCCAAAACGGCAGCACCGCCGGCTTCCTTGATGGTGCGGATACAAAGCTTCGGAGAAAGAAATTCTCGTTCCACATAGCCGGGCAGCCCTGTGGAGATATAGCGGGAAAAAGCATCCTCTTTCTTTTTGATATAGCCCTTCTGCAAAAGGACATTGGCAAAATGGGCGCGGGTGATGATCTCCCCGCCTGCGTTGGCCGCTACCTCATCCAAGGTGATATGCAGACCGATGGAGGAAAGCTTTTCGCACATTTTCAAATTGCGGATATCACGGCTTTGGCGGATATCCTTCATCCGTTCCCGCAAAAGGGGATGGCTGGGGTCGAAGCCCAGACCGACGATGTGGATCTCCGGGCGGTGGTGCTGTTCCCAAAGGGCGGCAAATTCGATGCCGGGGATGGTCTCGATGCCGCAGGCTTTTCCTGCGGCCTGAAATTCCTCCAGTCCGTCTATGGTGTCATGGTCTGTCAGGGCAAGGGCGGAAAGACCGATTTTTTTCGCCAGTTCTACCAGTTCCGTGGGGGTGTAGGTGCCGTCGGAACAGGTACTGTGGGTGTGCAGATCGATGATGGGTGGATATTGCATGGAGCTCACTCCTTTCTTCTATGGGTAGCATAGCATATTTTGGGCGAAAAGCCCATAAGATAAAACCAAAAGGGATATGTTTGGATGTGATCTTTTGGGAAAGGGAAAAAAAGAGAAAAAGAAAAGGGAAAAAATACATAGCAGCAGGAAAACAGAAAAAATGCCTGCAGCCAACAGCACGGGGATTTGTTTTTTGCGGGGGATGGGCATTGCCTTTGCCATCACCTGTATCATCTTCATCGGCTTTGGCATCCTGCTTACATATACTTCCCTTTCGGAAGAAAGCCTGCCTATGGTCTCTCTCATCTGCACTGCCATTTCAGCGGCGGCGGCAGGCTATGACTGGGCGGCCTGCAGGAAGAAGAAAGGGCTCATCTGGGGTGCTTTGGCGGGGGTAGTCTATGCAGTGTTGCTGTATCTTATCACCAGCCTTGCGGCAGACAGCTTTGCCCTTGCATTATCGGGCATCATGACCCTTGCCGTTGCGGCAGCGGCAGGAGCCATTGGCGGCATCTTGGGTGTAAATAGAAAATAAACTTGCAAATCCTGGTTTTTGTGCTAAAATATTTTTCGTAATAAAATGGAATAAAGGGGTATGGATCCTTCCGGGCATTGGGGAAAGATTCACCCCTTTTTTGTGTGAAAAAAGCTTTTAGGGCAAAAAAGGAGGAGAAGGAATGAAAGTAAGAGGCAGAATGATGCTCTTGGTCACACTGATCGTGGCAGTGCTGCTGAGCATGCTTTCCTATAAAGGCATCGGGGCAGAAAAAGCATTGAGCGTCAATCGGATCGAACAGGGGCTTGATTTGAGCGGCGGTGTAGATATCGTATATGAAGCGGATCAGCCTACGGTAACAGATGCAGAAATGAAGGCGGCCATCTCCCTTTTGCAGGGCAGACTGGACTGGAGCGGCTGGACAGAAGCGGAGGTTGCCCGGGAAGGGGACAAGCGTATCCGTGTACAGATCCCCGGTGTGGAAAATGCGGAAGAAGCCATCCAGGAGATCGGCCAGACAGCGCAGCTTTCTTTTGTGGATGAAGCAGGCAATGTGCTGCTGACAGGGGATATGGTGAAGGATGCCTACAAGCAGGTAGGGGCTACAGACCCCAATGGTCCTTCTCTGCCCTATGTTGCCCTGGAATTCAATGATGAAGGGAAACAGCGTTTTGCAGAAGCTACACAGAACAATATCGGCAAAGTGATCTATATTGTTATGGATGATGAAGTCATCAGCGCACCTGTGGTGCAGACTGCCATCACCGATGGACATGCCATGATCACAGGGCAGTTCGGCGGGGAAGAGGCAGAGGAACTGGCTTCCTTGATCCGTGCAGGCTCTCTGCCCTTCAATCTGAATGTCATCCAGATGAAAAACGTTGGTGCCAGATTGGGTGCCGATGCCCTTTCTACCGGTATCAAAGCAGGTATCGTAGGGATCATTCTGGTGCTTGTTTATATGCTGTGCAGCTATAAGCTGCTGGGCTTTGCTGCCGACTGGGCACTGGTCATCTATATTGGCCTGGAACTGGTAGCCTTGAGCCTGTTCCATGTGACGCTGACTTTGCCCGGTATCGCAGGTATCATCCTTTCTGTTGGTATGGCGGTAGATGCCAATATCGTTATTTTTGAACGTATCAAGGAAGAACTGGTGATGGGCAAGAGCCTGCGGGCAGCCATCAAAAACGGCTTCCAGAGAGCAACTTCTGCCATCATCGATGGCAACGTGACAACATTGATCGCAGCGGCGGTGCTGTTCTTCCTGGGCAGCGGTACGGTCAAGGGCTTTGCCACCACATTGATGATCGGTATCATCGTTTCTATGTTTACAGCATTGGTCATTACTCGTATCATCGTAAAAGGGTTGATGTACGCCGGTGTGCATAATCCCAAATATTACGGCTTGAGATTGAAATAAGGGGGTGGGGAAATGAAGATCATTGAAAACAGAAAGAAATTTTTTATCCTTTCCCTGCTCATCATCTGTATTGGCTTTGGCGCCATGTTCGTCAATGCCAGAGCAGGCAAAGGCGCACTGAACTGGGATGTAGAATTTACAGGCGGTACTTCCATGGAGATCGACTTGGGCGGTGAATATGATGGGGCAGAACTGGAATCCATCATCAGTGAAACCACAGGTCAGTCCAGTCCCCAGATCCAGCAGATCATGGGAACCAATGGGGTAGCCATCAAGCTGCAGTCCATCGACAGCCCTACCCGTGTGGCACTGATGGAAGCAGTGCAGGCAATATATCCTGCTGCGGAACTGAAAGAGGCCAATGATATCAGCGGTACCGTCAGCGGCGAAATGCAGCAGGCAGCCATGAAAGCGACTTTGATCGCCGGTGTGGCAATGCTGATTTATATTTCCATTCGCTTCCACGATTTTCGTGCAGGCGGCAGTGCCATTGTGGCACTGATCCACGACGTTTTGGTGGCTTTGGCAGCTTATGCGGTGTTCCGTATCCCTGTCAACAATACATTTATTGCTGTGCTGCTGACCATTCTGGGGTATTCTGTCAACTCTACCATCGTTATTTTCGACCGTATCCGTGAAAATAAAGATAATTTCAGACCCAACCAGATGGCAGAGCGCATCAATAAGAGCGTCAGCCAGACCTTGGCTCGTTCCATCAATACTTCCCTGACCACATTGTTCACCGTTGGTGCGATTTATGTATTGGGTGTGCCTTCTATCAAGGAATTTGCACTGCCTATGATGGTAGGTATCATCGCCGGGGCGTATTCTTCCATTTGTATTTCCGGTTCTATTTGGTATACGTTCCTGCCTAAGTCAGAAAAAGGAGCAAATAAATAAAGATTGGATGAAAGCATTGGAGCATTCCAATGCTTTTTTCTTTCGGAAAACAGATTTTTGTGGTATGCTTTAAGATAGTATGAAAAAAGGAGGAACCCCATGAAACGCTGGCTTTTGAAACGAACAAAAGTGAATACGGCAGAAATGGCGAAGGAGCTGGGCATCCGTCAGGCAACTGCCGCTGTCCTTGCCAACAGGGAATTATATTCCCGCAAGGAGGCAAGGGAGTTCCTTTATGGCGGGGAGGAGGCTTTTGGCGACCCTGCCCAGATGAAAGACATGTATAAAGGCATTTATCTCATTGCAGATGCCATCCAAAAAGGAAAGAAGATCGCCGTTTATGGGGATTATGATGTGGATGGCGTGATGAGTACCTCTATCCTCTATCAGACCATCACCCGCTGCGGCGGCAAGGCTGTGTTCTATCTGCCCCATCGCCAGAAGGAGGGCTATGGACTGAACCTGAAGGCGGTGGAAAGTCTTTCCGCGGAAGGAGTGGAGGTATTGTTTACCTGCGATAACGGCATTGCCGCCCTGCAGGAGATTGCTTTGGCGAAGGAAAAGGGCATGACGGTCGTTGTCCTCGACCACCACGAGCCGGGCTTTACGGGGGAGGGGGAAGAACGTCGGGATATCCTGCCCAAAGCTGATGCCATCATTGACCCCAAGCAGCGAGACTGCGGCTATCCCTTCAAGCAGATGTGCGCCGGGGGGCTTGCTTATAAATTTGTCCGCCTGCTGCTGCGGGAATTTTGTATACAGGATGAAAAGCTGGAAAAACAACTGGTTTCCTTTGGAGCCATCGCCACCGTCTGCGATATCGTGGATCTGCTGGGGGAAAACCGCGCCATCGTAAGAAAAGGCCTGCCGGAGATACAGAAAACAGAAAATATCGGTCTGCGTGTCCTCATCGAAGAAGCGGGCCTTTCCGATAAGATCATTTCCGATTATCATATCGGCTTTATCCTCGGCCCCTGCATCAACGCCACCGGGCGGCTGGAAAGCGGCAGACAGGCGGTGGAGCTGTTCTGCACAGAAGAAGAAAAAGAAGCCAGAAGGCTGGCGAAACATCTGGTGCAGCTGAATGAAGAACGGAAACAGCTGACAGAGGAAGCGGCGGAACGGGCAGATATGGCCCTGCAGGAGAACGGCGCATTGCAGGATAAAGTCTTCGTATTATATGACCCAGAGATACACGAAAGCATCGCCGGCATTGTGGCAGGCCGCATCAAGGATAAATATTACCACCCTACCATCCTCATCACAGGCAGCGAGGAGGGGGCAAAGGGCTCCGGCAGAAGCATTGAAGGCTATCACCTTTTTGAGGCGCTTTTTGCCAACAGAGATTTGTTTACCCGCTTTGGCGGTCATGCCATGGCGGCGGGACTGTCTCTGCCTGTGGAAAATATCGATGTGCTGCGAAAGCGGCTGAATGAAAATTGCCCCTTGACGGAACAGCAGATGATCCCCGTCCTGCGGATCGAAAAATCCCTTTCCTTTGCGGAGATCGATTTGGGTCTGGCGAAGGAATTGAAGGCACTGGCACCCTTCGGCAAGGGCAATCCTTCCCCTTTGTTCGGCTCCAAGGGCATCCATGTGGATAGGCTGGACTTGATCGGGAAGAATAAGGATATCCTGCGGCTGACCCTTTCAGAACCGAAAAGCGGCATCCGCCTTTCCGCAGTCTCCTTTGATGGCTATGGGCAGCTGAGAGAACTGCTGAAGGAATTGTATCCCGGGGAGGATTGTGATAAAATAATAAAGACTGGGCAGCTGCCAAAACTGCTGGATATCATCTATAGTGTGGATATCAATACCTATAACGGCAGAAGCAGCGTGCAGCTGATGATAAAAGATTTCCGATTTGCAGAGTAAGGAGGATACATAATGGATTTAAAGGATAAAATAAGATCGATCGAAAATTACCCCCAGGAAGGCGTGATCTTCCGGGATATCACAACACTGCTGAAGGATGCAGAAGGCATGAAGGCAGCCATCGACGAAATGACAGCAAAGCTGGATGGCGTGGAATTCGACATGGTTCTGGGGCCTGAATCCAGAGGCTTCATCTTTGGTATGCCTGTGGCCTATAATCTGGGCAAGGGCTTTGTGCCTGTCCGCAAAAAAGGCAAGCTGCCTGCGGAAGTCATCAGCAAGGAATATGCTCTGGAATATGGCACAGCTACTATCGAAATGCATAAGGATGCCCTTCAGCCCGGTCAGAAGGTAGTCATCGTGGACGACCTGATGGCAACAGGTGGCACAGCAAAGGCTATCATCGAGATGGTAGAAGAAATGGGGGCGGAAGTGGCAGCCTTGGTATTCCTGATCGAGCTGGATTTCCTGGAAGGCAGAAAGGTCCTGCCCGGCTACAGAATCGAATCTGTGATCCACTACTAAAAAGCTTGGGGGCATATTGCCCCCATATTTTATGAATACGACAAAAGAGGAGTAAAGTATGTACGGACAATTTTTTATGCTCTTCGGGCTCATCCTCGTGGGGTATTACTGCAATAAAAAGGGCTATCTGACCCCTCAGACCAATAAAAACATGGGCAGCATGGTCATGCGGGTGACCATCCCTGCCATGCTCATTACCACCATATCCAGTATTGTGATCACCGACCAGATTTTGAAGGGATTTTTCCTTTCTGCGGCAGGACAGGCGGCTATGATGATCGGCTTTGGTTTCCTGATGCGGTTTTATGGAAAATGGCGGAAGCTGGATAATGCCCTGCTTCCCATGTTGGACTTGACAACAGGTTCTTTGAACACAGGATTTATCGGTCTGCCCGTTACCATGATCTTTTTTGGACAAGCAGGCATCATGTATATGTCCGCGGGGGTTTTGGCTTTGAATCTGTATCTTTGGAGCTATGGGGTATATATCATTTCCGGCAAAAAAGAAACGAATCCCATTGTCATGGGCAAAACCTTCCTGAAGGGTGCTGTCAATCCCAACTGTATCGCCATTCTGCTTGGGCTGGCACTGGCCATGACTCGTGCCATCGAGTTTGTGCCTGAAATGGTGATTGGTCTGCTGACAAAGGTAGGCGATCTGTCTACGCCCTTGTCTCTGATCTATATTGGCGCATTGGCGGGCAGCAGCGGCATCGCCCAGCTCTTTAAAGAAAAACTGGCACTGGAGATCAGCTTGGTGAAGATGATCCTGATGCCTGCTCTGGCAATTTTGATCATGTTTTTCGTACCCGCAAGCAGTCTGGCAAAGTCTGTTTTCCTGCTGTCCATCTGCATGCCCTCGGCGGTGGTCGTTCCCATGATGGTAGGACAATATGGCTATGGGGAAAAATTATCTTCCAATATCGTCCTTTGGACTACCTTTATTTCCATGCTGACCATTCCCCTGAGCGTGGGGCTGTCCCATATGCTCTATTGAAAAAGGCCGAAAAACCTTGAAAAACCGGAAAAAAGTGCTTGCAATACACCTGGATGCGTGGTATAATCTTTCATGTTGATTACGGACGGTCCAATGCCGCATCAAGGGGATGGGGCAAGAACGTCTAAGGTGTATAAGGAGGAAATACAATGGATATCATCAGAGAACTGGAAAAAGAACAGCTGAAAAGCGAAGTAACTCCTTTTAACGTTGGCGACACAATCCGTGTATACGCTAAAGTAGTTGAAGGTACAAGAGAAAGACTGCAGATGTTCGAAGGCGTTGTTATCAAAAGACAGGGCGGCGGCATCAGAGAAACTTTCACAGTAAGACGTATCGCTTCCGGCGTTGGCGTTGAAAGAACATGGCCTGTGCACTCTCCCAGAATCGACCGTATCGAAGTTGTTAGACGCGGTATCGTAAGACGTGCAAAACTGTTCTACCTGAGAGACAAAGTTGGTAAAGCAGCTAAGGTTAAAGAAGTATTGAGATAAGAAAAAGCGGTCTCGGTGAACAGGTTTCATCGAGACTTTTTTCGTGAGGGGCAGAAAATCTTCTGCCTCTGACGAAAGAAGTTGCTTGCAAAAAGGAGGTCTTTCTCATGGAAAATGAAAAATTGAAACAGGAAGAACTGCTGGAAACAGCGGAAAAGAAAGATAGAAGAAAAAAAGAAAAGAAGAGTATGCCCATCCTGCTGCAGCTGGTGCTGTTGGTGGTGCTGGTGCTTGTTCTGCGGAATGTGATGGGGACGGTTTATGTGAAAGGTTCTTCCATGGAGCCGAATTTCTACCATGGCGACCTGGTCTTTGTCAATAAACTGAGCACATCCATCGGCTCTCCTGATTATGGGGATGTTGTCATCTGCAGAATGGAGGACGATTTTGCTTATGAAAACATCATCAAGCGTATCATCGGTCTGCCCGGGGACGAGATCGATATTGTCTGGAATGGCGACAGTGAAAATGTGGAATATTACCTGTATCGGAATGGGGAATTGGTGGAAGAACCCTTCCTGGGGGAACCTATGATGACAAAAGGCAATATTGAATATCCCTTCGAAGTGCCTGAAAATTGTTATTTTGTCATGGGGGATAACAGAAATGCCAGCTCCGACAGCCGCAGAGAATCTGTTGGTGCCATTCCCAAGGAAAATCTGATGGGGAAAGTGATTTTCCGGCTGTTCCCCTTTAGTGAATTTGGTCTGATCAAGTGAGAATAGAAAGAGGTAGCTATGAATCATATTCAATGGTATCCCGGGCATATGACAAAGACCCGGAGAATGATGGAAGAGAATATTTCTCTGGTGGATATCGTCATCGAACTGGTCGATGCCCGTATCCCCTACAGCAGCAAAAATCCTGATCTGGATACGATCGCAAAAAACAAACATCGTATCCTGCTTTTGAACAAATGTGACTTGGCCGATGATAAAGCAACGGATATCTGGCAGGAATATTTTGAAAAACAGGGCTTCCGTGTCATCCGTATCAACGCCCTGAAGGGCAGCGGCTTTGGCGAAGTGACAGAAACGGCCCGTGCCCTGATGAAGGAAAAAATCGAAAAGCTGAAAGCCCGCGGACGCATCAATGTGCCTATCCGCAGCATGATCGTTGGCATCCCCAATGTAGGGAAATCTACCTTTATCAATAAATATGTGGGGAAAACCACGGCGAAGACTGGGGATAAACCCGGCGTGACCCGCGGCAAGCAGTGGATCAAGCTGAAAAAAGACTTCGAACTGCTGGATACTCCCGGTATCCTGTGGCCTAAATTCGAGGATCAGCAGGTGGGGTTGAAACTGGCCTTTACCGGTGCCATCAACGATGATATTCTGGATGCGGAAAACCTGGGCGTTGCCTTCATCAACCATATGGTAGCAAGGGATCCCGATTGCTTCCGCAAGCGGTACAATATCGAATTCGACAGTATCGAAGAACCCCATGCCATCCTGGAAAAGATCGCTGTTGCCCGTGGCTTCAAGAAAAAAGGCGATGAGCCCGACCTGGAACGTACAGCGAAGATCATGATCGATGAATTCCGCGGGGGCAAGCTGGGCAAGCTGACTTTGGAACTGCCCGAAGATATCGACGAGATGCTGGAAGAAAAAGCCGCCAGAGATGCGGAAAAAGCCCTTCTGGATAAAGAAAGAAAAAAAGCCTACAATAATAAAAAGAAAAAATGATTTTTTGAACCGAGTGCCTTCACTCGGTTTTCTTTTTATGTGCTGGAACAAAAGGGGGATTTTTTTCGTCCAATTGGAACAGAATATGGGCGAAAGGAGAGAAAAGCATGAAGAAAAAAGTATGGATTTGTGGGGCGCTGTGCCTGCTTTGTCTTGGGGGCTGTGGGAAAAAGGAACTGCTGCAGGAAAAATTGGATGCCAATGAAATCGATAAGGTGGTGGTGACCCTGGCCATGGGAAACCCTGCCTATGGCGCAGACTGCAAGGTTATCACCGATGAAACGGAGATTGCAAAGCTCGTTGCTGTGTTCAACAGTGCTGTCGTAGAGGAAAGGGTAGACCCTGGTGAGGAATGGGTGGCAAGTTCCGGTTCCTATGCCTTTTTCAGCGGAGAAGAACAGGTGCTGAAGCTGAACACCAACGGCAACGACCCGGAGCATATCTGGATCAACGATGCTTTTTATGAGATCGATTACCCTGACAATATGTACGACCCTTATGAGCAGTACAGTTTTTCCTCTGCACAGACCATTGTAGTGGATGAAAACGGAGAACAGATGGGAAGACCGGAAGCATAAAGAAAAACAGCGATGAAACCAGATTGGTTTTACCGCTGTTATTTTTATGCGTTTGCTGTTTTTAAAATCTCGATGATATTCTGGATGACCTGTGCTGTGAAGCCCCAGATGGTATGACCATCGTATTCATAGAAAAGCTGGGTAGTTTTTCCTTTGCTGAAGGGGTAGTTTTTGCCGCCTTCGATCTTATCATAGGGGAAATCTTCGGATTCTACGACCTTCCAAACGGTATCGTGCTTTTCCGGAATGGTTTCCATGAAAAATTTCAGTGGTACGGTGAAGATCTCATCCACCTCCATGGGGTTGGGGCGGGCGTTCTGGTAAATTTCATAGGGGACATAGCCGATGAAGGGTTGTATCATGCCCCGGTAAATGGTCAGCATGAAGTCGCTCTTGCCCAGAATCTGGATATCCTCTCTCTGGATGCCCATTTCTTCTTCCGTTTCCCGCAGAGCCGTTTCCCGCAGAGATTCGCCCTTTTCCTGATGACCGCCGGGGAAGCAGACATCGCCGGGCTGATTCACGCCGGAGGCGCGTTTGTTGAGGATGAAATGCAGTTCGCCGTCGATTTCCGTCAGCATGGCAAGAACGGCGAAATAACGCAGCCGCCAGATGGGCTCCGCCTGATGTTCAGAAAAGATGGATTCGACTTTTTTCAAGCAGCTTTTGGGTTCCATGGAGTTCAGTCCTTTCTTAATTTGATGCGGGTGGCAGCCATACGACGGCGGCTGTCCTCGATTTCGGCATAGTGCTTGCGGGTAGTGTTGACATCCGCATGACCCAGTACATCTGCCACCAGATAGATATCCCCCGTTTCCTGATAGAGATTCGTACCAAAGGTACTCCGCAGTTTATGGGGGGTGATTTTTTTGATCGTCACGCCATTGGCGTATTTTTTTACCATATTTTGCACCGTGCGCACGCCGATGCGCTTGCCCTGACCGGAAAGGAAAAGGGCAGGCTCGTTTTCCTCTTTTGTGACGGCGTTTTGCCGTTCTTCCAGATAGTCTTCTAAGGTTTCCCGCACTTCTTCGCCGAAATACAGGAATACTTCATTGCCGCCCTTACGGGTGACTTTTACGGCATTATTTTTGAAATCCAAGTCCTTGATATTGATGCCCACACATTCGGAAACACGCATCCCCGTGCCCAAAAGCAGGGTCATCATAGCTAAGTCCCGCTTTTTCGTCCGTTCGTGGAAGGCTTTCTGACGGTCGGTCAGCTTTTCGCCGGTTTCTACAGCGTCCAGAAAGTTTGCCACTTCGTTGACATCCAGGCGGATAATGGCTTTTTCGTGGATTTTCGGGGTATCCACCAAAGCTGCAGGGTCGGCCTTGATGATTTTCTTTTTATAAAAATATTTGAACAGCATCCGTACTGCCGCCAGCTTACGGGATTTGCCCTTTTCATCGTTGTGCATTTCCCTGCCATATTCGGGATTTTCATGGTCAGGGCGGATATAATAGGAAAGATATTCCAGAAAGCAGTCGATATCCTCAGAGGTGACTTCGTTCAGGTGTTCCGCTGTGAAGTCCTTTGCTTCGATACCGCCCAGGGTGCGGTGTTCTTCATAAAGGTAGCGGAAGAAGATACGCAGGTCGTAGGCGTATGCTAGACGGGTTTTTGTGGATGTGGTCTGAGCGATGCCCCGGAAAAAGGACTGGGTGAAGGGCGGCAGTTCCTTTTGAACCTCCCGCAGCCGTAGAGTCTCTTTATTTTTCAATTCTTCATGGTAAGTGGACATATTATTCCTCCTTGTTCCAGCCTTTCAGAGAGGAACGTTTGATGGCACCGAATACCTTTTCCTGCAGATTATCATACCGCTGGGAAAGCTCTGCCAGTAATTCTTTGGTTTCCTGCCGCTTGGTATTGCCATCGGCAAGGCAGGGGTTTTTCACGATGTTGATGCCGCTTTTGTTGACGAAGCTGCGGCATTCCCATTCCGGCACATACATCAGAGGACGGATGGACCAGAGCTTCTTTCTGTCCAGATAGCTGACAGGGGCGAAGCAGTTCATGCGGCCTTCGTAGAACAGGGACATGAAGAAGGTTTCCACCACATCATCTTTATTATGCCCCAGAGCCACTTTGTTGCAGCCCAGCTTTTCTGCCATATCGTTCAAAGCACCCTTCCGCATTTTCGCGCAGAGGGAGCAGGGGTTCTTCTCTTTTCTTTCCTCGAAAATGATCTGACCGATATCGGTGTGGACCACGGTATAACGGACACCAAGTTCGTCGCAAAGAGCCTGGATATCATCATATTTCGCACCGGGCAGACCCAAAGAAATCGTAATGGCTTCGATCTCAAAATGCTTGGGATAGAACCGCTGCAGATGTTTTAAAGCCACAAGAAGGCAAATGCTGTCCTTCCCGCCGGAAACACCAATAGCGATCTTATCGCCTTCTTCTATCATATGATAATCATCCACGGCACGACGCACGTAGCTGAGTAATTTTTGCAGTTTCATAAACGTTCTCCTTTAATATCACATAATCTCCTAGTCTAATTATACTAAAAAGATATGAAAAAGAAAAGATAGGGACTTGTTTTTTCACGGAACTCTGTTTATTTTAAAGGAGAAAGGGTATCTTATGAAGAAATTATTTTAAATAGGGAAGAATTTACAAAAGGGGGAACGAAAATGAAAAAATTACTGGCTTTGCTTCTGGCGGGGTGCCTTTCTTTTGGGCTTTGTGCCTGCAAGGAGCAGACGGAGACGACAGAGACACCATCGAAAACAGAAGCGGAGATCAAAGCAGAAACCATACAAACTATCATCGACGAGATGACCCCTGCGGAAAAAGCGGGGCAGCTTTTGATGGCAGATTTTCGCCAAAATGCCGATGGGACAGGAATGACGACCCTTTCGGCAGAAGCAAAGGAAGCCATTTCTGCATATCATATTGGTGGGGTGATTTTGTTTGCAGAAAATCTGGACACGGCAGAGCAGACAAAACAACTAACTGCAGATTTGCAGGCAGCAGCAGATCTGCCTCTCTTCATCGGCATTGATGAAGAGGGGGGACTGGTTTCCCGTCTGGATAAGAGCAATATTCCCCATGAACCCATTCCTGCGGCGGCGGAAATCGAAGACGCGGCGGCGGCAGGACGAACCATTGGGGAAGAATTGGCAGAGCTGGGCATCAATGTGGATTTTGCCCCTGTTGCCGATGTGAACACGAACCCCGATAATCCTGTCATCGGCACCAGAGCCTTTTCTTCCGACCCCAAAGAGGCAGCGGAACAGGTGGGCGGATTTATCAGAGCCATGCAGAAAACTGGCGTCAGTGCCTGTGCAAAGCATTTCCCGGGACATGGGGATACTGCCATGGACAGCCACAAAGGGGAAACCTATGTGGAACACGATATGGAACGGCTGCGGACAGTGGAATTTGTTCCTTTCCGGGAAGCTATCGCCGCAAATGTGGATTTCATCATGGTAGGGCATATCCAAACGCCAAATGCCACCACGGACGGCATGCCTGCGTCCCTTTCTCCAGAACTGCTGGGGATTTTGCGGCAGGAATTGGGATTTACTGGCATCATCATCACTGATGCCATGAATATGGGGGCCATTGTGGAACCCTATGGTGCAGGGGAAAGCACAGTGCTGGCGGTGCAGGCAGGGGTAGACATCGTGCTGATGCCTGCGGATTTGCAGAAAGCCGCGGAAAGCCTGACAGAAGCCATTGAGAGTGGTGAAATTTCGGCGGATAGGGTGAAGGAAAGCCTGACACGCATCCTTTCCCTAAAATATGATAAGGGACTGTTGGAATAGGAAGGAGAAAAGCCGATTGCTCCGTGGGTTACACTCTCGCAATCGCCGCCTATATTCGCAAATCGTGCTGCTTACGCATCGCTTCTTTGCTCATTCGGCTTGCCTATCCTATGTTCCTGCTTTCTTGCAAACCAGTTTGCAGAAAAGCAGGAACGCAGGATAGGGCTTTCTCAGAAAAATCTTGAAAATATACATAGGAAACTGTATAATTATTTTTATAATCTTTTTTCGACAAAATTATAAAATCTTTATCAGTAAGAGGGGGTGATGAGTATGGCAGCAATCGAAGAACAACTGTATCAGGAATTGATCGAGAAAATCAAGACCTACCATCCATCCGATGATTTTTCTATGATCGAAAAAGCCTATAAACTGGCGGTGGATGCCCATAAGGATCAGAAAAGAAAATCCGGCGAGCCATATATCATCCATCCTTTGAAAGTGGCATATATCCTGGCGGAACTGGAACTGGATATGGAGACCATCGTGGCAGGTATCCTGCATGATATCATTGAAGATACGGAATACAGCTATGAAGACATCAGCAATCTGTTCAGCGAAGAGATCGCTGCACTGGTGGATGGTGTCACCAAACTGGGTAAGCTGTCCTATTCTACAAAGGAAGAAGCGCAGGCAGAAAACTACCGTAAGATGTTCCTTGCCATGGCAAAGGATATTCGCGTCATTTTGATCAAACTGGCGGACAGACTGCACAATATGCGTACGCTGAACTATATGACGCCCGAAAAACAGCGAGAAAAAGCACAGGAAACCTTGGATATCTATGCGCCTCTGGCACACAGACTGGGTATTTCCAAGATCCGTTCCGAAATGGAGGATCTGTGCTTCAAGTATTTGAACCCCGATGCCTATTTCGATCTGGCGGCAAAGATCCAGAAAAAGAAAGAAGAACGGGATGAATTTGTACAGAATATCGTAAACGACCTGCAGGCGAAAATGGACGAAGCCGGCATCAAGGGCAAGGTCTATGGCAGAACGAAGCATTTTTTCAGCATCTATAAAAAGATGGTCAACCAGAACAAAACCCTGGATCAGGTCTATGACCTGTTTGCCATCCGTGCATTGGTAGATAATGTAAAGGACTGCTATGCCGTGCTGGGTATCGTACACACCATGTATACTCCCATGCCCGGTCGTTTCAAGGACTATATCGCTATGCCCAAGCCCAATATGTATCAGTCTCTGCACAATACTCTGATCGGCCCCATGGGGCAGGTCTTTGAAGTGCAGATCAGAACATGGGAAATGCATCGTACCAGTGAATATGGTATCGCTGCCCATTGGAAATATAAAGAGGGCAAGGCAAACGAAAAGACCAGCAAATCTGCGAAAAAGGAAGAAGCGAAGCTGGCATGGCTGCGCCAGATCATGGAATGGCAGCAGGATATGTCCGATAATAAGGAATATCTGGATACCATCAAGCTGGACTTGAATATTTTCACCACACAGGTGTATGCCTTCACCCCCCAGGGGGATGTCATCCAGCTTGCCAAGGATTCCACACCCATCGACTTTGCTTATATGATCCACTCTGCCGTCGGCAACAAAATGGTCGGCGCCAGAGTAAATAATAAAATCGTTCCTCTGGATCATAAGATCCAGAACGGTGATATCGTTGAGATCATCACTTCTCAGAATTCCAAAGGCCCTAACCGAGACTGGCTTTCCATCGTCAAAACAGCCCAGGCCAGAACGAAAATCAAGCAGTGGTTCAAGAAGGAAGAGAAGGAAGAAAATATCATTCGCGGTCGGGAAATGATTTTGGCAGATATGAAGAAAAAAGGCTTCCAGCCTCAGGATCTGCTGCGTCCCGAATGGCAGGAGATCGTTCTGGTCAAATATGACTTCAAAAACTGGGATGCCCTGCTGGCAGCCGTTGGCTACGGCGGACTGAAGGAAGGGCAGGTAGTCAACCGCCTGAAGGATGAATACCTGAAGGAAAAACGCAAGACCCAAACGGCAGAGGATGCCCTGAAGGACTTTGAAAAGACCATCGACCAGAAGCCTGTTAAGCAGCATAAGAGCAAGAGCGGCATTATCGTGGAAGGCATCGGCGATGTTGCCGTGCGTTTCTCCAAATGCTGCAGCCCTGTACCTGGGGATGAAATCGTTGGTTTCGTTACCCGTGGCCGTGGTGTCACCATCCACCGTACGGACTGTGTCAATGTCATCAATCTGACCAATGATGAACGGGCTCGCCTCATCAATGCGGAATGGGATGCCCACTATGCCCGTGGGGATTCCAACACATCCTATCTGGCAGAGATCCGCGTGACAGCCGGTGACAGAGTCGGCCTGATTCTGGAGATCAGCCGTATGCTGGCGGATGATGATATTTCCGTAAAGGGCTTCAATGTCCGCACAACGAAGGATATGCTGGCAATTATCAATATTACAATGGAAATCAGAACAAAGGAACAGCTGGAACGGGTGGTAAAACACCTGAAGAGCCTGAAAGACATCATGGAAGTAGAACGTGTTTCCGGCCTTGGCTGATCTTTGGATATATCGTAGGAGGAAGAAATGAGAGCAGTATTACAGAGAGTAACAGAAGCAAGTGTGACCATCGACGGTCAGGTGGTTGGCGAAATCGGCAAGGGTATCATGGTTTTGTTTGGCATGCTGGGAACAGATACCGATAAGACCATTGATTATATGCTGGATAAAGTCATCAATCTGCGTATTTTCGAGGATGAAAACGGAAAAATGAACCTGTCCCTGATGGACATTGAAGGGGAGCTTCTCATTGTGCCTAACTTCACACTGTATGGCGATGCAAGAAAAGGCAGACGCCCCGGCTATTCCGGCGGTGCAGCCCCCGAGCTGGCAAATGAACTGTTTTCCAAGCTGTGCGCCAAAGCCCAGACACTGGGCATCAAAAAGGTGGCACAGGGACAGTTCCAGGCAGATATGAAGGTTGCCTTGGTCAACGATGGCCCTGTAACACTGCTGCTGGACAGTGAAAAACTGTTCTGATGACTATGGATACAGAAATGATTTATTATGTCCTGCAGGGACATGAACTGCAAAATGATGTGCAGACGATGATCCAGGTGTTTCTCGCCAACCGTCACTATACCCGTGTGGAGGAAGTGACGGGGGAGATCACCGTGGTCAGCCGCATGGAGAAAGGCATTGCTTCGGCAATGCTTTATCGCCGTGGGGAAAAAACGGCGGAATGGTCTATACCCTATGAGGAAGAGACCCTGACGGAAAAAGAACAGAAACGCATCATCAAGCGCACCATTTATGAACTGCTGAAAGGGGAAACGGGCATCCGCCCCCAGTGGGGCCTGCTGACAGGGGTGCGTCCTGCCAAGCTGGTGAGCATTCTGCTGGAGGAAGGCAAAAGCGACGCAGAATGTATGGCGTTCCTGACAGAGGATTATCTTGTTATGGAGCATAAGGCGGCACTGGCTCTGAAGGTGGCAAAGGCGGAGCAGAAGATTTTGCAGGGCAACAAGCCCGAGGAAATCAGCCTGTATATCGGCATTCCCTTCTGCCCCACCAGATGTTTGTATTGCTCCTTTACAGCCTATCCTCTGCATCAGTATAAAAATCGTGTGGATGAATATTTGGATGCCATGTTCAGGGAACTGGACTGGCTGGCGGCATACAGCAAGCAGTTTGTGATGAAAAATATCTACATCGGCGGCGGTACGCCCACGTCTCTGAATGAGGCCCAGTTGGAACGGCTGCTGAAAAAAGTGGAGGAACTGTTCCACCCCGATGCTTCCATGGAATATACGGTGGAAGCAGGCCGTCCCGATACCATCACCAGAGAAAAACTCCGTCTGATGAAGGCATACGGTGTCAACCGCATCTCCATCAATCCCCAGACCATGAATGATAAGACCTTGCAGGCAGTGGGCAGAAAGCATACGGTGGAGGATATCCGCAGAGTGTTCCGCGAAGCCAGAGAAGAAGGCCATGAAAACATCAACATGGACTTGATTTTGGGTCTGCCCGGGGAGGATGCGGCAGATGTGCGCAATACCATGGAAGAGATCATGAAGCTGGAGCCTGATAACGTAACGGTGCATACCCTGGCGGTGAAGCGGGCATCCCGTCTGCGGGAAGAACTGGACCAGCATGACATGACAACGGCGGAAATGCTGGAGCAGATGCTGGATATTTCCGCGGAATATGCGGAAAAAATGGGCATGGAGCCCTATTATATGTACCGCCAGAAAAATATGGTTGGCAATTTTGAAAACGTTGGCTATTGCCACCCCGGCAAGGAAGGGGTCTATAATGTCCAGATCATGGAGGAAAAGCAGACCATTCTGGCGGCAGGGGCAGGGGCCAGCACAAAAACCGTTGACCCTGAAACAGACCGCATCGAACGGGTATTCAACGTAAAGAGCATTGAAGATTACATCGGTCGCATCGATGAGATGATAGAAAGAAAAAGAACGGGCTTGCCCCAAGGAGGTAGGATATGATCCAGTTAGTAAAAGGGACAAAGGATATTTACGGCGCAGAGGTAAAGGCATGGCAGGAGATCGAAGGCAAGATGAGACGCATCTGCGAAACCTTCGGCATCGGTGAAATCCGCACACCTGCGTTTGAATTTACAGAACTTTTCGCCAGAGGCGTTGGCGAAACAACAGATATCGTGCAGAAGGAAATGTATACCTTCACAGATGACGGCGACAGAAGCCTGACCCTGCGCCCCGAAGGCACAGCAGGCGTGGTTCGTGCTTATATTGAGCATGGCATGCACAATCAGGCACAGCCCACAAAGCTGTACTACATTTCCCCGACCTTCCGCTGTGAAAACACACAGGCAGGCAGACAGAGACAGTTCCACCAGTTTGGTATTGAAATGCTGGGCTCCTACAGCGCCGCACAGGATGCGGAGGTTATCTCTGTGGCAACGGCTCTGCTGGAAGAAATGGGCGTAGAAGGGGTGGAACTGCGGATCAACAGCCTTGGCTGCCCCGAATGCCGTGCAAGATACAACAAAACACTGAAGGAATTTATCGGTCAGAATCTGGATAAGCTGTGCCCTACCTGCAAGGAACGTTTTGAAAAGAACCCCCTGCGTGTATTGGACTGCAAAGAAGAATCCTGCCAGAAGATCGTAGCAAATGCTCCCTCTGTGCTGGATTGTCTGGATGAAGAATGTACCGCTCATTTCCAGAAGGTGCAGGATATCCTGACAGAAAACGGCATTGCCTTTACCATCGATCCCAAGATCGTTCGTGGTCTGGATTATTACACAAGAACTGTATTTGAATTCGTATCCAATGGTCTGACCGTCTGCGGCGGCGGCAGATACGATAAACTGGTGGAAGAAGTGGGCGGCAAGCCCACAGGTGCCGTTGGCTTCGGTCTGGGTATCGAAAGACTGATCATGATTCTGGAAAGACAGAACGGTGCCATCACAGAAACCCCTGAAAGAGACGTTTACATCGGTTCCATGGGAGAAGCAGGTCTTCTGAAAGCCCAGGCTTTGGCATATCAGCTGAGAAAAGCAGGCATCAAGGCCGACTGTGATACCGTAGAACGCAGTGTAAAAGCCCAGATGAAATATGCAAATAAGATCGGCGCAAAATATTCTGTGATCCTTGGCGATTCTGAACTGGAAAATGGCAAGGTGGAACTGAAGGAAATGGCAACTAGCGAAAAGAGTGAAGTGGCTCTGGCAGATCTGCTGGATATCCTGAAAGAAAAATGCGGGAAATAAAAGATTGAAATAGGTAAGAAAGAAGCCCTGGAAAGAAATTCTTCCGGGCTTTTTTCTTTTGTTGGAAAATGCTGGGAACAGAAGAACTGCTATGCATATAAAAACATGGAAAGACCTTGTTTTTCCTAAGTGGAGATGATATGATATTATGATGAATTGGCGGTCTTAAAAAGGAAAGAGACCTTAGAGAAACAAGGAGGAACGACCATGAACGTTGTGATCGTAGGGGACGGTAAGGTAGGCGGCACCATTGCCAGCCAGCTTTCCGGTGAAGGACATGACATCATTGTGATTGATAATAATACCAGAGTTTTGACCAATGCATCCAATACGATGGATATCATCAGTGTGGAAGGCAATGGCGCCAGTATGGAAGTGCAGGAAAGGGCGGGCGTGCCCCATTCCGATCTGCTGATCGCTGCCACTTCCGCCGATGAGGTCAATATGCTGGCTTGTCTGGTGGGGAAAAAACTGGGGGCGAAGCATACCATTGCCCGTGTGCGTAATCCGGAATATTTTCAGCAGATCAATAAGCTGAAGGACGACCTGGGGCTCAGCATGGCGGTTAACCCGGAATTGGCGGCGGCGGAAGAAATTTCCCGTTTGCTGCGTTTCCCTTCTGCTTTGAAGATCGATACCTTTGCCAGAGGCCGTGTGGAACTGGTGGAAATCAAGATCCCTCCCCACAGTGTGCTGGATGGTATGCCCCTTTGGGCCATCTATAAAGAGTTTCAGGTAAAGATCCTGATCTGTGCGGTGCAGAGAGAGGGCGAGGTTTATATTCCCAGTGGTGATTTTGTGCTGCAGGCAGGAGATAAGATCAACCTGACAGCATCCCATCTGGAGATCGCTAAGTTTTTCCGTACCATCGGTATTTTCCGTACCGGCGTAAAATCCGTTATGATCATCGGCGGCGGGCGTGTTGCCTATTATCTGGCGAAGGAACTGCTTTCTCTTCATGTGCGTGTAAAGATTATCGAGATGGATTATAGACGCTGCGAAGACCTTTGCGAAGTGCTGCCGGAGGCTGTCATCATCCATGGGGATGGGACGGATAAGGAGTTGCTGCAGGAAGAAGGTCTGGAAAAAACAGATGCACTGGTTTGCCTGACGGGGATGGATGAAGAAAATATCGTGGTTTCTTTGTATGCCAAGGCGAAGAAGGTTTCTAAGGTCATCGCCAAGATCAACCGTATCAATTTTGATGAGATTTTGGATGCACTGGATATCGACGGTTTCATTTCTCCCAAGACCATCGCGGCAAGCAATATCGTCCGCTATGTGCGCGCTATGCAGAATTCCGTAGGCAGCAGCAATGTAGAAACTCTGCATAAGCTGATCAACGACCGCATTGAAGCACTGGAATTCAAGGTAAGAGAAAAATCTTCCGTTGTTGGTGTTCCGCTGAAAAATTTGAAAACGAAGGATGAATTGCTGGTAGCGACGATCATCCGCGGCGGCAGAGTCATTATCCCCGGCGGTAATGATTCCATCGAGGTGGGAGACAGTGTTATCATTGTAACGAGAAATAAACATTTGATGGATTTGAAAGATATTTTGAAATAATATCTGAGATTGGTGAAGAGCTATGAATTTTAATATGATTGCCTATATTTTAGGCAACATTGTTCGGATAGAAGGCATATTGCTGGCGATACCGACTTTTGTTGCCTTTTGGAATAAAGAAACCCATGAAGCCATCGCATTTATCGCTACGATCGCAGCCTGCCTGATCGTGGGGACGCTGCTGATCAGACGGGAACCGCAGAATAAGCGGATCTATGGCCGAGAAGGCTTCGTTGTTGTCGCATTGTCGTGGATCGTTATGTCGCTTCTGGGGGCGCTGCCTTTTTATTTGAGCGGTACGATAAATGGATATATCAATTGCTTTTTTGAAACAGTTTCCGGCTTTACGACCACTGGTGCCACCATCCTGACAGAAATTGAAGGGCTGCCAATGAGCATTTTGTTCTGGCGCAGCTTTACCCATTGGATCGGCGGTATGGGTATTCTGGTATTCACCTTAGCCATCATTCCCCTGGGGGATGACCGTACCATGTATCTGATGAAGGCGGAAGCACCGGGCCCTATGGTTTCCAAGCTGGTGCCCAAGGTAAAATCTACAGCGAAGCTGCTTTATAAAATTTATATTGCGCTGACTATCATTGAAATGGTGCTGTTGTTGCTGGGCGGCATGCCTTTGTTTGACAGTATCGTAAATGCCTTCTCCACAGCGGGTACAGGGGGCTTTGCCATCAAAAATGCAAGTATCGCAGGCTATCATAATGCCTACTTTGAATATGTCATCACGGTATTCATGCTGTTGTTCGGTGTGAATTTCAACCTGTATTATCTGATGATCCTGAAGGATGTCAAAAATATTTTGAAAAATGAAGAACTGAGATATTATATTGGGATCGTATTTGCCAGCATCGTGCTGATCACAGTCAATATCTATCATATGTATCCCACATTGGAATCTGCTTTTCGTCATGCGGCATTCCAGGTGGCGGCGATCGTGACGACCACGGGCTTCGCTACGGCGAATTTTGATGTATGGCCGGAGTTTTCCAAGACTCTGATCTTCTGCCTGACCATTTTAGGGGCATGCGCCGGTTCTACCGGGGGCGGTATCAAAGTATCCAGATTGATCATTCTGGTGAAATCGGCATATCGGGAGATCAAACGTATCGTGCATCCCCGTTCTGTAAATCTGATCAAATTGGACGGTGCGAAGATCGAAGAAGATATTATCAGCGGGGTAACGGGATATATCGTTGTATATCTTCTGCTCCTGCTGGGTTCTTTTATCCTGATTTCTTTGGATAACTACGATTTTATCACATCCTTGACCTCTGTGGTGACCTGTCTGGGGAATGTTGGTCCCGGCTTTGCTATGGTTGGCCCTGAGGAAAATTTCCTCTTTTTCTCAGGATTTTCCAAGGTGGTTTTATGCTTTGATATGCTGTTGGGCAGATTGGAAATCTTCCCGATCATCATGCTGTTTACTCCCTCTATTTGGAAGAAGAGCTATATGTAACGATACAGAGCCAAGGGGATTTACGGGAAAGCATGCAGCAGATGCTTGCATATAGCGGCATTCTTTTGTGTAAATTCATTTGGCGAGAGGGGCTCAGTATCGTTCCTGGTGTAATAAAAAAAGGAAAAAAGCAGTCCGGGCGGGCTGCTTTTTTCGAAAGGGGAGGGTGTATTACTATATTTTTAAACAAACAAAAGTGTAATATGCTTTTTATATGCCCTGAAATTGGGAAGGGGTGCCTGCGGCTGTTCGGGGAAGAGAGCCGCAGGCGGGAAGTAAAAGGGGGCGTCCTTTTGACTTCTCTTGTAGTATACAATGAAAATATGGACATTTTGTGAATGAAAACTTAAGGCTTTGTTAAAAAAGACGAAGAGATTTCTTATGATGTAATATAATAAAAAAACAAAGGAGGAGAAAAGAATGCCTCGATTGATAGATGAAGAAAAGAAGGAAGGATTGCAAAAGGGAGAAATGCTTCGCCAGGCGGCAGTGGTGGTTTTCCTGCTGTTGGGCGTGCTGTTCAAAAATGCAGGCATCGGCTTGGGAGCGGCGGTCTGCTTTGTGGCGGCGGCAGTCTGCGCTCTCAACTGGATCTTGTTTGTGAAAAAACAGAAGCAGACAGAAGAAAAGAATAAAGGAGAATAATGGGATTATTTTGACTTCCATATCAAAGATGTGGTAAAATAAGATGTTATATATGCATCAAATTTGTGCAAGGAGGAAGCGTATGTCTCAGGACAAACAGAAAAATATTCGAAATTTTTGTATCGTGGCCCATATCGACCACGGCAAATCCACACTGGCAGACAGACTGATCCAGAAAACGGGTCTTTTGACAGATAGAGAAATGCAGGAACAGGTTCTGGACAACATGGACCTGGAAAGAGAAAGAGGCATCACCATCAAATCTCAGGCGGTGCGGTTGATCTACCACGCCCAGGATGGTGAAGAATATCAGTTCAACCTGATCGATACCCCCGGTCATGTGGACTTCAACTATGAGGTTTCCCGTTCCCTGGCGGCCTGCGAAGGCGCAGTGCTGATCGTTGATGCAGCCCAGGGTATCGAAGCGCAGACATTGGCAAATGTATATCTGGCATTGGATAATAATCTGGAGATCCTTCCTGTCATCAATAAAATCGATCTGCCCAGCGCAAACCCTGCATGGGCAAAGCAGGAGATCGAAGATATCATTGGTATCCCCGCAGAGGATGCCCCTGAAATTTCTGCCAAAAACGGCATCAATATCGAGGATGTTCTGGAACGCATCATCACAGATATCCCTGCCCCCACAGGCGACCCTGATGCGCCCCTGAAGGCTTTGGTATTCGACTCTGTTTACGATCAGTATCGGGGTGTTATCGTTCTGATGCGTATTTTTGACGGCAAGATCCGCAAGGGCAGCAAGGTAAAAATGATGGCAACAGGCAAAGAATTCGACGTTGTAGAGGTCGGTATCTTTGGCCCCGGCCGTTTCCTGCCTGTGGATGAGCTGAGTGCAGGGATGGTAGGCTATTTTACAGCCAGCATCAAAACAGTATCTGATACCCGTGTGGGAGATACGGTTACAGAAGCAGCCAGACCGACGGCAGAAGCCCTGCCCGGCTATAAAAAGGTAAACCCTATGGTTTACTGTGGTATCTTTCCTGTGGATGGCGCAAAATATCCTGATTTGAGAGATGCTCTGGAAAAACTGCAGCTGAATGATGCTGCCCTGTTCTTTGAACCTGAAACATCCATTGCGTTGGGCTTTGGATTCCGCTGTGGTTTCCTGGGTCTGCTGCATCTGGAGATCATTCAGGAAAGACTGGAAAGAGAATATAATCTGGATCTGGTTACAACAGCGCCCAGTGTTATCTATAAAGTATATCTGACAGATGGTACAAGCTTTGATCTGTCCAACCCCAGCAATATGCCCGACCCTGCCCGCATCGAAAAGATGGAAGAACCTATCGTAAAGGCAGAGATCATGCTGCCCAAGGATTATATTGGCCCTATCATGGAGCTGTGCCAGCAGCGCCGCGGCGAATATATCAGCATGGAATATCTGGATTCCACCAGAGCTATGCTGACCTACCACATGCCTCTGAATGAGATCATCTACGATTTCTTCGATGTGCTGAAATCCAGAAGCCGTGGCTATGCCTCTTTCGATTACAGCCTGATCGGTTATCAGGAAAGCGAATTGGTGAAACTGGATATTTTGGTAAACAAAGAACCTGTGGATGCCTTGTCCTTTATCGTGCATAAGGGCTCTGCAACAGAACGCGGCAGAAAGATGTGCGAAAAGCTGAAAAAGGAAATCCCCAGACATTTGTTTGAAATCCCCATTCAGGCAGCCATCGGCAGCAAGATCATCGCCAGAGAAACCATCAGTGCCATGCGGAAAGACGTATTGGCAAAATGTTACGGCGGCGACATCACCCGTAAGAAAAAACTGCTGGAAAAACAGAAAGAGGGTAAAAAACGTATGCGCCAGATCGGCAGCGTAGAAGTACCTCAGCAGGCGTTCATGTCCGTATTGAAGCTGGATGATGAATAAAACATGGCAGATACCGGAAAGAAATCCGGCGGGGAAGCTGTTTTAAAAATTGAATCAATCGATATGAAAATGGTGTGATCAGTAAATAATCACACCATTTTTTATGTTCCCATAAACCTTCGGAAGATATTGCAAAGATTTATCAGCTTACAGCAAATGCAGCGGGAAATGTAAGAAAGTGATAAAACGCAGTTTTGTTTATTTTGCTTTGTTGACATATATGGAGGGATGAAGATAGAATGGTTATATCGGCATAGGGTACATCATATGAAAAGGAGGGGCTGATTTGCGTAGAAAAAAGCCACGAGAGATTTCTTCCTTGCCTCAAAATCTGGGGTTTCGGCCAATAAACGATTTTGAAGGAAAACCGGTGGTGATTTTGACCGTGGATGAATATGAAACGATTCGTCTGGTGGATAAAGAGGGGATCTCCCAGGAGGAATGTGGAGTCTATATGAATGTTTCTCGCGCCACAGCGCAGCGCATCTATGCAACGGCGCGCAGAAAAATTGCACACTCCCTGGTAGAGGGACTTCCGCTTCAAATAGAAGGGGGAGACTATCTGCTGAAAAACATACAAGAATGAGCATTGGGTCGTTTGATTGTATCATTTCGGGGACAAAAGATGCACATTGGAAAGGGATTATACATAATAAACAATTTTTGTTTGGGAAATGGTTGAAATCGCTGAAAAATAAACAGCAGATTGACACTGTAAAATACTAAGGATTATAATTTAAGAAAACAGGTTGAAACCGATTTCATATGGAGGGAATCGTATGGTAAGCATCAGAGAAGTGGCGAAAAGAGCAGGTGTTTCGCCTGCGACAGTATCCAGAGTGATCAATGGGACTGCCAATGTAGATCCGATCAAAAAGGAACAGGTGCTTACGGTGATCGATGAAACGGGTTTCAAACCCAACGAGCTTGCTCGTGCTCTATTTAAAAAATCCTCCAAAATCATTGGCGTGATCGTGCCAAATATTGAAAATGCGTTTTTTGGTGAACTGGCAAGAGCCATTGAAGAAGAAGCTTTTCGAAACAACTACCGTATCCTTTTGTGTAATTCTCAGAACAATACGGAAAAAGAATTGCTGAATATTCAGACGCTGAATCAGCTCAATGCAGATGGCATCATCATCATGACAAACAGCGAAGACCTTGCTTCTAAAATTGGGCCATGCCAGGTGCCCTTTGTGATCCTCGACCGCAAGATCGAAGGCCTGGATGAGATCGCTTTTATCGAAGCGGATCATTATAAGGGGGGCAGAATGGCTACGGAACATCTGCTCCAATGCGGGTGCAAAAATATCGTTTGTATGCGTGGGCCGCAAAAATTTTCCAGTGGTCAGCAAAGGTTTTTAGGTTATCTGGATATCTGCAAAGAATATGGTCTGAAGGAGCAATGGCTGGATTGTGATTATGATTACGAAGAAGGATTGCGGGTGGCAGAAGAGCTTCTGTCGGAATTTCCCGATGTAGATGGTATTTTGGCCTGCAATGACATGGTTGCCATTGCGGTGTATAAGGTATTATTAAGTAAGGGCTTTCATGTGCCGGAGGATATCCAGCTCATGGGCTTTGATAATATCCGATTCAGTAAATTATTTGCACCGGAATTTTCCACGATCATTCAGCCGATCAAAGAAATGGGAACCCTGGCAGCACAAGTCATTGTGATGCATGCCAATGGGGAACCGATTCAAAAGGAAAATCTGTTTGACGTATCTTTGGTAGAACGACAGACAACACGACATACAAAGGAAAAATGATTGAAAACAAACATACGACAGGAAGGAGTTTTTACTTTGAAAAAGCAGGGGATTTTAAACAGCGACATTTCCAGAGTATTATCTTATATGGGGCATACAGATACGATCTGTATCGGTGACTGTGGTCTGCCCATTCCTGATGAGGTGGAACGAATCGACCTTGCACTGGCATTTGGTGAGCCTGCCTTTATGAGAACATTGGAAATTGTAGCAGGGGATATGAAAGTAGAAAAAATCGTTCTGGCAGAAGAGATCAAAGAACAGAATCCGGATGTGCTCAGCAAAGTGGAAGCATTTTTTGCCGGGCAGGATGTTGAGGTGGAATTTGTATCTCATGCAGAGTTGAAAGAAAGAACCCATGACTGCAAGGCTGTCATTAGAACGGGGGAAACCACACCTTATGCCAACATTATCCTTCAGTCTGGCTGCATTTTCGCTTAAAAGAAAGTTTTTCGGGTTAAAAAATAAAAAAGGAAAGGGGATAGAGCAGAATGAATATCGAAATGAAGGGCATAGACAAGTCCTTCGGTTCGAATCAGGTTTTGAAAGATGCCGGATTCTTACTGAAAGACGGTGAAGTGCATGCTCTTATGGGTGAGAACGGTGCAGGTAAGTCCACCCTGATGAAGATCCTGACAGGCGTATATACAAAAGATGCCGGTACGATTCTGGTGGATGGCAAGGAAGTTGTCTTTAAAAGTCCTCAGGAAGCAGAAAAAGCAGGTATCGTATTCATCTATCAGGAACTGAATGTACTGTTCGACCTTACGGTAGAAGAAAATCTGTTCATGGGTAAAGAGATCACAAAAGGTTTCGGTATCTGTGACAAAAAAGCCATGAGAGCAAAAGCCCAAGAAATCATGGACAAGATGGGGGTAAATATCCCTGTAACAGCAACCATGTCTGACCTTTCTGTCGGGCAGCAGCAGATGGTGGAAATCTGTAAGGCGCTGATGGCAGATGCAAAGGTCATCATCATGGACGAACCTACAGCGGCCTTGACTGCCAGCGAAACAAGAGGTTTGTTTGAAGTTGTCAACGCCCTGCGGGCAAAGGGGGTATCTATCGTATATATCTCCCACCGTATGGAAGAGATTTTCGAATTGTGTGACCGTATCACAGTCCTGCGTGATGGTGCATATGTAGGCACAGAAAATATTAAGGATATCGATTTGGATCATGTTGTACAGATGATGATCGGCCGTACCATTGGGGAACGTTTCCCCAAACGTGAGGTAGCAGTGGGCAAAGAAGTGCTGCGCATAGAAGGACTGAGCAGCGGCAAGCTGTTTAAAGATGTCAGCTTTGATGTAAAAGCCGGTGAAGTTCTTGGTGTTTCCGGTCTGATGGGCGCAGGCAGAACAGAGATCATGCATGCGATCTTCGGCAATATCCATCGGGATACGGGGAAGATCTTCATCGAAGGCAAAGAAGTGAACATCAAAAACCCCAGACAGGCCATCGCCGCAGGCATCGGCTTCATCACAGAAGACCGTAAGACAGAGGGGCTGCTGCTGGAAAAGAGCGTTGCGGAAAATATCGAGATCACAAATCTGGGCAAAGTAGCCAATGGCTTCGTGCTGAATAAAGAAAAGCAGAATGCTATCGTCAAAAAAGGCATTGAAGAATTCCGCATCAAATGCTTTGGCCCTGACCATGAATGCAATAACCTGAGTGGTGGTAACCAGCAAAAGGTCGTATTGGCAAAATGGGTCTACACAGATCCCAAGATCCTGATTTTGGACGAACCTACCAGAGGTGTAGATATCGGTGCCAAGAAGGAAATCTACAATATCATCAACGAAATGGCTGCAAAAGGCGTAGCCGTGATCATGGTATCTTCTGAATTGCCGGAAGTACTTGGTATGAGTGACCGAATCGTAGTTGTTCATGAAGGTGAGATTACAGGTATCCTGGATGCTGCAGAAGCAGATCAGGCAAAAGTAATGACATTAGCTACAGGGGGAAGTTTATAATGGAAAAAACAAAGAAAAGCTTAGGGGCTTATTTTGGTGAGTATGCTGCGTTTATTGCGCTGCTCCTGCTGGCAGTGGTGCTGTGCTGCGTCAGCCCTGAATTCAGAACAGCAAGCAACTTTTTGAACCTGATGCGTCAGGCGACATTCAATGGCCTGATCGCCTTTGGTATGACATGTGTTATCTTGTCTGATGGTATCGACTTGTCTGTTGGTTCCACATTTGCGCTGAGTGCCATCATCTGTGCAGAAATGCTGATCCATGGGATCGCAGCGCCTTTGGCTATCATTGCAGCATTGATCATTGGTACAGCATTAGGTGCATTCAGTGGTATTTTGGTAACAAAAGGCCGCCTGCAGCCCTTTATCGCAACATTGATCACCATGACAGCTTATCGAGGCTTTGCTATGATCATCACAGACGGGAAACCCATTTCCAAGCTGAAAGCAAGCATCGAAAGCGACTTTGGCGCAAAATTGTTTGAAACACTGGGGAAAGGTTCCCTGAATCTGGGTTTTATCAAAATTCCCGTGCCTGTTATCATCCTGCTGGTTTCTCTGGCGATCTTCTGGTTCATGCTGACAAAAACAACTTTTGGCAGAAAGATTTACGCAACAGGCAGCAATATCAAATGTGCAAATCTGGTTGGTGTTGATACAACAAAAACAAAGATCATCGTATATGCGATTTCCGGTTTTATGTCTGCTTTGGCTGGCCTGATCATGATCTCCCGTGTAGACTCTGCCCAGTCTATCCTGGGTCAGGGCTATGAACTGGATGCTATCGCGGCAGTTGCCCTGGGCGGTACCAGCATGAGCGGCGGCCGTGGTAAGATCATGGGCACATTTGCCGGTGTTATGATCATTGCAGTACTGAACAATGGTATGAATATCATGGGTATCAATACATATTATCAGTCTGTAGTAAAAGCACTGGTTATCCTGATCGCTGTATTGGCTGACCGTAAGAGATAATAAAAAAACGGCAGCAAAAAGCAGCGGAAGCAGCAGGCGCAGAATGAAAATGGCGCAGGCTGGTTCCATCAAGCAGTTATATGAGCGGCGGCGTAGGGGAACATCGCATCAGGCCGCTTGTATATAGGTTAAAAGGAAAAGAGGAAAAAAAGAAAACGGAGGCAAGAAAAATGAGAAAATTTTTAGCAATGATTCTTTGCGTCAGCATGATGGCAACAGCACTGGTAGGCTGTGGCAGCTCTGCAGAACCTGCAGCAGATGATGGGGCAGCAGTAGAAGGTGCAATCGGTCTGTCTGTTTCCACACAGAACAACCCCTTCTTCGTAACACTGGTAGAAGGTGCTGAAGCAGCAGCTGAAGCAGCAGGCGTTAGCCTGACAGTAGTAGACGCAGGCGATGACGTAACAAAACAGGTAAGTGACGTAGAAGACCTGCTGTCCAAAAACATTTCTGTACTGATCATCAACCCCGTAGACTCTGATGCAGTTGCAGGCGTTGTACAGTCCGCTATGGAAGCTGGCGTAAAAGTAATCGCAGTTGACCGTGTTGTAAATGGCGTTGACGTTGATTGCACAATCGCTTCCGACAACGTAATGGGTGCAGAACTGGCAACACAGTACATCATCGATACACTGGGCGAAGGCGTGAAAGTAGCAGAACTGCAGGGTATCCCTGGTGCATCCGCTGCAATCGATCGTGGTACAGGTTTCCACAACATCGCTGATGACAAACTGGAAGTAGTAGCTAGCCAGACAGCAAACTTTGACCGTACAGAAGGTATGTCCGTAATGGAAAACATGCTGCAGGCAAACGGCGACATTCAGGCAGTATTCGCAGCAAATGACGAAATGGCTCTGGGTGCTGTAGAAGCAATCGCAGGTGCAGGCAAAGAAGTTATGGTAGTTGGTTTCGACGCAACAGATGACGCAGTCGCAGCGATCAAAGAAGGCAGAATGGCAGCAACAATCGCACAGCAGCCTTACATGATCGGTGAAGCAGCTGTTCAGAACGCAGTGAAACTGCTGGCTGGCGAAGAGATCGAAGCAAACATTCCCGTAGAAGTAGCACTGGTTACAGCTGAAACAGTTGAATAATCCATTAAAAAAAGAGGTAATCTGATGAAAGTATTAAATATTGGCTCTATGAACCTGGATCATGTATATAATGTAGACCATATCGTTCAGCCCGGTGAAACAGAAGCATCGGAAGATATGAATGTTTTCCTGGGCGGGAAAGGCATCAATCAGTCCATGGCGCTGGCAAAAGCCGGCGTGAAGGTTTACCATGGCGGGTTGATCGGTGAAGATGGTCAGCCGTTTCTGGATGCCTGCAAAGAATATGGCGTGAATGCAGACCATATCAAAATGATCGAAGGCAAAACAGGCCATGCTATCATTCAGGTGGATAAAAATGCCCAGAACTGTATTCTGCTGTATGGCGGCGCAAATCAGAAACTGACAGAAAGCTATGTGGATGAAGTGCTGAGCAGTTTTGAAAGCGGCGATATCCTGTTGTTACAGAATGAAGTGAATCAGTTGCCTTATATCGTTGACCAGGCTTATGCAAAGGGTATGCAGGTGGCACTGAACCCTTCTCCTTTCAATGAAAAATTGAATCAAGTAGATTTGAAGAAAGTGAGCATTTTTTTGCTGAATGAAGTGGAAGGCGGTCAGATCACAGGAATGACTGATCCTGATGATGTGCTGGAAAAAATGAGAGAAATGTTCCCCCATGCAAAAATCGTTCTGACACTTGGCAAAGATGGCGCAAAATATGCGGAAGGCGATGTGACATATTTTCAGCCGATTTTCAAAGTACAGGCCGTGGATACGACTGCGGCTGGGGATACCTTTACAGGCTATTTCCTGGCAGGGCTGATCGATGGCATGGATATTCCTGATATTTTGAAAATGAGTGCAAAGGCATCCTCTATTGCAGTTACAAGAAATGGTGCAGTACAGTCTATTCCTTTGAAGGAAGAAGTCATGGAAGCATTGAAAGAACTGTAATAAAAGTCTGGACAAACCTATTTTGATTGCAGATAAAATATAAAACTGCATAAGCTTTTTCAGGAAGGATTAGAAACGTCTTGTATATGCAGGACTTTCTAATCCTTTTTTTGCTATACGCAAATGCCGATGAAAAAAGAGAACCGCAAGAAGAATCGGGGTATATTGCAAAGCAGGGAGTTTGGAGGGGGCAGATCCTTGGAGGGGCGGGAGAGAAAATGAGATTGACAATTTCAATAAATTAGAATATGTTAAAAGAGTAAATTTGATATCGCTCCGATTTTTGTGGCAATTGCGCGACCTTTCCCCTTTGGGCGAGACACGCAATCTTGTTCTGCTGAACAAGGGAATCAGGTGAAAAACCTGAACACGGTGCAGGGCTTTTTTCTGCATTGTGCTGTAAGTATGGAGTACATCCTTTTTCTGCGAAAGCAGGTCATTGGCGAAAGGCTGAGAAGGCGAAGGATGGACGCTGGCGGGCAGCCGCCTGAACATATCAGTCAGAAGACCTACAAACAAGTGCGAACCGAATACGAGAGTGTTTGGTCTTTTGTGCATACCATGAAAGCGGCTTTTTCAGCCGCTTTTTTGCTGCAAAGGCGGGTGTTTTCATGCCCGCTTTTTCTTTTTGCCGGCGAAATGCAGGAGCAGTTTTCTATCATCTCATTAAAGAGGAGGCGTACAAGATGAAGAAACGATTTTTTTCTTGGTTCCTGACGCTGGTCATGGTGTTGGGGATGCTGCCGATGACGGCGTTGGCAGAAGAAAACGACAGTATTACCGCCTATGTGACCATCGCCAATCGAGGCGAATTGGAAATTGCCCACAAAGCGGTTACGGTGGTCGATCAAAACGAAGATGGAAGCTTTGATATTGACGAAACCCTATATGCCGCCCATGAGGCTTTTTACAAGGGCGGTGCGGAAAGCGGCTACAGCTCATATACCGGGGACTATGGCCTTAGTTTAGGAAAGCTGTGGGGCGATGAAAACGGTGCTTTTGGATATTATGTAAATGATGCGTCTGCATGGAGCCTTGGGGATACTGTGGAAGACGGCGACCATGTAGTTGCGTTTATTTATCAGGATGCAGAAAACTGGAGCGATGTATACGGCTTTTTTGACAAAAGTACTGCATCGGTAACATTGGAGGAACCCAGTGCCGAGCTTGAACTTACATTGTCCTGTAAGGATTGGAATTCAACCTATCTTTTAGAGGGGGCTGCCGTTACAGTAGACGGAGAAACGATGACCGATGAGGATGGAAATGAAGTTGTTACCGATTCGGAAGGTAAGGTTACCATTTCTTTCGAGGAAGAAGGAACATATATTGTTTCTGCAACAAAAGAGGATAAGAACCTTGTTCCGCCTGTCTGTGAAGTAACAGTCGGGGACAGCGAAACATCCGGCGGTTCCGGAGACCTGGGGGATGCGGAAAATCCCATAGACCCTGAAGACCCTAACATTGACAAAGAGAAAGAAGAAAGAATAAATGCCCTGCTGGACAATATTGCGGTATCCTATGTGGATCGTTCTTATGAATGGAACATCATGGAAATGGCTGCCTATGAGGAGCTATTCCCCGATAGCCAGTATAAAACAAGCGATAAGGCAAAGAAGGAATACATTGACAAGGCTATTGCTTCCCTTGGGGAAGGAAATGCCGATGATATTACCTATAGTAAGGCTATCATCTGCCTGACAGCCCTGGGGATAGATGCGGAAAAACTTTATACGGTAAACAGCAATGAGCCCATCAGCGCGGTGGAGGGCTTAAACAGCGTGAGCCACTCTTCCAGCGTATGGTATGCCCCTTATACTATGGCGGCGTATAATCAAAATAATTACAGTGGAACAGAAGAACTTGAGAAGGATCTGATAGATGCTGTTTTGGAAAACCAGGGGGAAGACGGAAGCTGGGATGAATGGGGCAGTGTACAAAGCACTTCCAATGTGATCGCAGGTCTTTCTTTTTATCGGGGAACCGATGAGAACATAGATAAAGCCATAGAAAATGCAGTTGACTATTTGCATAAGGTGCAGAATTCCGACGGAAGATTTGATGACGGCTATGGCCCGGATGCAAATGTTGCGGCCATGGCAGTGATCGGCTTATGTGCCGCAGGGGTCAATCCTGATACAGATGACCGTTTTGTGAAAGACGGTGTAAGTGCTTTAGATGGCCTTTTGAGCTTTGCCCTTACAGACAACAGTGGTTTTGGATATAATGACAATTCTTCTGTCAATGCATATGCAACGGAGCAGGCTTTCCGTGCCTTGATTGCCGCAAAGCAGGTGATGAAAACCGGCAAGGCATTCAACATCTACGATTTCAGCCACAATAGTGATTCTCTTACACCGGGGCGTGCCACAGGCAGCGGAAGCGAAACGAAGCCGGATAATCCTCCTGCGGAAAATGATGATATTACCGTGGATGTTACCATCCGCCCTGATGTTGGCTATTGGATGAAAAATAAATATGTCACAGTTGACGAGGGCGCAACGGTATACCATGCTTTTATAAAGGCACTGGAGGGCAGCGGGATCACCCAAGAGGGGGCCGAAAGCGGCTATGTAAGTTCCATGACCTATCAGGGAAGAACCTTAGGGGAATTTACACTGGGGGAAAACGACGGCTGGCTTTATAAGGTAAACGGAGAACTGCCTGACGTGGGGCTGGCATCTTATGAAATTGAGGATGGTGACAGTATCCTCTGGTATTATACGGAGGACTGGACAAAAGACTCTTCTGCGGGCGCAGGCTATAGAGCAGACATAGGAGAAAAAAATCAGGAGGCCGCAGATAAGGTAGGTGATCTGATCCACAAGATCGGCACCATTACAAAGGACAGCGGTGAAGCCATCAAAGCAGCCAGAGAAGCCTATGATGCCCTGACAAAGGAACAGAAAGAATTAGTGAAAAATTATGAGGAACTGCTGCAGGCGGAAGAGGCTTTTGAGGCGCTTCTTGCTGCCCTTGAAAAAGAAGCGCCGCAGGCAGAAATAAAATTTACGGATGTGGCGGAAGATGACTATTATTATGATGCTGTACAGTGGGCCGTGGCAAATGGTATCTCTGCTGGTGTGACAGAAGATGCCTTTGGCCCCGAATGGACATGCTCCCGCGGGCAGCTGGCGACGTTCCTGTGGCGTGTGGCAGGCAGCCCTGCACCTGAAACGAAGACAGTGCCTTATATGGATGTGGCGGAAGAAAGCTATTATTATGATGCCATTCTGTGGGCAATGGAAAATGACATTGCCAAGGGGACAGACGGGATTTCCTTTAGCCCGGAAATGACAGTTACCCGTGCCCAGGCGGTCACATTCCTTTGGAGAGCATTGGGCAGTCCTGCCCCTTCCGGCAAAGTTTCCTTTGGGGATGTGCCTGAAACAGCATACTATCACGATGCAGTCCTTTGGGCGGCGGAAAATGGCATCACCTCCGGTACGGGAGAAGGGATGTTCAGCCCCGATGCATCCTGTCAGCGAGGGCAGATCGTCACCTTCCTGTATCGTGCTTTTGGAAAATAAGGTTCTGATAAAAGGAGAAATATGATGAGAAAAATAAAACGTGGGTTGTCTGCGCTGCTGGCGTTGGTGCTGACTTTTGGATTGTCCGTGCCTGCTTTTGCCGCGGATAGTAAAGACTTGCAAAAAGCCATACAAACCAGTGCGGCATATTTACAAAAGACGGTTGCTGCGCCCCAGGTAAGCTCCATCGGCGGAGAATGGGCGGTCATTGGGCTGGCCCGCAGCGGCGCGGATGTGCCCGAAACCTATTTTCAAACATATTACGAAACCGTTGTGGAAATGGTGACGAAGAAAAAAGGTGTACTCCATGCAAAAAAATATACAGAATACAGCCGTGTGGTTTTGGCATTGACTGCCATTGGCGCAGACCCTTCTGATGTAGGCGGCTATGATCTACTGAAGCCCTTAGGGGATTTTGAAAAGGTGACTTGGCAGGGAATCAATGGCCCTGCCTGGGCGTTGATCGCATTGGACAGCGGAAAGTATGAAATGCCTGTGAATCCAGATGCGAAAATACAGGCGACCAGACAGATGTATGTGGATGAGATCCTCTCCAGACAGCTGTCAGACGGCGGATGGAACCTTTCCGGCGGTGGCAGTGCCGACCCGGATGTGACAGGGATGGTGCTGCAGGCTTTGTCCAACTATACGGAACAGCCTGCTGTCAAAAAGGCGGTGGAACAGGCGCTGACCTGTCTGAGCCAGATGCAGGATGAAACGGGCGGTTTTTCCAGCTATGATGTCGATACTTCCGAAAGCGTGGTGCAGGTCATCGTGGCTTTGGGAGAATTGGGCATGGACCTGACCGATGGTCGATTTGTGAAAAATGAAAATACGCTGCTGGATGCCCTGATGGGCTATTGGAATCCCAACGGCAGTTTCAGCCATACGGGTGCAGCGGAAAGCAATCTGATGGCAACGGAACAGGGATTCTATGGTATGGTAGCAGCCCAAAGAGCTATGTCCGAAAAGAACAGTCTGTATCGGATGGCGGATGTGACCCTTTCTGTGGCGGATGGAAAAGAAACGGAAAAGAATAGTGACTTGGAAAAAACGGAAGTGACAGAGGCAGGCAAGACCTTTGCAGATATCCAGGGGCACCCTGCCCAGGATGCCATCGAAACTTTGGCTTCCAGGGGCATCATTAGCGGTATGGGAGAGGATCGCTTTTCCCCCGATGAGACCATGACCCGTGCCCAGTTTGCTTCTATCATGGTGCGGGCGTTGGGGTTGCCGATGCAATCGGCAAATCCATTCAGCGATGTGAAAAAAGGCGAATGGTATTGGAGTGCGGTGGGGACTGCTTATGCCCACGGGCTTGTCAGCGGAAAAACAGAAACCACCTTTGACCCCAATGGGACCATCACCCGACAGGAAGCTGCTTCCATGGTGGCACGGGCGGCAAAACTCTGCGGTATGGATACAAAGATGGGGGAATATGCCATTCAAAATATGCTGACCCAGTTTGCGGATTATCCCTCTGTTGGAAAATGGGCAAGGGAAAGCGTGGCTTTCTGCTACAGTAAAGATATTTTGGATCGAAATGATTGGAATATCGAGCCTGCTCGGAATATCACCAGAAGCGAAATTGCCCAGATGGTCTGCAATCTGCTGCAACAGGCAGAACTGCTGTAAGGAGAGAAAATATGAAAAAGAAAGTTTGGAAAATTCTTTTGCTGCTTTGCATGGTGAGTGGATTGCTGCTTTCTGCCGGATGCGGCAAGGAAACAGCGGAACCTGCAGAGGAAACCACCGTTACACAAGCAGAAGAAACATCCGCATTGGAAGAAGAAATCATAGAAAATACGACACAAGAGGAGAAATCGGCAGAGAAGGTGGATGCCTACCAGACCGACCCCGTCCCTGCGGACAAGCCTAAGCCCGTAGAACCTCAGACGGCAGAGGTCAGCGATGAGGCATATCATTGTACCATCTCCATTTCCTGTGCAACCCTTTTGAACAACAAGGAACTGCTGGACCCCGATAAGGTGGAGCTGATCCCTTCCGATGGCTGGGTTTTGCGGCCCATGGAAGTGACCTTTCATGAAGGGGAGAATGTGTTTCAGGTGTTGCAGAGGGTCTGCAAGCAGCAGAAGATCCATTTGGAATTTATGGATACGCCCCTTTACAACAGTGCCTATATCGAAGGGATACATAATCTTTATGAATTTGATGCGGGAGACCTTTCCGGCTGGATGTATCAGGTCAATGGCTGGTTTCCCAATTATGGCTGTTCCCGCTATCAGCTGCAGGACGGAGATACCATCCAATGGGTCTATACCTGCGATCTGGGGAACGATGTAGGCGGCGGAACTTCTGCCGGAAATAACGCAGGAAAAGAATGAGGAGGTGAGCGGGATGCAGAATAGAGATGCTTTTTCCGGCTATCATCCTCTGGTGAATTTTTTGTTTTTTGCACTGGTGCTGGGGGGAACGATGGTTTTCATGCATCCTGTGAGCCTTTGCATTTCATTGGCGGGGGCATTGGTCTACAGCATCTATCTGAAAGGCTGGAGGAGGGGCTCTTTGCCGGTCCTGCTGCCGATGATGCTCATGGCGGCGATTCTGAATCCAGCCTTCAACCATGAAGGCATGACCATACTGACCTATCTGCCCTCGGGCAATCCCCTGACGCTGGAAAGTATTGCCTATGGCATTGCCGCAGGGGGGATGCTGGCAGCGGTCATCCTATGGTTTTCCTGCTATACGGAAGTGATGACCTCTGATAAGTTCGTTTATCTTTTTGGGCGTATCCTTCCTGCCTTGTCGCTGCTTCTGAGCATGACTTTGCGGTTCGTGCCCAGGTTTAAAGCCCAGTTCCATGTGGTGCAGGAAGCGCAAAGATGTGTGGGCAGGGATATTTCCAATGGGAGCATCCTTTCCCGCATGAAGCATATGGTGACGATTTTTTCCATCATGGTGACCTGGGCCTTGGAAAATGCCATCGAGACGGCAGACAGCATGAAAAGCCGGGGATACGGCTTGCCGGGGCGGACGGCCTTTTCCATCTATCGTTTTGAGGAAAGGGACAAGATCGCCTTGCTTTGGCTGCTGTTTTGCGGATGTTATATTGGCTGTGGGGCGTTTTTTGGCGGTCTGAAATGGAGATATTTCCCGACGATACAGGGCGTGGCGCTGACCCCGTGGACGGTTAGCCTGCATCTGGTCTATCTGGCTCTTTGCTATACCCCTGTGGTTTTGGACAGAAGGGAGGATTGGAAATGGAAACATTTGAAATACGAAATCTGAGCTTTTCCTATCCGGAACAGTCTGTCAAAGCCATTGACGATTTCAGCCTGCAGATACATAGGGGGGAATTTCTGGTGCTTTGCGGTCCTTCCGGCTGCGGCAAATCCACTCTGCTGCGGCAGTTGAAAACGGTGCTGGCGCCCCATGGCATTGGAGAGGGGAGTGTCTTTTTTGAAGGGACCCCCTTGGAACAACTGAGCCAAAGGGAACAGTCCCAGCGGATCGGGTTTGTGCAGCAGTCGCCGGAAAATCAGATCGTAACAGATAAGGTTTGGCATGAGTTGGCCTTTGGACTGGAAAGTCTGGGCTGTGAAACTGCGGTCATTCGCCATAGGGTGGCGGAAATGGCATCCTTTTTTGGCATTGAGGATTGGTTTTATAAAAATGTAACGGAGCTTTCCGGGGGACAAAAGCAGCTGCTGAATTTGGCTTCTGTCATGGCGATGCAGCCTTCTGTCTTGATTCTGGACGAGCCTACCAGTCAATTAGACCCCATTGCCGCATCGGAATTTCTTTCTGTTTTAGGGAAGATCAATCGGGAACTGGGGACGACCATCCTGCTGACGGAGCATCGGCTGGAAGAAGCCTTTCCTTTGGCAAGCCGTGTGGCGGTGATGGAACGGGGGAGATTGCTTTGTATTGGCACGCCTAGGGAAGTCGGTCGGCAGCTGAAGGATCGGGAGCATCAGATGTTTTTGTCCATGCCTGCTGCCATGCGTATCTGGGCGGCGGTGGAAACTGGGGCGGATTGCCCGGTAACGGTGGGCGAAGGCAGGCAATGGCTGCGTGCCTTTGCAGAAACCCATCCCTTTGCCGAACTTCCCAAAGAGGAAGAACATCCATACCCCGATGAAGTGATGCTGCAAGCAAAGGAACTTTGGTTCCGCTATGAAAAAGAGGGGAAGGACATCGTAAAAGGATTGAGCCTGACCGTCAGAAAAGGAGAATTTCTGGCTTTGCTGGGGGGCAATGGCACAGGGAAGACCACCTCTTTGAAACTGCTCTCCGGATTGCTGAGACCAAATCGGGGGGAACGCAAGATCCATGGGTCTGTGGGTGTTCTGCCCCAAAACCCACAGACGTTGTTCGTGAAGAAAACGGTCAAAGAAGACCTATATGAAATGTGCAGAGGCAGAAAATGGTCTAGGGAAGTGCAGGAAAAAAAGGTGGCTTATGTGACGGCGGTCTGTCGTTTGACGGAATTGCTGGAACGCCATCCCTATGATCTTTCCGGCGGGGAACAACAGCGGGCGGCTTTGGCGAAGGTCTTGCTGTTGGAGCCGGATATCCTGCTGCTGGATGAACCTACGAAAGGCTTGGATGGGGAATTCAAGCAGGTGCTTGGGGAAATATTGCAGGGGCTGCTGCGCCGCGGCATGACTATTATTATGGTGAGCCATGATATTGAATTTTGCGCCGCCTATGCCCATTGCTGCGGTTTGTTTTTCGATGGGAATATCGTGACGAAGTCGGCACCTCGTCAATTCTTTTCGGGAAACAGCTTTTATACCACGGCAGCCAATCGCATGGCAAGGGATTTGCTGCCAAAAGCAATTACAACAGAGGATGTGATTGCTGCCTGTGGAGGAAAACTGCCGCCTCCGCCAAAGCTGCCGGAGGATATCCCCCCTTTGTCCCAAGGCATATCTGCCAGAGAAAAGATCACATTGCCTGTGGTACAGGAAGAAAATCGGAAATTGCAGAAACGGACAGTGACAGCGGCGGGACTGATCCTGTTGGCGATCCCTTTCACGCTGTTTATCAGTGTCTATTATTTGGGGAGCAGGAAATACAATATCATTTCTTTGATTGTTCTGCTGGAAACCATGCTGCCCTTTTTTATGATATTTGAAGGGCGAAAACCAAAGGCCAGAGAATTGGTGATCCTTGCGGTGCTTTGCGCCATCGGTGTGGCAGGGAGAGCGGCCTTTTTCATGCTGCCCCAATGTAAGCCTGTCATTGCCATCACCATCATTGCCGGGGTGGCATTTGGCGGCGAAAGTGGTTTTCTGGTAGGGGCTATGACCATGCTGGTGTCCAATGTGCTCTTTTCCCAGGGACCGTGGGCACCATGGCAGATGTTTGCCATGGGTATCATCGGTTTTTTGGCAGGCATCCTGTTTCGGAAAGGACTGCTGGGGCGGAACCGTCTGTCTCTATGTATATTTGGCGCCATTTCCGCTGTTTTCATCTATGGGGGCATCATGAACCCTGCGGCGGCATTGCTGTCTGCCAGCAAGTTGGATTGGAATATTATATTGGCCTATTATCTGACGGGCTTTCCCATCGACTGTGTGCAGGGGGCTGCAACATGGCTGTTTTTGTGGTTCGCGGCAGAACCCATGCTGGAAAAACTGGATCGGATCAAAGTAAAATATGGGCTTGTAGAATAGCAGAAAAAAGCCACCGGTGGTTCCGGTGGCTTTTTTGAGGGGAATATTTTGTTTTCTCTCTTTATTCGATGGCATGGAGATGCTTCAGGCTGATATCCAGAATGGGTGCGGAGTGGGTCAGGGCACCGCTGGATACATAATCTACCCCTAATTCTGTGATGGTTTTGATATTTTCCTTTGTCACGTTGCCGGAACATTCTGTTTCCGCTCTGCCGTCGATGATACGGATGGCTTCTGCCATTTCTGCAGGGGTCATATTATCCAGCATGATGATATCTGCGCCGGCCTCTGCGGCTTCTTTTACCATATCCAGTGTTTCTGCTTCGACCTCGATTTTGCGGACGAAGGGAGCATAGGCTTTGGCTGCGGCAATGGCTTCTTTTACGCCGCCGGCTGCGCCGATATGGTTATCTTTCAGCATCACGCCGTCGGATAAGTTATAGCGATGGTTGGAACCGCCGCCGACCTTGACCGCATATTTTTCGAATATTCTCATGCAGGGAGAGGTTTTTCTTGTATCCAGCAGGGTGGTTTTCGTTCCTTCCAGCATTTTGGCAACGGCATTGGTATAGGTTGCGATGCCGCTCATGCGCTGCAGATAATTGAGGGCGGTACGTTCACCGGAAAGCAGCACACGGATATCCCCGGTAACGGTAGCCATATGCTGGCCTTTTTTGACGGTATCTCCATCTTTTACATAGAAATCTACTTTTGTGTTGGGGTCTAACAGATGAAAGACCCGTTCGAATACGCTCAGACCGGCAATGATGCCGTCTTCTTTACAAATGAGCTGCACTTCGCCTTTTTTATATTCCGGCATGACAGCATTGGTGGAAACATCTTCGCTGTTGATATCTTCTTCCAGAGCCATACGGATATATTTATCTGCAACAAGCTGCATCGTAATGGGGTTCATCATATCAGTTTCCTTCCTTTCCTGCAGCGATCTTCTGGGCTGCTCTTTCGGCGAATACAAGACATTCCAGCAGGCTGTTGCTTGCCAGTCGGTTTTTGCCATGGACGCCGTTGCAGCTGGTTTCGCCTACCGCATAGAGATGCTCCATTGTGGTTTTGGAGTCGCCGTCCACATGGATGCCGCCCATGAAATAATGCTGGGCAGGTACGACGGGAACAGGTTCCTTTGTGATATCATAGCCTGCTTCCAGGCAGGTCTTGTAAATATTCGGGAAGTGGTTTTGGATATCTTCCGCAGGCACTGGCGCAAAGGAAAGCCAGACATGCTTGGTTCCTTCTTTTTCCATTTCTGCGTGGATCGCCTGAGAGACTTTATCCCTGGGGAGCAATTCATCAACGAAGCGTTCCCCTTTGCTGTTTAAAAGAATGGCACCTTCGCCCCGGGCAGATTCAGAGATGAGAAAATGTCTGCCGGGTTCATCCCGATAAAGGCTGGTGGGGTGGATCTGTACATAATCCAGATGTTCCAGTGCAACACCGTGTTTTTCTGCTGCTTTCAGGCCATCGCCGGTCAGACTGGGGAAGTTGGTAGAATGTTCATACAGACCGCCAATGCCCCCTGTTGCCAGGATCGTATCTGTTGTATAGATCTGCAGGGGATTGCCATCGGCTGCTTTTGCAAGGATGCCATGGCAGGCATTTTCTTCCACCAAAAGGTCCTCCATGACTGTATGATCCCAAATGGTCACATTGGGGCATTCCTTTACACGCTGCAGCAGTGTTTCGGTGATCTCTTTTCCGGTGATATCCTGGTGGAAACAGATGCGGGGCTTGGAATGGGCACCTTCCTTGGTATATTTCAGGCTGCCATCCTCTTCCTTGTCAAAATCCACGCCCAATTCCAACAGGTCATCGATCACCTTTCTGCTGTTTCGGATCATGATATCAACGCTTTCCCTGCGGTTTTCATAATGACCGGCCTTCAGGGTATCTTCAAAAAATGCATCGTAATCGTTTTCATCCCGCAGGACGCAGATGCCGCCCTGGGCCAGCATGGAATCGCAGCTTTCCAGATCCTCTTTGCAGATCAGCAGGATGTTTTGTTCTGCAGGCAGCTTTAATGCTGCGTATAAGCCGCTGGCACCGGCCCCTACGATCACGGTGTCATAGTGTAATTCTTTTGTCATGTGTTTTCTCTCCTTACTTTGCAAGCTCCAGCATCCGTGTCAATGTGCTGCTGGCTGCCTTTGCCTGTTCTGCCAAAACGGCGGCCTGATTTTCTTCTGTCTGCAAAACATGCAGAACCTTTTCCAGTGTGATGCGCTTCATATCCTGACAGACAGGCGTTGTTTTGGGGAAGTAGAAAGATTTGTCAGGATTCTGTTTTTCCAGTTCATAGCGTACGCCGACTTCGGTGCCGATGATGAATTCTTTTTTGCTGCTTTTTGCGGCATAGGCAATGATACCGGAGGTAGAGCCTACATAATCTGCCAGCTTTGTCACTGCTTCGTTACATTCGGGATGCACCAGAATTTCCGCATCGGGATGGGCAGCCTTTAATTCCTGTATTTCTGCGGGAGAAATCACTTCGTGGATGGGGCAGTAACCTTTCACCAGCATCACGTTTTTTTCGGGCACCTGCTGTGCCACAAAACGCCCCAGATTTTTGTCCGGAATGAACAGGATGTTCTGATTGGGCAGGTTTTTTACGATTTGCACTGCATTGGCGGAAGTCACACTGACGTCGGACCAGGATTTGATCTCTGCTGTGGAATTGATGTAGCAGACAACAGCCAAGTCTTTGTATGCAGCTCGCGCTTCATCGACCTCCGCTTTTGTTACCATATGGGCCATGGGGCAGTCTGCCACAGCATCGGGCATCAGCACTTTTTTTGTGGGACTCAGCAGGCAGCCGCTTTCTCCCATAAAGGAAACGCCGCAATAAACGATGATCTGATTGGGCAAATTTGCGGCGATCTTGCTCAGATAAAAAGAATCGCCTACATAGTCGGCAATTTCCTGTACTTCTGGTTCAACATAATAATGGGCAAGAATGACAGCATCCTTTTTTTCTTTCCAGATTCTGATTTCTTCTTTGATATCCATAGTTTCCTCGATTCTGCTAAAGGGCGTAGTTTTCTGTTTATTTTTTTGTTCAATTTTAGGATGTTTTTGAATACGGCAACAAGTATAGCACATTTTATTTCATATGACAAGACATATGTAACTAAAAGTGTATATTTCAGAAAGCCGAGGCGGGAAAAATCCATAAAAAAGAACGGTGCAACAAAGATAGTCACACCGTTTTTTATATAGAAGAGGATTAGAATACATAGGTTATGGATAGGCCCGGATGATCTCTTCCGCGATCTCCCGTTTGGAAAGACAGCGGTCCATGGCCTGTTTTTCGATATAGCGATGAGCCTTTGGCTCATCCATGTTTTTTTCGCTGATCAGGAGCCATTTCGCCCGATTGATGATGCGGATCTCCTCCATCTTTTTTTCCATGGAGATGGCTTCCTTTTCAAATTTTCGCAGATGTTCCCTGGTACTGACCATCCAGCTGAGAGCCTGAGAAATGGTGGCTTTGGTGGTAGGCTTGGACAGGGTAAAGATGCCATGCGCTGCTACTTCTTCCGTAATTTCCTCATAAAGCTCATTTTTGACAAAAAGCAGGACGACAGTTTCTTTTTTTCCGCAGATATCCATGGCAAACCCCTTGCCGGAAGCATCGGGCAGAGGGGTATTGATGATGACAAAATCAAAATCCTGTTTTTTCATGGTATCCTTTGCTTCGTGTACACTGGAAACAGAACAGACAGGGGCATAGGCTGCCGGGGGCAGCAAGGATTTCAGGACGGCATGGAAAGTCGCCCCAGAGGATACCACAAGGACACTATACTTTCGTTCTTTCAAAGCCATCCCTCCCTTTCTCTGTTATTTTTAGCATATATTTAAATAAATTTTTTGTCAATTCAAAAGAAATGATAGCTCGTCTCAGGAATTCTTATAAAGGAAGACAGTGAAATTTATTGACAAATGTCTTTGAGTAGTGTATAGTGCAGGCGTAAAGGCAAGGGCGTCTTTCTCATTGTAAATGGGAAAGATGCCTTCTTTTTTTTGAAATTGGGATGATTTTTTGAATAGATGCAGAATTTTTTGGAAAATGGTCAAAACTACAGCAGATGAGAGAGTGTGCGTGAAGGGAGAGGTTTTGGAATGGAAAAACGGAAGCAGCTTTACGAAGGAAAAGCGAAAAAGGTCTATCGCACAGATGACCCAAGATTTTTGATCGTTTCTTATAAAGACGACGCCACAGCCTTCAATGGGCTGAAAAAAGGCACCATCGTGGGGAAGGGCGTCATCAATAATAAGATGAGCAATCTTTTGATGCAGAGACTGGAAAAAGCAGGTATTCCCACCCATTTTGTGGTGGAGCTGAATGATAGAGAAACGTTGGTGAAAAAAGTTTCCATCGTGCCTTTGGAAGTCATTGTCCGCAATATCGCCGCAGGCTCTTTTTCCAAGAGATACGGTGTGGAGGAAGGACAGCTATTCGATGCACCGACCATCGAATTTTCCTATAAAAATGACGAATTGGGCGATCCTCTGCTGAATAAAGCCCATGCCATTGCCATGAAGCTGGCAACGGAAGAGGAAATTGCCGCCATTGAAAACTATGCCTTTGGCATCAATGAAGAACTGAAAAAATTCTGGGCGGAATGCGGCGTAACATTGGTGGATTTCAAGCTGGAATTCGGCAGACTGGCCGATGGCACCATCGTGCTGGCAGACGAGATCAGCCCCGATACCTGCCGTCTGTGGGATTCCAAAACAGGAGAAAAGCTGGATAAGGACAGATTCCGTCGGGATCTGGGCGGCGTAGAGGATGCCTACAGCGAAGTAATGAAACGTCTTTTGGAACATATCTGAGGAGGGGTTTTATGTCGAATTGTGCAATCGTTGGAATCAACTGGGGGGACGAAGGGAAAGGCCGTATGGTCGACCTTCTGACAGAAAAATATGATGTAGTCGTGCGGTTTCAGGGCGGCGGCAATGCAGGCCATACCGTTGTCAATGAAAAGGGAAAATTTATGCTGCATCTGCTGCCTTCCGGCATTTTCAGAAAGGGTGTCATCAATATTTTGGGCAATGGTGTTGCCCTTGACCCGGAAAACCTTTGGGTGGAAATGCAGGAGGTCATGAAACAGGGCGTCTCCCTGACCCCTGAAAACCTGAAGATCAGCGACAGAGCGTCTATCCTGCTGCCTTGGCACAGGGAATTGGATGCCTTGGAAGAACAGCGCCTGCAGGATAAAAAATATGGTTCTACCAAGCAGGGCATTGCTCCTTTTTATTCCGATAAATTTCAGAAAAAAACCATTTTGGCAGGGGAATTGTTTTACCCCGAAGAGCTGAAAGCCCATCTGGCAGACCTGTTGGAATGGAAAAATCTGACTTTGACAAAAGTTTACGGCGCAGAGCCCTATACCATGGAAATGTTGGAAAAATGGATGGAAGCGTATTGTGAAAAGATCAAACCCTTTATTTGCGATACCACAGCAGTTTTGAAGGAAGCCCAGAAGGAAGGAAAGGGCATCCTGTTCGAAGCCCAGCTGGGTTCATTGCGGGATCTGGATTATGGCATCTATCCCTATACCACGTCCTCCAATACTACGGCGGCCTATATCCCCATCGGCTCCGGGCTGCCCTCTGCCCATGTTTCCGATATCGTGGGCGTGGTAAAGGCATATTCCACCTGTGTAGGGGAAGGACCTTTCGTTTGTGAAATGTTCGGGCAGGAAGCGGAGGAGCTGCGGAAAGCCGGTTTTGAATACGGCGCAAAAACAGGCAGACCCCGTCGTGTGGGCCCTATGGATATCGTGGCAACTAAATATGGTGTAAGGGTACAGGATGCAACGGAAATTGCCTTGACCAAGCTGGATGTCCTCAGCTATATGGATAAGATTCCCGTCTGCACCCATTATCTGCTGCATGGGAAACAAACAGATGCATTTCCCTTCCCGGTGGCATTGCGGGAAGCAAAACCTGTCATCGAATATTTTGACGGCTGGAAATGCGATATTTCCAAAGCCCGCACATGGGAAGACTTGCCAAAACAGGCCCAGGACTATGTAACCTTTATTGAAAAAGCCATCGGATGCCCTATCACCTATGTTTCCGTTGGCCCTGAAAGAGACAGTATCATCAGAAGAAGTAAGGAGAATTTCCATGAAAAATAAATATGAATCCCCGTTATCCTCCCGTTATGCCTCCGATTATATGCTGGAGCTGTTTTCCGCCGATACCCGCTATCAGACCTGGCGAAAGCTTTGGGTTTCCCTGGCAAAAGCGGAAAAAGAACTGGGCTTGCCCATCACAGCGGAACAGGTCAAGGAATTGGAGGAACATATCGAAGATATCGATTATGACTGTGTGAAACAAAGAGAAAAGGAAGTCCGCCACGACGTGATGGCCCATGTGTATGCCTATGGGAAGGCGGCACCTTCCGCTGCCGGCATCATCCATCTGGGAGCCACCAGCTGCTATGTGACGGACAATGCAGATTTGGTCATCTATCGGGATGGTCTGCGCTATCTGCGGAAAGAACTGCTGCAGGTCATTGCCAATCTGGCAGATTTTGCGGAAAACTATAAAGCATTGCCCACCTTGGGTTATACCCATTATCAGCCCGCCCAGCTGGTGACCGTTGGCAAGCGGGCGACCCTTTGGATGCAAGATTTCCTGTCCGATCTGGAGGAAATTGATTTTGCCTTGGAAAACATCAAATTCCTTGGCTGCCGCGGCACCACAGGTACAGAAGCCAGCTTTCTGGATTTGTTTGAAGGGGATGCGGAAAAAATTGATGTGATGAATCAGAAGATCGCAGGGGATTTTGGCTTTACGGAATGTTTCGATGTCTGCGGGCAGACCTATCCCAGAAAGGTGGACAGCCGCATTTTGAACTGCCTTTCTTCTATTGCCCAGAGCTGCTACCGCATGGCAAATGATATCCGCCTGCTGCAGCATGACCGTCAGGTGGAAGAACCCTTTGAGAAAAACCAGATCGGCTCTTCTGCCATGGCATATAAGAGAAACCCCATGCGCAGCGAACGTATCTGCTCTCTGGCAAGATATCTGATGGCAGATGCCATGAATGCCCCTATGACAGCTTCTGTGCAGTGGCTGGAACGGACGTTGGACGATTCTGCCAACCGCCGTATTTCCATGCCCGAGGGATTCCTCTGCGCCGATGCTATCCTGAGACTGGCGCAGAACGTGACCGATGGGCTCCTTGTGAATGAAAAGATCGTCGAACGGACAGTAAAAGAATATCTGCCCTTTATCGCTACGGAAAACCTGATGATGGAAGCAGTCAAACGGGGCGGCGACAGACAGGAGATCCACGAGATCATCCGCACCTGCTCCCACGAAGCAACAGCAAAAATGAAAAACGGCGAGGACTGCGACCTGTTGGCGCGCTTGGCGGCGAAAAAGGAATTTGGCATGACAGAAACGGAAATGGAACAGCTGCTTGCCCCTGAAAACTATATCGGCAGGTGCCCGGAACAGGTGGATGCGTTCCTTGGAAAGGTACGCCCTCTGCTGGCAGAAGTATCCAAAGAGACCGTAGAGATCAATTTGTAAATTAAAACAGGGATAGGAAGCGGATGACCATGGCAGACTATATTTTTGCGATGGGAGATGCAGCATCACAGATTGGAATGGAAGCTTCCGAAAAACCGAAAAAATAAAGTGGAAAGGGGAAACTGATATTGCAGAAGTTTGACAGAAAGATCATTTTGGAGGATGGCAGCGAATATTACGGCTATGCCTTTGGTGCCCAAGGGCAGAAGGTCTGCGAGATCGTGTTCAATACCTCTATGGTGGGGTATCAGGAGATTCTTTCCGACCCATCCTATACCGATCAGGCGGTGGTGATGACCTATCCCCTTATCGGCAATTACGGCATGGCCGATGAAGATTATGAGACTATCACACCCACCATCGGGGGGCTGATCGTACGGGAATATAACGATTTTCCTTCCAATTTCAGAAGTACGGCCACGTTGTCCGAAGTAATGAAAAAATATGATATCGTCGGTATTTCCGGCGTGGATACCAGAAAACTGACCCGTTCCATCCGTGACTATGGCAGCAGAAAGGTCTTGCTGGCAGATGCAGCTTTGCCCTTGGAAGAAGGACTGGGGATTCTGGCGGAAAGCCCTATGCCCTCCGGCGAGGTGGCAAGGGTCAGCTGCAAAGAGGTATGGTATGCAAAGGTACCCAATGAAAAATACCGTGTGGTCGCCATCGACTGCGGCATGAAGCAGAATATCGTCCGTTCCCTGAACAAGCGGGGCTGCAGTGTCACCATTGTTCCTTGGAATACGCCTGCGGAAACTATCCGACAGCTTTCCCCTGATGGGGTGTTTCTTTCCAATGGCCCCGGCAACCCGGAGGAGGTGCAGCCTGTCATCGAAACGGTGGGGAAGCTGCGGGGCAGTGTGCCCATTTTCGGCATCTGCCTGGGGCATCAGGTCATTTCTTTGGCCTATGGCGGCAAGACTTATAAACTGAAATTTGGACACCGGGGCGGAAACCACCCTGTGCGAAATCTGGAAACAAATAAAATCGAGATCACCTCTCAGAACCATTCCTACGCTGTGGATGCAGAAAGCCTGAAGGGGACAGACCTGACGGTCACCCATGTCAATCTTCTGGATGATACCATCGAAGGCGTGAAATGCCAGAGAGACCGTATATTCAGTGTGCAGTATCACCCGGAAAGTGCCCCCGGCCCTCAGGACAGCGGGTATCTTTTCGATCAGTTTATCAAAATGATGGAGGAGGAAAAGAGCCATGCCGAAAAGAACAGATATTAAAAAGGTCCTTGTCATCGGTTCCGGGCCCATTGTCATCGGCCAGGCGGCAGAGTTCGACTATGCCGGTACCCAAGCCTGCCTTGCCCTGAAGGAAGAGGGTTATGAAGTCCTCCTCTGCAATTCCAACCCTGCCACCATTATGACAGATACCTCCATTGCTGATCAGGTCTATATGGAGCCTTTAACGTTGGAATATATTGCCAAGATCATCCGTTATGAACGCCCCGATGCCATTTTGCCCGGTATCGGCGGTCAGACAGGGCTGAACCTTGCCATGCAGCTGGAAAAGAAAGGCATCCTGCGGGAATGTCAGGTGGAGCTTTTGGGGACGAAAAGCAGCAGCATCGAGCAGGCGGAGGACCGGGAACTGTTCAAGGAGCTTTGCGAAAAGCTGGGCGAGCCTGTGCTGCCCTCCGATGTGGCAAATTCAGTGGAAGAGGGTTTGAAGGTGGCAGAAAAAATCGGCTATCCCGTTGTCCTGCGCCCTGCCTTCACCTTGGGCGGCACCGGCGGCGGCTTTGCGGATAATGAAGCGGAATTCCTGCCTTTGATGAAACATGCCCTGACCCTTTCCCCTGTCCATCAGGTGCTGATCGAAAAGAGCATCAAGGGCTATAAAGAGATTGAATATGAAGTCATGCGGGACAGCAACGATACGGCAATCACCATCTGCAATATGGAAAACCTGGACCCTGTGGGCATCCATACGGGGGATTCCATCGTCGTTTGCCCTTCCCAGACCTTGACCAATAAGGAATACCATATGCTGCGGGACAGTGCCCTGAAGATCATCCGTGCTTTAGAGATCGAAGGGGGATGCAATGTGCAGTTTGCCCTGGACCCCAATTCCTTCCGGTATTATCTGATTGAAGTGAATCCAAGGGTTTCCCGTTCCTCTGCATTGGCATCCAAGGCCAGCGGTTACCCCATTGCAAGGGTTTCTGCCAAGATCGGCGTGGGCATGACGTTGGATGAGATCCAGATTGCCAATACCCCTGCCTCTTTTGAACCGACGCTGGACTATGTGGTAACGAAAATGCCCCGTTTCCCCTTTGATAAATTTGCTGACGCAAACAATGCCCTCAGCACTCAGATGAAAGCCACAGGGGAAGTCATGAGCATCGGCAGAACCTTTGAAGAGAGCCTTTTGAAAGCCATCCGTTCTCTGGAAATCGGGCTGTATCATCTGGAGCATCATAAATTTGATGATTGGACAGAGGATGCTTTGATGGACTATATCAAAATCGGGACAGATGACCGCATTTATGCCATTGCCCAGCTTTTGCGAAAGGGATGCAAGATAGAGAAAATTGCAAAAACTACAAAGATTGATTTGTTTTTCCTCAGAAAACTGCAGAATATTGTGGAAAAAGAGCAGAAGATCAAAGAAAACTGTGGAAATATCCAAATTTTGCAGGAAGCCAAGAAAATGGGCTTTTCCGACAAAGAGATCGCCCATCTTTGGCAGATGAAAGAGGTGGATATCTTCCATCTGCGGAAGGAAAACGGCATCCGCCCTGTTTATAAGATGATCGATACCTGCGCTTCTGAATTTGAAAGCTATATTCCTTATTTCTATTCCACCTACGAGGAAGAAAACGAATCCATTGTTTCCGAAAAGAAAAAGGTCATCGTGCTGGGCTCCGGCCCCATCCGTATCGGGCAGGGGGTAGAATTTGACTATTCCACTGTCCATGCGGTGCAGACCATCAAGGAAGCGGGCTATGAAGCCATCATCATTAACAATAACCCCGAGACGGTATCTACGGACTACACTTGCTCCGATAAGCTCTATTTCGAGCCCCTTTGCGTGGAGGATGTGATGAATGTTATCGAACTGGAACAGCCGGAAGGGGTCATCGCCACCCTCGGCGGGCAGACTGCCATCAATCTGGCGGAACCTTTGCGGGCGAGGGGCGTGAAATTGATCGGTACGGACTGCGATGCCATCGAGCGGGCGGAAAACCGAGACTCCTTTGAAAAGCTCCTTTCCGAACTGGGGATCCCCCAGCCCAAAGGGCAGGCAGTCACCAGTATCGAAGCGGGCATAAAAGCGGCGGAAGAGATCGGCTATCCTGTTCTGGTGCGCCCCAGCTTTGTTTTGGGCGGCAGAGCCATGCAGATCGTTGCCAAGGAAGAACAACTGCGCCATTACCTGAAAACAGCGGTGGAAATCGACGAGGACAAGCCCGTATTGGTAGATAAATATATCCGCGGGAAAGAGGTTGAAGTGGATGCCATCTGCGATGGAGAAAGAGTATTTATCCCCGGCATCATGGAACTGGTAGAACGGACGGGCGTCCATTCCGGCGACTCCATCAGTGTCTATCCTTCCTTCAGCATTTCCGAAAAAGTGAAAGAAACCATCATCGACTATACGAAACGGCTGGGGATGGGCATTGGCATCATCGGTCTGTTCAATATCCAGTTCATTGTGGATAAGGAAGAAAATGTTTATATCATCGAAGTGAACCCCCGTTCTTCCCGTACAGTGCCATTCCTTTCCAAGGCCACGGGCTACAGCCTGGCAGATATGGCAACCTATGTGATTTTGGGGAAAAGCCTGGTGGAACAAGGCGTGTTCCAGGCATATCCGAAAGAGAAGAAACGCTATTATGTGAAGGTGCCTGCTTTCTCCTTTTCCAAGCTGCAGGGCATGGATGCCTACCTTTCCCCGGAAATGAAATCTACCGGGGAGGCCATCGGCTATGATAAAAAGCTCCATCGTGCTATGTATAAAGCTATGGTGGCATCGGGGATGCAGCTGCATAATTACGGCACAGTGGTCGTTACCCTGGCGGATGAAGATAAGGAAGAGGCATTGCCCCTGATCCGCCGCTTCTACGACATGGGCTTCAATATCGAAGCGACTGTCGGCACAGCCAAATTTCTGAAGGAAAGAGGTATCCGCACCAGAATGCGGGGCAAGCTCAGCGATGGCAGTCAGGAGATATTGGAATCCATTCGGGCGGGCTATGTCAGCTATGTGATCAATACCCGAGCCATTTTGTCGGGGATCCACAATGAGGATGGTGTGGCCATCCGCCGTTGTGCCAGCCAAAACGGCGTTACCATGCTGACCTCTCTGGATACGGTGAGGGTGCTGCTGGATGTGTTGGAAGAAACGACATTATGTATTTCCACCATCGATCAATAAAATAGAACGAAAAACGGCATAGTGATTTTCTATGCCGTTTTTTTATGGTAAGATGAAAGGGAAAGGAGAGATGAAAAATGAACATGATGAAAAAATTAGCATTGCTGCTGAGTTTGGTTTTTGCGGTAGCAGGCTGCGGCAGTGAAACGGTAGCGGATGCGGCGGAAATGCAGACACAGCAGGAAATTGCGGCAGATGCAGCATTGGAGGTACATTTTATCGATGTGGGGCAGGCAGACTGCGCGCTGCTGGTCTCCGATGGACACTATATGGTCATCGATGGGGGCAACAACGATGATGCTGATACCATCGTATCTTATCTGAAAAACGAGGGTGTGAAAACGCTGGATGCCGTGGTGGGCACCCATCCCCATGAAGATCATATCGGTTCTCTGGATGCGATCATCAACAGCTTCGATGTGGAAGTGGTTTATATGCCAAAGATCATGCATACCAGCCAGACCTTCGAGGATGTGCTGGATGCCATTGCCAAGAAAGGACTGAAGATCAAAGCTCCCAATCCCGGAGATACCATCAGCTTCAATGGGTTGCCTGTGGAATTTCTTGGCCCCCAGCAGGAATACAGCGATTTCAACAACAATTCCATCGTGCTGAAGGTAACAGCAGGGGAGAGAAGCTTCCTCTTCACCGGTGATGCGGAAGAAGCTGCGGAAAAGGATATCTTAAACGCAGGCTATGACCTGCAGGCGGATGTGCTGAAGGTGGGCCATCATGGCAGCAGCACCTCTACGTCTGATGCCTTTTTGCAGGCGGTTTCTCCCCAATATGCAGTCATCAGCGTTGGCACAGGCAACAAATATGGGCATCCCGAAAAGGTAACCCTGGATAAACTGCAAAACATCGGTGCGGAAATTTATCGCACAGACCTGCAGGGGACTGTCGTTTGCAGCACAGATGGTCAGAGTATTCTGTTCAATGGTGTCAGCACCAAAACAGAAACTACCGATACGCCTGTTGTGGCAGAAACTGCAGAAACCTATATCGGCAACAAAAATTCAAAAAAATTCCATACAGAGGATTGTTCCTCTTTGCCGGCAGAAAACAACCGTGTGTATTTCGAAAACCGGGAAGAAGCCATTTCTCTGGGTTATGGGCCCTGTGGCTCCTGCAAACCATAAGGAGGGAAGAACATGGCACAGATCATAGACCGATTCGAAGGGGAATACGCCATCCTGTTGAAGGGGGATGCCGTGCTGGAAGTGCGGAAAACTGATTTGGCAGAAGGCATTGCAGAAGGCGATGCAGTTTTCCTCGGAGAGGATGGCATCTGGCAGAAGGATGCGGCAGGAACAAAAGACAGACAGGAACGCATTGCAAAAAAAATGAATGCCCTGTGGGAATAAGGAAAGAAAGACGGCATAGCTTGGCTTATGCCGTTTTTAAATTATTACTTTAGTGCTGAAGACTGCGAAGCGGGCTTTAACAACCGCCCGCTCTGCGGGTGAGATTAAAGCTTAAGCAAAAGAACAAAAAGCATCTTC
>SFGI01000011.1 GCA_004557645.1 [Eubacterium] saphenum | reverse complement strand
TTCCGCTTCGGGGTCGCAGATGATAATATCGTCATCCGTAACCAGGAACGCATTGGTGATTTCACGCTTTGCGGAAAAGGATTTACCGGAACCGGGAGTACCCAGAATCAGTCCGTTGGGGTTCTTGAGCTTCTTTCTGTCCACCATGATAAGGTTGTTCGACAGAGCATTCAGCCCGTAATAGAGCGTTTCTCCACCATTCTGGAACAGCTCCTGCGTGGTGAAAGGCACAAAAATAGCCGTGGAACTGGTAGTCAGGCCACGACGAATCTCAATCAGGTTTTGTGCCAAAGGCAGGCTGCTCATCAGTCCGGATTCCTGCTGAAAATCCAAACGACGCAGATTGCAGTTATGCTTCTGGGCGATGCTCTGTGCCTGGAACACATTGTTCTCCAGTTCCTGCTCGGTGCGCCCGGTGTTCAGCACCAGAAATGTCACCATGAACATTCGCTCATTCTGGCTCTGCAATTCTTTCAGAAGTGACTTCGCATCTTTACCATAGGTAGCAAGGTCAGATGGGATAATGTCCATGTCATAGCCAGAACGCACAGCCTTTTTCTGTTCCTCGATTTTGGAACGGTCAAGCTCGGTGATGATTCTCTTGATGGTCTTAATCGCCGCAGTCTGGTCAACCGACTGGATGTGCATGGTCACGATCTGCGTGGATTCCATATCCAGAAAATCCGCCAGCATACGATCAGACAGGTCTGATGCCGTAATTGCCAGATAAGACATCGAACCGAAGATACTGCCCATCTGGAAGGTGCGGTTGGTCTTAAAGGCAAACGCCGTCGGAGCAATGAAGTCCTTTACGGACAGCCCGGATTCCACAAGATACTTCCAATCGAAGAAGAACTTATCATTATCACCCATGTGGAACATAGAGTGCATCAGATGCAGCCGCTCTTTGCCGTTCATGGTAGTGGCAATGACACCCAAACGCCGAAAGTTATTGAGCAGATCGTTTTCGATATGGTTGAGTCTCGGCTTTGCCTGCCGCATGGATTCGGCTTCAATGCCGAATGTCAGGTACTTGGTTTTGGTCAAGCCGTTGTTGCCCTGCGCCAACTGCTTTTTCAGCATCTGGCTATACTCGGCACGGACGGGATTGAAGCTGTCCTTCTTGAACGGGATACGGATACTCTTTTCAAAGCTTTCAGCATCGGTACTCAGGTTCATAAAGGAAAGCTCAAAGTGAATGGAGCTGTCAAAGAAATTCAGGAAACTGCACCACTCATCGAAGATGGCAGTCTTATCTTCCTGCTGTGCCAGCTGATAGTTGATGTCCTGAAACTGAATGGTCTTGGTGTAATAACTGTCAGTGACACGGCAGATGCCATCCGGGAACATTCTCTGAAAGGGAATGGACTGCTGTGCAGTCTGCGGAATACCGTTGTCCTTCTTTGCCCGTTCCACAACAGCTTTAATTTCTCGCTGCTGCTTCCGATTCAGATTTGCAGGCATTTTGATGTTTCTTGCCTGTGGCTTCTTTTTGAAAAACAATTCGTTCAACCTCCTTTTCCAGTTTGTACTGACGCATCAAAGCGTCATAATAGTTGTCCGTCTGATAAGGGCGAACCTTGGGACGAACGAATTTGGTCTGAATGAAGTGTTCTACAACCACTTCCAACGGCTGACTATCCTTTTCATACATTGCCAGAAAGAACAACGGTAACATGACGATCATCATGGACAGTGCTGCAAGGCTCACATTTCCGGTTGCTTTGACCAGAAAGAAAATCGGCACTCCGATGAGCGCCGCCGCACCAAAGCAAAGTAACTGCCGTTTCGTCAGATTGAAGAACACTTTTGTTTTTACCCTCGTCAGGTCACGAGGTACGGGAATATACGCTGCCAAACAATTTCCTCCTTCCCTTAGTGAGCGCTGAATACACCCTTCGCAAGCGAACCAGTCTTAAACAGGGTGAAGCACAAAAGGACGGTGTAGCCCATAACACCCCAGATAGAACCGATGATGTCATCACTGAATGCGATAGACTGAATCAGCACCGCATAAATGCCCACGCAGATCATAATCAGGAATCCCTGGAATCCGATTGCAAACAGCGAACGCAGATAATTCTGTCCGATATTGCTCTGTTCTCTGTTTCCAAAAGTGGAAAGCGGAATCGGGGCAAGGCTGACCATCAGATAAATTTCAATCATTCGACCGTAGACGATCACAAAGATGATGATTGCCAAAGCGGACATCGTGACCTGCACGATAAAGGATTGCAGGAACAAGCCGAGCAAAGGACCCAAATCCATTGCCATCAGCGTTTCTTCCATTGTTTCCAATGCCGAAGCATCTATGGCAGTATTTCCGGATATGATACCGGCGCTTGCGTTTATAACGTGCTGTGTCACATCAAACACAGCCATCGTGATATTGAATGTGTTTGTGATTAACATGACCGCAACAAAAGTCTTGAACACCCATTTGAAGAAGATCCAGGTTTCAAAATTTGCCAGATTGTTGTGGTCAATAATCATCTGAATTAGCTCATAACAGGCAATGAAGGTCAGAATCAAGCCTGCGATTGGGATAATCACTGACTCGGAGATGTTTCGTACCATGGCAAAGACACCCGGCGAAAAATTCGCCGGGGTCATGCCAACGGAGGTTGCTATCTCGCCAACCTGGTTGTTGACGGACTCAAACATCCCCGACAGATTTCCCATAATAGCTGAAACGAGCATTTCTTTCAGCCAGTCTGTGATCTGTTGGAGTATGCTGTCCAAAGGCGATTACCTCCTTGTTTTGTGATTAACCGAACAGTCCGGAGAGCAGAGGTACAAGGGTGGTGCCGATGAGGGCAACACCGCCGCCAGCCATGAGCTGCTTCATGCCCTGGGACTTTGCGCCGGGGTTATCGTTGCCGTAGCCCTCAAGCAGATTGATTGCACCCCAGATGCCAAGACCTGCGCCCAGAGCGATAACGAGAGTCTGAAGAACGGTTACTGCGCTATTGAAAAATGCCATAATATTTTCCTCCTAAAATTTGAAATTGTTTTGAGAATAGAAAAAGCCCTCCGTACTACCGGCATCAAAACCGGACGGAAGGCTTAGTTTACGAGAATCTTTTCAAGGAACTCCTCGACGGTTATCACGCCAAGTTTCTGTTCCATTCTGCTTCTTGCATATTCAGTTTCACAATCATATATATCACCACCACCTTTCATAAGAAACAGCCAATACATTGACTGCAACAAATCTTCACGAGAAGCACAGATTGTCGGTGAAAAAACGACAGGTGAAACCTTCAGAACCTCTGCGAGTTTCGCTGTGGTTTCTGCATTAGGGGTTCGAGCGTTTTTCTCATACTGAGCAATACGGACATCCGCTGTTTTCTCGGAATACCCCATCAGGAGTCCAAGCTCTTTCTGGGTAAGGCGGCGAAATCGTCTAACGAACTTCAATCGCTGCCCAATAGAGGTATCCGTGATCCACCAAGTCATTTTTTTTACACCTCGCTTTCTGCAAATTCTCGATATACAACCTCATTTTTTGCTCTGCGCTTGCCTACGGCTTCACTGGGAGCAAGGTCAGGGTAGGTTGCCTGCACTTTCTGTCTGCTTCTGCGGACAGTTTCAAACCCCGGAAAGCTGCGTCTATCCAGTTCCTTCAAAAACACAGGAACCGTCATGGCATGAATGTCGATGCCACGCAGACCGGAATAGTGTTCCAGTACCATCAGGTACAAATGATTGTCGGTATTTCTTGCCTTGTGGTCGTGTTCCAAGATGTTCTTAACCAGGGCAGATACCGTTTTCAGATTTTCCAAACAGAAACCTCCTTAATCCGCATCGACTACCACAAACTCATCACCTGCCTTGAGCTTCAACCTTCGACTCAGAAACTGCTCAATGTTGAACTCATTTCTCTTATCAAAGTCTGATGTGTACTTATAATTGGGGTGCTGCGTCAGATCGTACTTGTCAGAAAGAAACGGTCTGACACCACGCAACTGCAAAATACACTTGCTGCCATCCAGAACCGCAAGCTCATCTACGCTCGCAAGGTCTTTGCCTAACTTCTGATAATTCAAGCCGTAAGACGGGCTGTTACCTCTGGTGTTGGAGGTGTTGTAGGTGTCGATAGTTTCTTTTCCCAATGCCTGATTCAGTTCTTTGAGCGTGGTTGGCTCAGAACCACCCAGGAAAATTCGGGAATCCATGTTGCCGATGATGGTATCGGCATTGTCTTTATAAATGGCTTTCAGCTGTGATTGTGCCTGGAGAACAAGGCAAGCCGATATTTCACGGCTTCGGATTGTCGCTACCAGTTTTTCCAGATTGGGAATCTGACCGATGTTTGCCATCTCATCAATCAAGCAGCGCACATGAACCGGCAGTCTGCCGCCGTACACATCATCTGCTTTCTCGCACAACAAGTTGAACAGCTGTGTGTAAATCATGGAGATCAAAAAATTAAACGTCGCATCCGTATCTGACATAATCAGAAAGAGCGCCGTTTTCTTATCTCCGAGAGTATCCAACTGCAACTCGTCATAGGCAGTCACATCTCTGACCTCCTGAATATCAAAAGGAGCCAGACGAGCGCCGCAGGAAATCAAAATCGACTTAGCGGTCTTGCCGGCAGCCAGCTTGTATTTTTTATACTGACGGACTGCAAAGTGATTCGGCTTTTTCTTTTCCAGGGCTTCAAACATCAGATCCACCGGGTTCTGGAACTCCTCATCATCTTCCCGCACCTCCATTGCGTTCAGGAACTCAATCAGGGTGGAGAAATTCTGTTCCTCAACCGGAGCTTCATAGTGGATATATCCGATCAAGGCACAGTAGAGCAGCGTTTCCGCCTTCGTCCAGAACTCATCACCGGCTTTTCCATCACCCTTTGTGTTGGCAATCAGCGTTGTCACCAGTTTCAGAATGTCTTTTTCTGAATGGATATAGGCAAATGGGTTATAGTGCATCGACTTCTGAAAGTTGATGGTGTTGAAAATCTTGATGGTGTAGCCATGCTTCAAAAGGGCGTTGCCGCACTCAATCACGATGCTGCCTTTCGGGTCAGTGACCACATAGGAACTGTGCATCTGGAGAAGGTTTGGCTTCAACCAAAAGCGAGTTTTACCGGAACCCGAACCGCCGATAATCAGAACATTCTTATTTCGGGCATTGGCAGGATTCTTCGGGCGATTGCTCATCATCAGCCGCTCCGTTTTCGTCAGGATCACATTGTCCTCGAACTTTGGTGCAATAAACGGCTCAATATCTTTTGCCGTTCCCCAACGAGCAGAACCGTACTCAACATTGTGTCGGTACTTCTTTGCGTTTTTGCCTTTTAGATAGACAGCCAGCCGAAGTCCTGCGCCGCAGAGAATACCAATCAGCAAATCCAACGGGTGAAAGCTGGGAAACGGATTGTTCAGGGCTATCGGAAGGGCATGAAAAAAGCTGAGGATTTTCGCAGATGAATCTGCCCCCTCAGCCAATCTCCATGCTTCTCCTAAATTCGTAGCGAACAACCCTACCAGAAAATACGGTAAATTCAGAATCAGGAGCTTTTTCATTTTTCTCTTATCCATCACAGATCACGCTCCTGTTTCTTCTCTCGAACCTTCTTCGGAATCGCTGCGACAATTTCCTTGAACTTCTTCAGCTGCGCCAGAACGCTCGGCTTTTCATTCTTGGTTAATGCCCTTGCCTGATGTTCCTTGCAGATTGCATCCAAAGCATCTGCATCTTTAGAACGGACAAAAACAAGAAACCGGGGAGGATCAACGGACTTATCTTTTCTTACGGCAAAGTCCACGCCATACTTCTTGGCGAGCTTTTCAAAATCACGGATACTCTCTTTGTCGATCTCAACATTCGTAGCACCCTGATTCTGTCCCAAAAGCTGTTTCACGGATTGCTTTCCATGAACGGCAGGGTCTCGTGCCTTTTTCATCTTCACTTTTTCCCGGTGCTGCAAATACTTGCGGATACCGGCAATGATAGTGCGCCCCGTCAGCTTGGTTGTGCTGATCGCCAGGTTTACTGTTCTGTTTTCAACTTCTTCCTGCATGATTCATCACCTCCTGCAAGCAGTAGAGTGAACAGATTATCGTGCCATATCTCTGTGGTCGTAATACAGATTGCCCTTGGCAACTGCGGCATGGCTGATAATCTTGATATTGCCAGCTTTCTGGTTATCCAGAGCCTTCTGATAACCCACATCGCTCAAATACAGGCGATTTCTTTCGCCTTTCCAACCGACAGGCGATTCATCGGTCAGCACATCGAAAATAATCATGTGCTTGGTGGCGTCATCAAATCGTGCCAAGTCCATATAGGTATGTCCCTGGTACTCCTTGGCACCATCCTGAATCCGCTTTCGCTCCATCAGCTCTCCAATCGTCGAATTTCTTTGCATAAGAACCTCCTTACAGAACATCTCGGTCAGGGTTACTTTTGTGGGGAACCGAATCAGCTTTGACAGGTGCATCTTCTTTCTTCACCATGTCATCCGGCAGGGGAAGCGCCATAATGCTGCGCCCCATGCGTACAAAAGTCTCAGGCTGATGAAAGTGTTCCTCAAACTGCTTCATCAGTTCCGGGGACAGAGAACAAAAATCATCCTCGCCCAATCCCACAACCAGAAAATCACCGGCGATAATGTCATAAATATCGCCGTCATCATCACGCAGCGCACGGTTCAGTTCTTTGCCTACGAGTTTACCTTCGTCGTGCATCACCAGTGCAACCGGCTCATTGAACGGATAAGTTGCCTCAATATCGCCACCTACGGCTTTCTGCAAATCCTCCAGCTCACAGCCGATCTGCACAGCCTGCGGATACATGAACGGCTTTACCAGCAACACATTCATGGTATCTGCCTGTTCTTTCTGAACCTCCCGTTCCTCGGTCGTGCCGAACGCAACACCGGTAAAGTTTTCGGAGTCCAGAATGTACTCCGAATTGTAATAAGCGGCTCTAACCTGTTCCTCTGCCGCATCGTGAGATTCTGCTTGCACCGTAACCGTTTTCTCCAAGGTTTCGGTGATCTTCACATCGTATTCTTTCAAGTTTCGATACCTCCGTTTCTTTGGAAATAAGAAAAGCGACCATCCATGAACCTGTTACAGTTCATAAATAGTCGCATCCACATCGGCTAAAAGCTCGAACAAGCAAATATCGTCCAGTTCGCAAATCAGGGAACCCATGTCGAAGAAAATATCGTCCTCGCATTCCACCGTAGTAACCACGCTGCGGTGTTCGTTAAGACAAATGGCTTCTTCCTTGTCCATCGTGATCGTAGACATACAGGACACCACATAGAATGTCATATCTTCTGCTAACCACAGCTCCTTGCTCTGAATCGTGCGAACTTTTTCATCGCCGCTCATATCTTCTACATAGGACAGAAGCCGCACGGCTCTGCTGTTCAGAAGTACCTTTCCCTGATAGTCGATACCCTCACCAGCAGAGGACAATACTCGATACTCGCTAATCATCTCGGCATTTTTCTGAAACGACTTTGCCAGAAGCGCAGGAGAAATATCATCGAACTCCTCACTGTAGTTTACGAGCATATCTACCATATAATCAGGATCGCAAAGGTCGTAGAGTTCTTCCAAAGCGCCCTGAATGTTTTTGGGTGTAAACATTTTTTACCTTACCTTTCCATTGATTTTTCTCTTTTTTTCTGCCATTGCTCCAAAAGCTGAATGATTTTATCCTCCATCTGCTTGTTGGTATAGGACTTCGGGAAGTATTTTCGCAACGAATCCGTTTTGAAGGTTACTCTGTCCAGCTCTCCCTTCTTGATTTCATTCATAATCTCGCACATCGCATCCAGCGTACACTCGCCCTCCTGTGCGAGCTTTTTAATTCGCTGTGCTTGCGAAAGGGAAGGAGCTGCTTGAGCATAATCCATTGCAGAAAGAAAATCCTTCTGTTCTTCACTTGCCAGATAGGAAAGCTCCACCGCAGGATTGAATTTGATCTGACCCGTATCTACCATATCCAGCAGTTCCGGAATCAGTTCGGTCAGACGGATATAACGGTGTACCTGATTTCTGCTTTCTCCTGCCTCCTGACCGACTATATCCATTGCCTGCAACTTCATCCCAACTTGGGATGAAGTTAAATCGGTGCGTTGACCTTGATGTTTAATCGCATCCAGCTTCATCTTATAAGCAAATGCTCTTTCACTCGGCAGGATACTCTCCCTCTGCAAATTCGCATCAACCATCAAAATAATGGCTGCATCATCGTCCAGGTCACGAACAATCGCAGGCATGGTTTCCTTACCCGCAAGCTCCGATGCCCGGTGCCGCCTGTGACCAGAAACGATTTCATAACCACCGTCGGGGTCAGGACGGACAATCGCAGGAGTGAGAACTCCGAAATCTCGGACGCTCTCTGCCGTTTTCATCATTTCTTCATCATCAACCACACGGAAGGGGTGTCCCTCAAAGGGGTGTAGCTCAGAAAGCGGAATTTCCTGCACACGCTCCTGCTGGGCTTCAGCTCTGGATTGATCGGTGGAGAAAATATCATCGTACCCCTTCAAGCTGATGTTTGCGCCTTTTTTCTGCATTGTTTAACACCTCCTTCGTCAGAATTTTATAGGCTTCGGCAACTTTGCCTTTGGGATCATGCTTGAAGATACTGGTTCCCTCTGCGCTGATTTCCTCTGCACGGACAGAGCGGGGAATGTCGGTCTTGTAAACCTTCAGCTTTCCGCCGTAGCTCTCCCGAATCAGATTGCTGATGTCTTTGGAGTAGTTGGTGCGGCTGTCCACCATCGTCAGAAGAATCCCTTCAATCCTCAGTTTCGGGTTGATTTGCCTCTTGACCTTGTTGATGGTTCCAAGCAGCTGTTCCAGACCCTTTGCAGGAAGGTATGCTGCCTGAACCGGTATCAGCACATTGTCGGCAGCTGCCAACGCATTGACGGTCAGCATACCCAAAGACGGCATACAGTCAAGAAGAATGTAATCATAATTCTGTTTGACTGTATCCAGGTATTGCCGGAGAATGGTTTCCCGGCTCATGGCATTGACCAGTGCTACCTCCATACCTGAGAGTTCGATGTTGGACGGCACCAAATCAACGCCCTCCGGATGATGAAGAATCCCTTCATCGGGAGTAATAGGGTTTTCCATCATAATCTTTCCCATCAGATCGGAAAGTGTCGGAGACAGATCATCCGGGCAGGGATTGCCCAAACTGACCGTCAGGGAAGCCTGGGGATCGGTGTCTACCAGAAGCACCTTTTTTCCTTCAAGAGCCAAGCCAACGCCCAGATTCTCGGTGGTGGTGGTCTTTCCAGTGCCTCCTTTCTGATTGACCACCGCAATGATGGTTGCTTTTTTCGACATTTATCGTCACTCTCCTTCCTCTCGCTTCATTTTCAATTTCTTAAATCCTCCTTCCAAATATCCGTGTGACATATCGTGCCGAACAAGAGCATCGTAGTAGGTGTCTATTGTCGTCGGCGCATTGTATATCGTAGTCAGCATATACTGACGGATATTTCTAATCTTTGTGGTGTTCTCCTTGAAGCAGTCCATAACATATCGAATGTGTTCGGCATTCAGTTTCATAAACCGACTGCGGACAATTTCTGCCGGACGCTCCTCTGCACCAATGCGAATCAACGGTCGCTTCGTGCAAACTGTTTCAACGATCAACTCCAGAATGTTATCCAGCATTTCGGAATCGTAAGGGTAATCCTTCTTCAACAAATCCATACTAAGCTGATCCGAGAAATAATCAAAGTATTCTTGATACCGGTCATTCTCGTCCATCATTCCACCATTTCCGGAAGGAAAGATAGAATCAGTATCACTAAATTCAGTATTTTTAATATCAGTATTATTACATTGTGATTTCGGAAGTTCTTGAGTTGTGATTTCCATTGTTCCAGAATTGTGATTTTCACAATTCAAGAGTTGTGAATCCACAGCAGAGATAAAGTTCTTCACATAGATCAGGTTGGGCTTTCCCAAACCCTGGCGCTTACGTTCAATCAATCCTGCTTTCTTCTCAAGTTCACTGAGCAGCTTGATAGCCTTTTGTTCAGCACAGTTCAGAGCCATCTTCGCTTCGTCGATTGTAAAAATGATATACACTCTACCGTTTTTATCTATCCAACCATTCTTGGCAGACAGGCTCATGCGGTCAAGCAAAATGCCATACAGCATCTTGGCATCGGCAGAAATATTCCAGAACCTCTCGTTCGTGAACAACACCTTCGGAACTCGATAGAATGTGAATAGATCGGATTGCTGACCGTAAAAATAATCAAAACTCACACGGCTTCACCACCTTCTTTCTGCGGAAAACTTTCTGTTGTCAGCGGAATGCTGCGGAAAGTCGTATCCGTCTTTTCGTAAGGACATCGGGCAAAATAGTAGAAGCGGTATTCCTGTTCATACACATCCATATCAACGAAGCCCCACTTCACGCATAACCTTCTTCGTACACCAACCAATGCACGGGTGATCTCGCCCATAGGGACAGCCATCACATTCCGACTTGGGTTTCGGCGGCAAAGAGATTAAGTAGTAGCAATTATTTCTACCCAGACGGCAGCCCTTTCTGCCATTCGTCCAGAAGTAGCAGTAATGACAGTCGCTCGGCTTGTCTGCGGTATAAACAGGCTTGCTCAAATAAAACACCTCCAATCTCTTGTATTTGCCCATGGGTTTGGGCATAAAAAAAGAGCGCCTATCCATCCCCAATGCGGGGCAAATAGACGCTCTATGTACATAACGATATTTAATTTTATCTGCTATAACTGCATGGTATTCAAAACATCCGCCTTTTTTGATTAGCTGGATTTTTGGCACGATTTTGGGGCTGATTAGCAGGAAGGGCATTTTCATTAGCAAGAACAGCCCGTTTTCTGCTAAAAATTAGCTGGCGATTTTGTCTTATAACAACCGTTCGATTCTGGAGGGGTTGTCAAAAATCAAATTTTGGAGTAGAATTTTATCTCATACAGTGAAAGAGCTTTTTCGTAGCTTTTTATATAAGAAAAGCCGAAAACCCTTGAAAACAAAGGCTTTCGGCGTTGTTCACTGGCGTCCATAAGAGGATTTGAACGTGTCTGATATATGATTATAGCCCGATCAAAGTCGAACTGCAATCCCTTATTTAGTTTTTTTTGAGGTGGCCGTTGTAACGCAACCTTAGGAGGCGGTTGCTCTATCCTGCTGAGCTACGGAGACATAGGAAAGCGGCAGACCGCTTGCGCAAGTCTCCGCTTAACATTTTTATTTTTTACTGCAGTCTTTCTTCGATGAGGGCTGCCAGCTTTCTGGCTTCCTTATCCATTTTTTCGATATCTGTGCCTTCGATCATGACACGCACCAGGGGTTCTGTGCCGGAAGTGCGGATCAGCACACGACCATCCTGAGAGAAGGCTGCTTCCAGCTCTTCGATGGCTTTTTTCACCACTGCATCTTCCAGATAGCTGTTTTTCTTTGCGTTGTTGACCCGGGCATTGACCAGCACCTGAGGCATGGTCTGCATGATAGAAGCCAGTTCAGATGCTTTTTTGCCGCTGCGTTTCAGCACGGAAAGGAGCTGGATGGCTGTCAGGATGCCATCGCCGGTGGTGTTGTGGTCCAGGAAGATCACGTGACCGCTCTGTTCGCCGCCGATATTGTAGCCATCTGCCAGCATACGTTCCAGCACGTATCTGTCGCCGACGGAAGTCTGCAGGATGTTGATGCCGTTTTCTCTGCCCATCATGGTCAGACCCAGATTGGACATAACGGTACCAACGATGGTATCCTTCGCCAGTTCGCCTCTCTGCTTCATATCCAGACCGCAGATGGCCAGGATCTTATCGCCGTCGATCAGCTCGCCCTTTTCATCTACTGCCAGGCAGCGGTCAGCATCCCCGTCAAAGGCAAAGCCAATATCTGCGCCGTTTTCCACTACCATGGCCTTCAGATCTTCCATGTGGGTAGAGCCGCATTTATCGTTGATGTTTGTGCCGTCGGGTTCATTGTGGATGATGCAGAGGCTTGCGCCCAGATCCAGCATGGCAATGGGGGCTGCTTTATAGGATGCGCCGTTGGCACAGTCCAGAGCCACCTTGATGCCGCCAAATTTTTCTGTTGTTGTTTTTGTCAGGAAAGCGATATAGTCGTCCAGTGCTTCTTCTGCATAGCCCTTTGTACCCAGGCTCATGCCGGTGGGGCTGGGCAGGATCTCGGGACGGCTCATGATGATGTTTTCGATCTCATCTTCTAGTTCATCGCTGAGCTTATAGCCCTGATTGTTGAAGAATTTGATGCCGTTGTATTCTACGGGGTTATGGGATGCGGAGATCATAACGCCGGCATCCAGTCTGTATTTTCTTACCAGATATGCCACCGCGGGGGTAGGGATCACGCCGGCTACCACTGCATGGGCACCTACGGAGCAGATGCCTGCCACCAATGCGCTTTCCAGCATATCGCCGCTGATGCGGGTATCCATCGCTACCAAAATACGGGGGGCATGTTTTGTTTCTTTTGTCAGCACGTATGCGCCGGCTCTGCCCAAACGAAAGGCCAGATCGCCCGTCAGTTCTGTATTGGCAACGCCTCTTACACCGTCTGTACCAAATAATCTTGCCATTTTGTGTTCCTCCAAAATCATTCATTCTCCGGCAGGTCTGCTTCGCCGGTGACTGTCACATCAATATAAACAGGACTTGCGCTAAGTCCGTTGGGCAGATCCAGATGGATCAACGCCCGGTGGGTGCCTTCGGTCAGCCCGCCCACATGAACTGTGCCCTGCAGATCGCTGGGGCGAAGGGTATTCAGTGCGCTGTTGTCACCGGAAACGGTGACATGGGCTGTGCCGAGGGTATATGTCTTTCCATCCTCTTCCCCAATGAGGGATAGGTTGGATGCATCCAGTGTAAATTGTTTGCCGTGCTGGGCTTCGATGGAAACGACGATCTGCACGCTGTTGGCGCTGCCTTCCTTCAGGAAGATGCCTTCCGGCAGATAATCCGCCAGAGAAAGGACTCTGGTGGCGGAAGAGGTCCGACCGGAAACATCGATGCTGCCCAACTGCAGATAGAGCAGTTTTTCCAAGTCCTTAGCGGAGCCTGTCACTTCTGCATATTTCGGGGTACAGATGACTTCGCCCACCTGATAGCCGCTGGCAGGGGTGCCGGTGATATCTATCTGAATGGGTACCTGTTTGACATCATGGAGGGCATAGGAAACGGTGATCTCCGGTACGTTTGTGGAAACGCCCTTCACCAAAGTGCCCTTGGAATCGTAGCAGCTGAGTTTTGCCCGCACTTCGGAATTGGCCTGCAGGTCTTCCCCATTGACTTCTGCCTTTACGATGGCAACACGGTTCACCAGAGAAGCAGGGCCGGAAACGATGACGGTCTCATTGCTGAGGGTAGGCTGGGAAAGATAGATGCCGTCTTCCAATTCCCCGTTGATCTCCACTTCCACAGACATTTCCTTGGTGGCCAGGGTCTCAACCCTTGCTTCCACCACTGCGGGGGATTTGCTGCTGATGCCGTAAGTGGTGCCGCCCTGTATCACGGAAACATTGACAGGCAGTGCCACCGTATCCCCATTGACTGCATAAGCCAGCTCGGAAAGATCCACAGAAGCTGTGATCCAGTCGGGGTTTTGGGTCAGTCTGTCCAGAGCAGTTCTCTGGGCTTTGACCTTCACTGTGATCTTTGTGCTTTTCAATTCTTCCGCATTGCCGACGGTCAGCCCCCTAGAGGTCAGTGCCTCCAGATTTTCCAGCATCAGGGGTCTGCTGTAGCTGCGGGTATCTACCGGCTGGGTGATATTGATGACCATGAACCACATGATGGCGGCAATGGCAACGGAAAGAAGCTTCCAGCCGATATCTTTCATCAGTAATTCCTGAAATCTTTTCATTCTTTATCCTGCCGTCCTTTCCAAATCGTAGCCAGTGTCTTTTTGCCGCCGTCTTTTCGGGATTGGGAGATCATGCTGCGGAGCTGTTCCGGCGTCAGATTGCGGTACAGCACGCCGCCCCTTGCCAGAGAGATGGCCCCGGTCTCTTCGGAAACGACGATGACATAGGCATCGGAAACCTCGCTGGCACCGATGGCGGCTCTGTGACGGGTACCCAGTTCCATGCTGATCTCATTGCTGTCGGTCAGGGGAAGGAAACAGGTGGCAGCGGCCACGCGGTTGCGGCGCACGATCACAGCACCATCATGCAGCGGTGTATTATGTTCGAAAATATTGATGAGCAGCTGGCTGGAGACGATGGCATCGATAGGGATACCGGTGCGTTCCAAGTCCCCCAGAGGGACTTCCTGCTCGATCAGGATGAGGGCGCCTGTTTTCACAGAGCCCATTTTATCTGCGGCCTTGACGATCTCGTCAATGGTACGCTGGGTGGCTTTATCATCGGTTTCATCGGTGCCCCGGGTAAAATAGGAGAAGAACTTCCCTTTGCCCAGCTGTTCCAGAGCCTTTCGCAGTTCCGGCTGGAACACAACGATGATGGCAATGATGCCTACAGAGATCGTGTTGGAAAGGATCCAGAGAATGGTGTTCAGCTTCAGCAGGGTGGCCACCGCCGCCAAAGCAAAGATCACCAGGATACCCTTGAACAGCACCCATGCCCGGGTCTCCTTGATCCAGAATATGATCTTATAAATGATATACGCAACGATGAGGATATCCAGAATGTCGGTAATGCCAAGGGAAGGCCTTGCGAATTCCGTGATCCCCAGGCTGTCGAAAATGCTTTTGAAAACTTCCATAGTTCACACCCTGTCTGTTATCGGAATTGTTCTATATCATATCATTATTATATATAAAATACTATCACGTAAAATGTTTGATATGGGCACAAAAACCCAGTTTCTATGATTATAGCATAAACTCCGTCAAAATGTTATGAAAAGATGATGAAAAAGTAAAGATATTTAAAAGGAACAAAAAGAGAACAGCAGGATGTCTGAAAAGGGCAGATGCAACATCTATTTTCGGAGAGCTTGTTAAAAAAATGTTTAAATGAAGTACAAAAAAGATTTTTTTCACCGATGGTTTTTGGGTAAATTGTACTTAAAGAAATACATTATACAAACTATTTGGAGGTATTTTCTTGATATTTCTAAAGCTTCTATCGATTTGGTGAAAAAATGATAATAATTAATTTGCGATTTTGGTTGTTTTTGTTTTTGTGCATTTGTTAAAAGGAATTGACTTTGTTTATTTTTTGTGTTTAAATAACAGTATAAGGGGTGATTTTTGATATTTTGTCCGATATGTGTCAAAATATTCCCTTGTTGTCTGACACTAATGCATTACATATATCTATATTTTTAAGGAGGAAGATGAAATGGAAAATTATAAATTTTCTAGCAGAATGGACCTGCTGAAAGGTTCCGAAATCAGAGAACTGATGGCTCTGACAGCAAAACCCGAAGTTATCTCTTTCGCTGGCGGTATGCCCGCTCCCGAACTGTTCCCCGTTGAAGGCGTAAAAGAAGCTTGTGTTAAGGTTATGGAAGAAGCCGGCGCAAGCGCACTGCAGTACTGCCCTACAGAAGGTCTGGTACCTCTGCGTGAAAAGATTGTAAAAAGAATGGAAGACAAACTGCAGATCAAAACAGACATCGATCACGTTCTGCTGACAAGCGGTTCCCAGCAGGGTCTGGATTTCTCCGCTCGTGTATTCCTGAACCCCGGCGATGTTGTTCTGATGGAAAGCCCTTCCTACCTGGGTGCTGTTAACGCATTCAAGGCTTGCGAACCTACATTCAAAGAAGTTCCTACAGACGATTTCGGTATGATCCCTGAAGAACTGGAAAAAATCCTGGCTACAACAGAAAACGTAAAAATGATCTATGTTATCCCCGACTTCCAGAACCCCTCCGGTAAAACATGGACTCTGGAAAGAAGAGAAAAATTCATGGAACTGGTTAACAAATACGAAATCCCCGTTATCGAAGATAACCCTTACGGCGAACTGCGTTTCGAAGGCGAATATCTGCCTTCCCTGAAATCCATGGATACAAAAGACCTGGTAATCTTCCTGGGCACAATGTCCAAGATCCTGGCACCTGGTCTGCGTATTGGCTGGGTTTGCGCAAACGAAAAAGTACTGGCAAAATACAACTTCGTAAAACAGGGTGCTGACCTGCAGTGTTCTTCCCTGGACCAGCTGGTTGCAAACAAATTCCTGGATATGTATGATCTGGACGAACACGTTGATAAGATCAGAGAAGTATACCACAAGAGAAGAGACCTGATGCTGAAAACAATGGAAGAATGCTTCCCTAAGAGCTGCAAATGGACACATCCCGAAGGTGGTCTGTTCACATGGGTTGTTCTGCCTGAAGGCGTAAATGCAAAAGACATCGCTCCTAAATGTCTGGCACAGAACGTTGCATTCGTTCCCGGCGGCAGCTTCTTCCCTAACGGCGGCAAAGAAAACCACTTCCGTCTGAACTACTCCAACGCTACAGAAGAAAGAATCGTTGAAGGTATCCAGAGAATGGGTGCAGTTCTGAAAGAAGTACTGGGTGAATAATTCTCAGTCAAACTATATAGAAACCATACATAAGTAAACCAAAAGCCCTCTATTTTTAGAGGGCTTTTTTTAGGCAAATAGATGGAAAATGTCTGAATTTTGGATATCAGCTATGCGTTTGCCCATTCTGAAAAAAGCAGTTGTGCAATAAAATAAGGAAGGTAGAAATGGAGCAAACGACAAAGGAGGCTGTATCATGAATGTATCAGCAACGATGAAAAAATTTGGCCTGGAACAGGCATTTAAGTATTTGTATAAAGACCCTGAAAAAAATCTGATCAAGCTGATGGACTGGGCAGATAAATTTGCAGGAAATGAATTTGTTCCCCAGCGGAAAGCCATACGGGAAGCCATCACAGATCCGAAACATCCATATTATGGATATATTCGACATATTATCAATGATATCGACCCGAAGGTCATGGAAACCATCGCGGTAAATTTCTTTATCAATGCTTCTCTGGACGGTTGGAAGAGACAGGATGAATGTCGTGAAAAATATGGATGCAATATTCCCTGGGCCATCCTTTTGGACCCTACCAGTGCCTGCAACCTGCACTGCACCGGCTGCTGGGCTGCGGAATACGGGAATAAGCTGAACCTTACATACGATGAGATCGATCAGATCATACAGCAGGGGAAGGAACTGGGTGTATATATGTATATCTACACAGGCGGGGAACCCCTGGTCCGCAAGCAAGACCTGATCCGTATCTGCGAAAAGCATAATGATTGTATCTTTTTATCCTTCACCAACGGTACATTGATCGATGAAGCCTTTGCCGATGAAATGCTGCGGGTGGGCAATTTTGTGCCTGCTATTTCTCTGGAAGGCTTTGAAGAAGCTACCGACCTGCGGCGTGGGAACGGCGTATTCAAAAAGGCCACACAGGCCATGGAACTGCTGAAAAAAAAGAAACTGCTCTATGGGATCTCTTCCTGTTATACCAGCGCAAACTTCGCATCCATCACCTCGGAAGAATTTTTTGACAGCCTGATCGAAATGGGCGCATATTTCATTTGGTATTTCCACTATATGCCCGTTGGGAATGATGCTTCTCCCGAGCTGATGCCCACACCGGAACAGCGTGTGGAAACCTATCACCGCATTCGCCGGTATCGTGCGACGAAACCATTGTTTGCAATGGATTTCCAGAATGACGCAGAGTATGTGGACGGCTGTATTGCCGGGGGGCGGCGCTATCTGCATATCAATGCCAACGGGGATATCGACCCCTGCGTATTCATCCACTATTCGGATTCCAATATCCGGGAAAAAACCTTATTGGAAGCCCTGCAGTCTCCCATGATGATGGCATACCATGATGGGCAGCCCTTTAATGAAAATATGCTTCGTCCATGTCCTATGCTGGAAAACCCTGAAAAACTAAGAAAGATGGTTGCCGGGACAGATGCCCATTCCACAGACCTGCAGTCTCCGGAATCTGCGGATCATCTGTGTGCAAAATGTGATAAATATGCGGAACAGTGGAAGCCTGTTGCCGATGAGCTATGGAAAGCAAGCCAAGAGAAAAAAACAGAATGATGATAACTCCTTCCTGCCGATGTGCTGTCGTTGATAATGACGGTACATCGGCAGGCGGCTTTTTTGGAAAAGGGGATATGCTTATTTCTTGGGAACTGCGGCCTTCAGAAAGGCCTGCTGATTGGAACCGTTGAACAGATCGCAGATACGGGAAAAAGAGGCGAGCAGGTCGTAGTGCATGCCTTCGTTCAGCCAGTCCAGCAATATGCCCACCAGGGCACATTTATAAAATCGGATGAGAAGCTCTCTGTCTTTTGGAAGAAGCGACAGCTCCCCTGTGGTGGTATCGATATATTGGGTGATGGCATAGAGGCAGAGCCGATCCAATTCCTTCAAAAAAACTTCACAATGGACAGAATGGTAGATGTGAAGGATGGCTTTTTGGCGGCGGATGCAGAGCTGCACAAGGGGGGCAAAGCAGTCCAGGGGGGAGCCAAAATTTTGGTGGGTTTGTATGATGTGGTCGGTATCCCTTTTTACGATCTCCTCCAGAAGGGCGGGAATGTCATGGAAATGGTAATAAAAGGTATTCCGATTGATCTGGCAGACCGCTACAATGTCGTTCACGGTGATTTTATTATATGGCTTTTCTTCTAATAATTGCAGAAAAGCGTCTATGATGGCATCTTTCGTTCGGTTCATTTTTATCAACTCACATTTAGAATCATTTATATGGTATATGAAAATAGTATAATAAATCATTATACCATAAAATGGCGGAACTTACAAAACAACAAAGAGGTATACATAACTTTTTTTGAAAGATTTTTATAGATTCTATGGTATGTGTGACAGACAATAGAACGGTATGGGATGCAATGGTGCTTTGGAAAAATCCGGAGCACTGTTTTTTTAACAAACATTTTGACAGCCTATGCCGGGGCGAATATAATTAAAATTAGTGTGAGCGGAAAAGAGGAGCATCAAAATGAAATTGTCCATACAGATCGAATATCAATTGGAAGAAAAGGGCGCAGTCATCACCAAGGTGCAGGGAAGGGCGGCGGAAGTGCGTATTCCCGAAACCATCGGCGGTTTTCCTGTCATTGCCATTGGGGAAAGGGCTTTTGCCGTAAAGGAAGAGGCACCTGTGGCGGAGCCGGAAGAGGAACTGGTGGCGGAGTTGGCTTTTGTGGAAAAAGCAGAGGAACCCACGGCGGCGGGACAGGCTTTGCGGCGGGTTTTCCTGCCCGATTCCATCGAGACCATCGGTGCATATGCTTTTTCCGGCTGTTCTGCTTTGGAACGGATCCATCTGCCTGCAAAACTGACGGAAATCTCCCAAAGGATGTTCGATGGCTGCAGCGCGCTGGAACAGTTGACCCTGCCTGCAGGGCTGCGTTCCATCGGGGACTATGCCTTTTATGGCTGTGGGAAGCTGAAACGCCTGCACCTGCCGGAGGGGGTGCAGCAGATCGGGAAATATGCTTTCTATAACTGCCGCAAAATGGAGGAGATCAATATTCCTCTGGCGGCGGCGGATTTGAATATGGGGCTGTTTTTGAACTGCGACAGCCTGACTTATCTTTCCTTCGGCCGATGCCGACATATTTCTGACCTGACCTCCGGGCTGAACCATGAGCTGCACCTGACCATCGATTTTCCCCAGGAAAATGGGAAAATTGTGACAAGCCGACTGATCATCCCCGATTTCCAGTATGAATACATTGAGGATACGCCGGCGAGACAGTTCCATCAGGTGAATTACGGCACAGGGCATATCTTCCGCCAGTGCATCGGTAACTACGAAATCGATTTCCGCAGATATGATGAGATCTTTTACCTGACCCGCAGAGAGGATGCGGCGGATACGGTATTGCTTTTGGCTATGGCGCGGCTGGAGTATCCCTATCGTTTGCAGGAGAAGCATCGGCAGGTATATCTGGAGTATATCCGCGACCATTTTCTTTGGGCGGCGGAGTATTATATGAACCGAAACCAGGATGAGAAAATCAGGCTTTTTGCCGACTGGGGGCTGCTGACGGCAGAAAATCTGCCTGTCCTCATTGAAATTGCCCAAAGCAAGGGAAAAACGGTGGTCCTCAGTTTTCTGATGGACTACCAGCACAAGCATTTCGGTGCGACAAAGAAAAAAAAGACATTCGATCTTTAAAGACCTTGGGGACGCTGTCCCCAATACCCCTGCGAGGGAGATAATCCCCCTCGACCCCTATACCGCAGAACCATGTACATGGTTCTGCAAATGAGGGTCCAGGGAAATCATTTCCCTGGTGGGAGTTTGAGGGTGAAACCCTCAAGAAAAGAAGGAGGTGAGATGGCATGAACGAGACACATCAAAAATTGATACAGATCGGGACAAATATTTTGAGCGCATCTAGGAACGAACTGTACCTTTCCATGCGTTTTCTGGATCTGGCGCTGAGCGGCTTGAAATACGAAATGAACCTGTCCTCCCTGTACGTGGGCACCGACGGCGAAAAGATCCTGTTCAACCCCCGCTATCTGGTGCAGAGATATCTTTGCGACCGTGTATTGGTCAATCGTGCCTACCTGCATATGGTGCTCCATTGTTTGTTTCGCCATCCCTTCCACCTGAACGAGCGGGACGAGGAACTTTGGCACCTGGCCTGTGATATCGCCGTGGAATCCATCGTGGATTCCCTGCCCAGCAAGGCGGTGCAGCTGGTGGTTTCCGACAAACGAAATGAAACCTACGATATGCTCCGACGGGAATTGAAGGTCCTTTCCGCCGAGGGCATCTATCGTGTTTTGAAAGAGAAAAACCTCTCTATACAGGAATTTGGCAAATTGCAGCTGGAATATTGGGTGGACGACCATGTTTTCTGGGAGCATAAAAAAGACGACGACCAGAATCAGGATAACCAAAACGACGACCAGAATAACGACCAGCAGCAGGAAGAAGAACAGAACGAAAAACAGCAGCAGCTGGAGGAAAAATGGACAGAGATCGGCGAAAAGACCGAGACCAACCTGGAGACCTTCTCCAAGGATATGGGGGAGGAAGCCGGGGAGCTGCTGCAATATTTGAAAGTGGAAAACAGAGAACGCTACGATTATCGGCAGTTCCTGCAGAAATTTGTGACGCTGAAAGAGGATATGCGGGTGGATGATGATGCCTTCGACTTCATTTTCTATACCTATGGGCTGAACCTCTACGGCAATCTGCCCCTCATCGAAGCGTTGGAATATAAAGAAGTGAAAAAGGTAGAGGAATTGGTCATCGCCATCGATACCTCCGAATCCTGCGAAGGGGAGACGGTGAAACGATTTTTGGAGGAGACCTATGCCATCCTTTCCAGCAGCGAAAGCTTCTTCCATAAGGTGAATATCCACATCATACAATGCGATGCGGTGGTGCAGCTGGATAAAAAGATCACCTCTGCCGAGGAATTGGCGTTATTTATGGAGGACTTTGAACTGAGGGGCAGCGGCGGCACGGATTTCCGCCCGGTGTTCCAATATGTGGACAGGCTGATTGAGGAAAAAGCCTTCCAGAATTTGAAGGGGCTCATTTATTTTACCGATGGGTATGGGACGTTCCCCCGCCGCAGACCGGCCTATGATGCGGCTTTTGTGTTCTATCACGAGGATTATACGGACGTGAATGTGCCCCCCTGGGCCATGAAACTGATACTTGGCAAAGACGACTTAGACCTTAGGGCGTTGCCCTAAAACCCACTAAGGGGGTCACCCCCTTGGAACCCGATACCGCAGAACCATGTACATGGTTCTGCAAATGGGGGTCAAGGGGATTTGTGCACCGCCAAGATGAAGGCGGCGGCGCAGCCGTCTTCCCGTAGGGAAGATGCTTGACCAATTCCCCTTAGCAGGGTTTGGGACAGCGTCCCAAGAAAAAAGGAGTGTAATTATGGATATTAAGAGAGCGAAAAATGAGATAAAAAACTCCATTCAGGCGTATCTGGCAAAGGACGAATTCGGCGAATACCGCATCCCTGCTGTACGCCAGCGTCCCATCCTGCTGATGGGCGCACCGGGCATCGGCAAGACCGCCGTCATGGAGCAGGTGGCACGGGAATGCGGCGTTGCATTGGTTTCTTATAGCATCACCCACCATACCAGACAGTCCGCCATTGGCCTGCCCTTCATCAGCCATAAAAATTATGGCGGCAGGGAATACGCCGTAACGGAATATACCATGAGCGAGATCATCGCTTCTGTCTACGATAAAATGGAGAAAACAGGTCTGAAAGAAGGCATTTTGTTCATCGACGAGATCAACTGTGCCTCCGAAACCCTGGCTCCTGCCATGCTGCAATTTTTGCAGTGCAAGACCTTCGGCGCCCATAAGGTGCCCGATGGCTGGCTCATTGCTGCAGCGGGCAACCCTCCCGAATATAACAAAAGTGTCAGGGAATTCGACGTGGTAACCCTGGACCGTGTGAAGAAAATTGACGTTGAGCCCGATTTCAACGTTTGGAAGGAATATGCCTATAAACAGGGCATCCACGGCGCCATCATTTCCTATCTGGAAATCCGCAAGAACCATTTTTATGCCATGGAGACCACCGTGGACGGCAAACGCTTTGTCACCGCCCGTGGCTGGGAGGATTTATCTACTATTTTGAAGGTTTATGAAGATATGAACCTGCCTGTGGATGAAGGGCTGGTGTATCAGTATCTGCAGCATCGGAAGATTGCCAAGGATTTTGCCAACTACCTTGACCTCTACCGCAAATATCGCTCCGATTACCGTGTGGATGATATCCTGCAGGGCGAATATACGAAGCAGGCTGTGGCGAAGCTGCAGGAAGCACCCTTCGATGAACGGCTGAGCGTCATGGGGCTTTTGTTGAGCAAGCTGTCGGAAGGGTTCCAGCAGGCCTATGAAGCAGACCTGATGGTAACAGGGCTCCACGGGGCTTTATTGGAGTTGAAGGAACGTTTTGGCAGTCCTTACTGCAAGGAAACCCCTTGGGAAAACCTCTTTACAGGGCTGATAGAGGAAAGAGAAACAGCTTTTACAAGGGAACGGAAGGCAGGTCTGCTGGAAAAAACAGCGGAGCGGGCCCGTATGCGGGAACTGGAACGGCTGCAGTTCTTCCTGGCGGAAGGGAAGAAGGCCGGCTGTCGGGAAAAAGAGGATGCCTTCGCCCTTGTGAAGGAATTGTTTGCCGCAGAAGCGGAAAAAAGGGAAGAGACCATCGATGCCGCCTCTCTGGCGTTGGATAACGCTTTCGCTTTCCTGGAAGAGACCTTTGGGGCAGGGCAGGAAATGGTCATCTTTATCACAGAACTGACCACCAATTTCTACAGCGTAAAATTCATCAGCGAAAACGGCTCTGAAAAGTATTATCGCTACAATCAGGAACTGCTTTTTGACGAAAAGCAAAAAACCATCCTGCAGGATATTGAAAAGGCAAAAACAGAACTGGATCTGCTGTTCTAAAGGGGGAATCGGTATGTTTTACGAAATCACATTCAGCCCCACGGGGGGAACGAAAAAATCCGCAGAGCTGCTTTCTGCGGCATGGAACGAAAAAACGGAGATCGACCTTTGCAGCAGAGAGGATGATTTCTCTAAATATGCATTTACAGGGGAGGATATCTGTCTGGTGGCGGTGCCTTCCTTCGGCGGCCGTGTGCCTGCCACTGCCACGGAACGACTGAGCCGGATGCAGGGCGGCGGTGCGAAAGCCATCCTTGCGGCAGTTTATGGCAACCGTGCCTATGAGGATACCCTGGTGGAGCTGGAAGATACTTTGAAAGCCTGCGGCTTCCTGCCTGTGGCGGGGGCGGCTATGGTGGCAGAACACTCCATTATGCGGGAATTTGCGGCAGGACGCCCCGATGCAGCCGATGGGGAACAGCTGAAAGGCTGGTCTGCCAAGCTGAAAGAAAAGGCAGAGCAGGGCGGAACCATTACCTTCCCCGGCAACAGACCCTATAAAAAATACGGCGCACTGCCTATGACCCCCAAGGCCAATAAAAATTGCGGCGGCTGCGGTACCTGTGCGGCAAAATGCCCCGTGGGTGCCATTCCCCGGGATAACCCCAAGGAAACGGACGGGGAGAAATGTATCACCTGTATGGCTTGTGTGGCGGCTTGTCCCAAAAAGGCAAGGGGTGTGAATCCTGTGCTGCTGGCAGGGGCAAAGGCCATGCTGAAAAAGGCTTTGGAAGGCAGAAAAGAAAACGAATTGTTCCTATAAGCAAAAAAAAGACCCATGAAAGGGTCTTTTTTCATTTATGATTTTTTTACTTTCTTTTCCCATTCTATCCGATTCAGCAGATAGAACACATCCAGCTTCCCTTTATACAGGGGTTTCCAAGGCTTGTTCCGCCCGCAGTAATGAATGATGGCGGTATTGCGGCAGACCCAGTCTGTCTCCATGCCTTTCAGCAGAGCCAGCGTGAACATCCGCTCTGTCATGTTATAGACATAGGCATCGATGGGGCAGATCTTATCAGGATACAGTCCGCTGATGACATCCTGATCCGGCAGGATCAGCAGCTTTTCATGCTCTGCAATGTAATCCGTTACTGCCTGTATATCCTGTTCCCTCCGCAATGCTTCCAGATTCAGCAGCATGACCCCCGAATTGATATAGATGCCCTCCATATCCAGCCGTTTTTGGTTCAGCTTTTCCAAAAATGTTTCTTCCTTCACATGGCTGGCTGCGGCGAAAAAGGCATCGCCCATCTCCATTTCGTACAGCCCAGTCAAGTCTCCCGTGACCACCAGGTCAGGGTCTAAGTACAGCACCCGTTCCATCTCCTTCGGCAGATATTGCGCCGCAAAGATGCGGTAATACATCTCCACGGGGTAACGGTCTGTGGTAGGTGCATCTTTCAAAATTTCCCCGTCGAAGGCCGTGTGGGTCAGGCGGCTTTTTTCCCCATCCAAAGCCTTTCCCATCAGGGCCATATCCCCTTCCTGCAAAGCGCCCACTGCGAAAATATCCAGAAATGTTTCGGGATGGTTTTTCTGCAGGGAATAGAGCATCAGTGCAGCCTGTTTAGCGTAGCCGCTGTCGCAGGTGACAAGGATATTCATTTTTTTCAACTTTTCTTCACCTTCTTAGAACAGATTTGCCACATCCTCCGCTGTGGCAGCGATGAAGTCTGCGCCGTATTTTTCAAATTCCGCTCTGTCGCCGTAGCCAAATTCCACAGCGATGCAGGGAATGCCAATGGCATGAGCCCCCTCGATATCAAATTTTCTGTCCCCTACCATGATAACGTCATCCTTTGCGGCCGCCATGGTCTCCAGCACATAGTCGATGACTTTGGCTTTGTTATCCCGGCCGACCTCTCTTTTATCCCCGCCGATGACTTCAAAATATTTGGCAATGCCAAAATGCTCCAGAATACGGAAAGCCAGCTCTTCCTTTTTGGAAGTGGCAACGGCCATGCGCTTTCCTTTGGCTTTCAGTGCTTCCAGCATTTCCTCGATGCCGGGGAAAACCTTGTTTTCAAACAAGCCGATGGTGGCATAGCGTTCCCGGAAGCAGAGGATGGCTTTTTCCGCAGTTTCCTGGTCCATGGCGAAATCCTCTGTAAAAGTCTTGATCAGGGGAGGACCGACGATGAATTTCAGATCGGCTGTTTCCCAGACCTTCATGCCCATTTTTTCCTGCATATACTGGCAGGAACGGATGACACCCTCTGCGGAGTCGGTCAATGTGCCGTCCAGATCGAATAAGATGATGTTCTGTTTCAGTTTTTCCATAACGATTCTCCTTACAATGATGCGGTATCGGTCATAAAAGCTCGTTGCTTTGCAACTGATACTCATTCGCAGGACTGCGTCCTGCTCATGTGTTAGGTTGTCTAATGTCCCCAAGAAAATATCTGTAAACCGCTATTTTCTTGCGTCCATTGACAACGCTTTTATAGCATTGTACACGAAATCGCTGGGAACTGCAAATCTTTATGTCCGCTCTCCTTCCTTTGCTAAAAACACGCTCACCTCTTCGAAAAAATATCCCAATGCTGCCCAAAGGGGCGCATAATCCAAACGGATGAACCCCATGACGGAAAATAGCCTATCCCCATAATCCCAAGGGCAGGCACCGGTCACAGCCTGCAGCAGCCAGCCGGTCAAAAATTCCACCAGAAAAATGGAGAAGGTATACATGCCTAACCTCTGCCACAGGGGACAATATTTCCGCAGGGCCAGGAACAGCGGCTCTGCCAACGCTGCCAGTCCGTAAATAGGGAACATCCATAAATATGTTTTTGCCGTCAGTGCGCCGTCCCCTGCCAAAAGGGAGTGAAGCCCCGTCCAGAGGATTTCCGCACACCAGCCCAGCACACCAAATACCATAAACTTTTTAACCATATTCTTAATATGGCAAAAGATTTTTGATTTATTTATGTCATTTATACCATTTCTGTTCCTGCAAAAACGGTTCCGTTTTTGCAATATAGGGTTCCAAGGGAGTTACTCCCTTGGTAGGAGTTTGAGGGTGAAACCCTCAAGAAAGAAGAACGCTGGCAAGGACTTCCGCCAAAGGCTCCATGGCATTGAGGGCTTCTTCCTTCGTATTGGTCTGGGCACCCACTTCGATGAGGGTGGAGCGAGGGAGCATGTGCAGGCTGAAACGGTAGGCACTGAGATAGATTTTTCGCGAAAAATCAGGGTATCTCTGGTTTGCGGCGGTTTTCATCTGCAGGCTGAAAGCCAGATTTTCCCGCAGATAGGGATTTTCCAGACCACTGATGGGCTGCACGGTGCCGTCCTTGTTCAGGCGGCAGAGCCCATTGAAAAACATCACCTGGGCGCAGGGCTTTCCGTCGATTTCTGTTACCAAACGTGTCCCTTCCGCCACACCGTCCCGATGCAGGTCGATGCAGACCTCGATGGAAGGGTATTTTGCCAGAATCTCCCGAATGGGAGGCTCCATCCGTTCATATGCCCCTGTGATCTGCCCCTTTCCATTCACCACGTCGTATTGCCCGTTATCGTGGATGATGCCAATGCCGTATTCTTCCTCCAAAATCTCTTTCAGCCGTTCGCCCACGCCCCAGATGCCCTCCTGCAATCCCTTGGACATATCGCTGTCGGAAAAGCCTTCATGGGAATGGGTGTGGAAAATGAGGACTTTGGGCTCTTTTTTAGTCTTTTCAATGGTCAGGTCAAGGCCTAATGCCTGTTCTACATTGATATCCTCAGGAAAAAAGGTGGTACGGGAATCGACGATATAGTAGTTGCTTTTGAGATAAGAAAAATCCTGCATCTTTGCCAATTGTTCCGCCGTGACACTCATTGGGCGCCCCCCTGCGCTGATGGCTAAGGATTTGGAAAACTCGATATCTTCTTTGCCAAGGACATTGGCAGTGACGACTTCTTTTTCTTCCTGCTGCAGAAAGGCCAGGGACAACTTGTCCGAAGGGACTTGTCCCGGCAGGACTTCTGCCATGGCGAACTGACCGCCCCCCATGCGGAAAAAAAGGGGCAGTGCCAGCAGAAAAAGCACCAGACCCACCAAATTCAGGGCTCCTTTGTTCTTTTTTTGCACCATAGCCGCCTCCCTTCCTTCTTCCATCCTATGAAAGAAGGGGGACATTCAGAACGATAAATGACAGCGGCATGGCGCTGTCGTGCAGGGGGATGCGGTTGATTTTCATTGCCCATCCCTCTATAATAACAGGCAAAGAGGAACGATTTTGAAACAGGAGGCGGAAAGGAATGACGGAGGTAGTAGCGGCTCTCATCTGGGATGGAGATAGATTCATGGCCTGCCAGAGACCTGCCCATAAGGCCAGGGGGCTTTTGTGGGAATTTGTGGGCGGCAAGGTGGAGCCGGGGGAAACGAAGGAAGAAGCCCTGGTGCGGGAATGTCGGGAAGAATTGGGCGTGACCATTGCCGTGGGGGATGTGTTCATGGAGGTGGAGCATGTGTATCCTGATCTGACGGTGCATCTGACATTGTTCCACGCAAAAATCGCAGAAGGTACACCCCAGAAATTGGAGCATAACGATATCCAGTGGATCACCACCGAAGAAATCGACCAGTTTGCGTTTTGTCCGGCGGATGAAGAGATTTTAAAGAAATTAAAACAGCAAGGTGGCTCTGCCCCCTTGACCCCCGGCAGGGAATAATTCCCTGCACCCTATACTTTCACAAAACTGCGTTTTGTGGGGGGAACACAAAAAGGCTCTCCCGAATTTTTGGGAAAGCCTTTGTTTTTTTATACTCTGCAAAAGCGGAAGCTTTTGCGTATGAGGGTCTGGGGCATCATGTCCCAGCGGGGAAGTGGGGCAGCGCCCCACGGTCTTACAGTGTTTCGAAAAATGCCTTGTTGTTGGCGATGGCGGAGGTGGTGACCTCCTTGGCAGGGCCGCCGACCACCTTTCTCGCCTGGGCACATTCATTTACATTGATGGCAGCATATACGCTTTCATCGAATACGGGGGAGATGGCCTTGTATTCTTCCAAAGACAGGTCGTCCAGATTGGTGTTATGCTCGATGCAGTACAGCACCAGCTTGCCGATGATGGCATGGGCATCCCGGAAGGGCACGCCCTGTTTTACCAGCCAGTCCGCTGCATCGGTGGCATTGGTGAAGCCGCCCTTGGCAGCGTTCAGCATCGCGTCTTTTTTCACAGTCATGGTGGCGATCATGTTTGTGAATACGGGCAGGCACATTTTTACGGTATCGATGGCATCGAACAGACCTTCCTTATCCTCCTGCATATCCTTGTTGTATGCCAGAGGCAGACCCTTCATGGTGGTCAACAGCCCCATCAGGTGACCATAGACACGGCCTGTTTTCCCGCGGATCAGCTCTGCCATGTCGGGGTTCTTTTTCTGGGGCATGATGCTGGAACCGGTGGAATATGCATCGCTCAGTTCTACGAAATGGAATTCATGGCTGCTCCAAAGGATGATCTCTTCGCAGAAGCGGCTCAGGTGCATCATCAGGATAGACAGGGCAGAAGCCAGTTCGATGCAGAAATCACGGTCGGAAACGCCGTCCATGCTGTTCATGGTGATATCGGCAAAGCCCAGTTCTGCTGCTACGGAATAGCGGTCCAGAGGATATGTGGTGGTCGCCAGTGCGCCGCTGCCCAAGGGCATCACGTCGGTGCGTTTATAGGTATCGCAAAGGCGGTCATAGTCCCGCTTGAACATTTCCACATAAGCCAGCAGATGATGGGCCAGTGTAACAGGCTGTGCCCGCTGCAGGTGGGTATAGCCGGGCAGGATGGTTTCCGTATGGTCTGCGGCGAAGTCGTTCAATGTCACCATCAGGTTTTTCACCAGAGCCTTGATTTCTGTAATCTCTTTTTTGGTATACATACGGATATCCAGTGCCACTTGGTCGTTGCGGCTGCGGCCCGTATGCAGGCGTTTGCCCACATCGCCAATGCGGCTGATGAGGATAGTTTCCACGTTCATATGGATATCTTCTGCTTTTTCATCGAAGGTCACTTTGCCTGCTTCGATATCTGCCAGAATTTCTTTCAGTGTTTTGATAATAAGTTCCGCATCGGCAGCGGGGATGATGCCCTGTCTGCCCAGCATAGCGGCGTGGGCCATGCTGCCTGTAATATCTTCCTGATACATACGGCTGTCGAAGGAGATAGAGGAATGGAAGTGGTCGGTGAAGCTATCTGTGGACTGGGTGAAGCGTCCGCCCCAAAGTTTTGCCATAGTCAATTCAATCCTTTCTTTTTTACGAGGACGCTGTCCTCGCGCTCCTGCAAGAAGGCACCGCCCCCTTGACCCGGGTACTGCGAGCAGAAATACTTCTGCTCGTGGGTTGGCTATAATGAGAAATACTCCCATCACAGTAGGATAGGAGTATTTTTTTGTCTTTCGTTTAAAGTTTTGTTGGATTTGCCGTTTTCGGCGGAAGGGTTCGGGAAACAAATAGTCATCACTTTGCTTCGCAAAGCAGGCAATGCCTGCCGCCCCTTCTTGGGCGGTGAGTTGGTTTCCTGAATGGAATCCGCAGAGGGGGCTTTGCCCACTCGAGGAAAACAGGGAGTTTCAAGGTGCTTGTCACCGCTGGAACTCATCTGTTTGGCATCTGTCCAACTCGAAAAAAGCTTGAAGCTGCGAAGCAGCTGAGATTTTTCGAAAGGGCAATTATTTGCCCTGATTTTCCATCATCATTGCGCGAACCTTCATGGACAGACCAAACAGGTTGATGAAACCGTCAGCGTCCTTATGGTTGTACAGATCGCCTGTGGTGAAGGAAGCGATGGATTCATTGTACAGGCTGTAAGGAGATGTGGAGCCTGCAGGGATGATGTTGCCTTTATACAGTTTCAGTTTGACAGTACCTGTTACAGTTTCGTTTACTTTGTCGAAATATGCGCTCAGTGCTTCCCGCAGAGGTGTGTACCATTCGCCGCTGTAAACCAGTTCTGTAAATTTGTTGCTTGCCACTTCATTGAATGCCTGTGTTTTCTTGTCGGAGCACAGGTATTCCAGTTCACGGTGAGCATAGTACATGATGGTACCGCCGGGTGTTTCATATACACCACGGGATTTCATGCCAACTACACGGTTTTCGCAGATATCAGCAATACCGATACCGTTTCTGCCGCCGATTTCGTTCAGCTTTGTCAGCAGTTCCACAGGGCCCAGTTTTTCGCCGTTTACAGCAACGGGGATGCCTTTTTCAAAATCCAGTGTCACATATTCGGGTGTATCGGGTGCTGCTTCGGGGGTTACGCCCAGCTGCAGGATATGGTCATAATTGGGTTCGTTTGCGGGGTCTTCCAGTTCCAGACCTTCGTGGCTCAGGTGCCAGATATTTCTGTCACGGCTGTAAGAATTGTCGTGGCTGGCTTCAAAGGGGATGCCGTGGTCTGCCAGATACTGAATTTCGTCTTCACGGCTCTGCATTTTCCATGTATCCAGTCTCCAGGGAGCGATGATCTTCAGTTCGGGTGCCAGTGCTTTGATGGTCAGTTCAAAACGAACCTGGTCGTTGCCTTTGCCTGTTGCGCCGTGGCAGATGGCTGTTGCGCCTTCCTGTTTGGCGATCTCAACCAGTCTTTTTGCGATGATGGGACGTGCCATGGATGTACCCAGCAGGTATTTGCCTTCATAAACAGCATTTGCCTTTACGCAGGGGTAGATGGCATCTGTGATGAATTCTTCTGTCAGGTCTTCAATGTAGAGCTTGCTTGCGCCTGTGCTCAGGGCTTTCTGTTCCAGACCTTCTGTTTCTTTGCCCTGCCCAACGTTGCCGCATACGCAGATAACTTCACAGTCATAGTTTTCTTTCAGCCAAGGGATGATTGCGGATGTATCCAGACCGCCGGAATATGCCAATACGATTTTTTCTTTTGCCATGATGATTTTCCTCCTTAAACAAATACATAAGCCGTTTTCATCGGCGTTTGTTTCAAATGAATTTTATAAATGGATTATACATAGACAGTCGGAGAATTGCAATATAAAATTATAAAAATGCAGGATTTTGTGTATATTTATGAAAAATATGGAAAAAATCCGGGGTCGTTTGAGCATATTTATGGGTGGATATACAGTTTAATATGTATATTTATGCATTTGGTGAAGTATAAATGATTAGGCGCACAGTATCATGTATACATGGGCGGGAAAAGTGCTTTTTTCCTTTGCGAATCAGTGGTTTTGTGATATGATGAAAATGGTATATTTTTCGGATATACTGCTGAAGAAAAAACTGTAAAAGTTCAGTCCGGAATGGGTGATCTTCAAAGGAAAATGACCCATTTGGCGAAACGCCAAAAACAAATTTGGAAGAAAAACAGTCCTGCGGCAAGCTTGCCAAGGGTTTTCTCCCCATTTTTGCAGGGCTGAGTTAGGAGGAAAGATGAAAGTTTTAACATACAAGCATGGCGGCGAAACAGCCGTAGGTGTTCTGAAAAATGACGGCTCCGAAGTAGTGCCTGTGAATTATCTGGGCTGTACAGCAATGGATATGAACGCATTTTTAGAGGTGCAGGATGAACAGAAGCTGGAAAAGCTGGATAAAAATAAAGAACTGATGAAGGGCATCCCTCTGGAGGAAGTGCAGATCCTCTCTCCCATCCCTCATCCCAAGCAGGATGTTGTCTGTCTGGGCATCAATTATTATGCCCATGCGGAAGAAGCCGCCCGCTTCCACGATGAAGCCTTCGGCGGGGAACGTCCCGTGCCCATTTATTTTGCAAAGAGAGTTAACCGTGCCCTGGGGGATGGGGAACCCATCGACGGGCATCTGGATATCGTAGACAGTCTGGACTATGAAGTAGAACTGGCGGTCATTATTGGTAAGGATGCAAAAAATGTAAAGCCCGAAGAAGTATTTGATTACGTATTCGGCTATACGATTTTGAACGACATGAGTGCCAGAAATCTGCAGACTGCCCATAAACAGTGGTATTTCGGCAAGAGTCTGGATGATTTCACACCCATCGGGCCCTGGATCGTGACAAAGGATGAATTTACCAATCCTCCTGCTCTGCCCATCCGTTCCTATGTCAACGGCGAGCTGAGACAGGACAGCAATACAGAACTGATGATCAACGGCATTGAAAAAGTCATCTGCCAGCTTTCTCAGGGCATGACCCTGCAGGCAGGCACCATCATCGCCATGGGAACCCCTGCAGGGGTGGGCATGGGCTTCCAGCCCCCCAAATTCCTGAAAAAAGGCGATGTGGTGAAATGCGAGATCGAAGGCATTGGCACCATGACGAATGAGGTGAAATAATATATGGATAAAATAAAAGTAATGAGTGTGTTCGGTACCCGCCCCGAAGCCATCAAAATGGCTCCATTGGTGAAGGAACTGGAAAAAACACCGGAAATCGAAAGCATTGTCTGTGTGACGGCACAGCACAGGGAAATGCTGGACCAGGTCCTGGAAATCTTCGACCTGCATCCCCAGTATGACCTGAACATCATGCAGGCAAGGCAGACTTTGGCAGGCATCACCACCCGTGCCCTGACAGGGCTGGAAGAAGTCATGGGCAAGGAAAACCCTGATATCGTTCTGGTACATGGGGATACTTCCACCACCTTCGCCGGCGCCTTGGCGGCCTATTATAATCAGGTAAAGGTGGGCCATGTGGAAGCAGGCCTGCGTACCTACGACAAATATCAGCCCTTCCCCGAAGAAATGAACCGCAGACTGACAGGGGCATTGACCGACCTGCATTTTGCGCCCACTCCCCTGGCGAAGGAACACCTGCTGAAGGAAAATATCAGTGAAGAGGGTATCTTCATCACAGGCAACACTGTCATCGATGCTCTGGCTCACACCATCGAAGAGGATTACACCTTCACTGTAGAGGAACTGAATAAAATCGACTTCAAGGGCAAACGGGTCATCGCCATGACTGCCCACAGAAGAGAAAACCTGGGGGACCCCCTGCGGAATATCTGCCGCGCAGTAAAACGTCTGGTGGAAGAATACCCCGATGTGGAAGTGGTTTATGCGGTGCATAAAAACCCTGCCGTGGTAGAGCCTGTCCATGAAATTCTGGGCGGCAACGACCGCATCCACCTGACAGACCCTCTGGATTTGAAGGATATGCACAACCTGATGTGCCGTTCCTTCTTTGTCATGACAGACAGCGGCGGCCTGCAGGAGGAAGTGCCTTCCATGGGCAAGCCCGTATTGGTGCTCAGAAATGTGACAGAACGCCCCGAAGGGGTGGAAGCAGGCACATTGAAGCTGGCAGGCACAGAGGAAGATGTGATCTACCGCATGGCGAAGGAACTGTTGGATGATCAGGAAGAATACGAAAAAATGGCACAGGCGAAAAACCCCTTCGGCGATGGTCAGGCCAGCCGCCGTATCGTGGAAAGCATCCTGTACGCTTTTGGAAAGAAAAAAGACAGACCCGATGAGTACGTGCTTCAGAAGAATCACGAAAATGAACCCAAGGAGGGAAAAACCATGAAAGAAGAAAGAATGGCCATTCTAAATATGCTGGAAAAGGGCATCATCACCGTAGATGAAGCGGAACGCCTGCTGACCACCCTGCACAATGGCATGGGCCTGGAAAAAGACGGCATCACAAAGGCTGTCGGCGGCATGTTGGGCAAAGCCGGTGCAGCCCTGAACGCTGTGGCAGAAAAGGTAAAAGAAAATCCCACAGTGAAAAACGCCGCAGACAAGGTGGCAGATAAAGCCGACGACCTGCAGCCCAAGGTAAGCTCCGCAGCCTTCCGCATGAAAGAAAAACTGGCGGATAAAGCCGATGATCTGCAGCCTGCTGTTCGCTCCGCAGCTTTCCGTATGGCGGAAAAAGCCAGCGAACTGAAGGAAGATATGGCAACTTATCGCGAAAAGCTGAAAGAAAGAAAGAACCGCGATGAAGCGGAAGACTGGGACGATCTGGATCTGGAAGAGATGGATGCCGATGAAGCAGCAGCCGTAGTAGCAGAAGCCGCAGCGGAAGAACTGGTTTCCGAAAAAGCTGTGGAACCAGTGGAAGCAGAACAGATCCCCGCAGAAGAGGAAGAAGAAGTGGAACAGATCTCCCCTGAAATGAACAAATACCTGAATAAGGTAGAGGATGTTCTGGATGAAATGGACAGCCGCATGGAAGAACTGAACGATATGGAAAGCTTCCTGATGTCCGCCTTCGGCGAATTCAACCCCGAGGATTGGGAAGATGACGACGAAGAAGAAACAAAAGACGGTGAATGATTGAGACTGTAAAACAGCCGCAGACCTTTAGAGGAGTCCCGATAAGAAAACAAAAAATCGAAAGAAATGCTTGAAATCAAGGTTTCTTTCGATTTTTCTTATTTCGGGACATCCTCGCAGTGCGGCTTAAGAAATCAATAAAAAATTAAAATAATGTTTTCTTAAGCCGCCACTACATTAGTCTGCGGCTTCTTTCTTTTCTATAGCTCTTTATCCCAGCGTTCTTCGTAAACCTCGCTGCCATCCAGTGTCCAGTCTGTCATCAGTTCTTTGTCGGTAATCACGAAGCCCAGCTGGGCGTATTTTCTTCTGGCATCCTGCAAAGGCTCCGCTGTCCAGAGGAAAAGATGGTGGAAGCCCCATTCCTCTGCCTTTTCAAGGGCAAGGTCCATCAAAGCTTCCCCGATGCCATGGCGGCGGTATGCTTTTTCCAGCAGGAAGAGACGCAGCTGCCCCACGCCTGTTTCTTCTGTTTCCTGTAGCATGATGGAGCCCACAGGCTGACCGTCTACATCGGCTACCCACATCTCTGCATGGTCCCTTTTGGGGGCGGCGGCAAAATCGTAGACCACCTGCTTGGCATATTTGCTAAAGCCTTCCCCCCAGCCATATTCTTCCCGATAGATGCGGTCGTGGGCTTCGGCGATGTAATCGGCTTCTTCCTTTTTATAAGGACGGAGGGTATAGTGCAATTCCTTTGTCATTGGTATCTTTCTTTCCTTTGCGGCGTACCCAAGGCAATCCCCATAGGATGCCTTCGGTCTGCTGCTTTTTGTTACCGTCAGCATAAAAGAAATGCTGGCTGTTGTCAAGGAAAGGGTATCATCTGGAGTTATAAAGGGTGCGGATCTGTTCCCATGTGGCAGGGCCCACTACCCCTTCCGGGGGCAGCCCATACTGGGACTGCAGGGCAATGACGGCATCCCTTGTGGGTTCATCAAAGACACCTGTCACCTCGATACGGGGGATGTTGCCATAAAAATCGGCGATCCCCTGCAGATAGGTCTGAAGATCGCGGACATCCTGATTTTCCAAGCCCAGGGAAAGGACATAGCCGGGGTATATCCTTGCCCCCTGTCCCTGAATATTGGGGGGCAGGGTATCCAGAATGAGCCTATAAGCCTGTTCTATCCGCCGCCATGTGTTTTGTCCCACGATGCCGTCAGGCGTCAGCCCGGCAAGATTCTGGAAGGCGATGACAGCTTCCTTTGTCTGGGGGCCGAAAATCCCGTCGATGGTCACACCGGGGACGGCACCATTGGAAAAATAGGAGATGACTGCCAGATAATACTGCAGGGAACGAACGCTGATGCCCTGGGCGCCTTCCTGCAGCACAGGGGGGAAGGGGCGGGTCACTTCTTCCAGAGTCAGCCCTTCGGAGGACAGCTCATTCAGCCGTTTTACCCCGTTGTAGATATATTTCAGCTTATACCATGTGGCTTTCCCTACGATGCCGTCGGGGGTCAGGTTGAAGATGCGCTGAAATTCCTTGACAGCATTTTCCGTATCTACGCCGAATACGCCATTGGGATTGGCGATCTTCGGAATGGCAGGATAGTTGTCGGCAATGCGGTTCAGCTGCAGCTGTATGGTTTTAACGTCGTTTCTGGAAGTGCCCAGCCGCAGGGGTGTGCCGGGATAGGTAGGCACATTGGCAGAAATGGGAGCATTTTCCACGATACCGATATTGGGCCCGTAAAAATGCTGAAGGATCTGATAGGGGGTCAGCCCCTGTTCCGCCAAAGCCACGGTGTCCCATTGGGAAAGCCCGGCGCAGACGGTGGTGGTGCCGTTGCAGTAGGCGGTGAAAAAGGGGTCTACCCGTCCCTGCTGTACCACATAGTTGTTAAAAATTTCATCTACGATCTGGCTGATGTTTTCGTAGATATCTCTGCCTTTGATGAATTTCTGGTCGTACTGGGTGGTGTTGGTGATATCGAAATCATAGCCCTGACTGCGGTAAAATTCATTGTAGACCCGATTCAGGGCGTAGCTGATCTGAGCATAAATATTTGCACGGATGGCGGCTTCTGGCCAAGTGGGATAAATTTCGCTGGAAGCCACGTTTTTGATATAGTCGGGGAAGGAAACGGTGACGTTTTCCGCCGGCTGATCGGGAAGTCCCAGATGGACGGTGATGGTCTCTGGGATGGTAGGCAATTGCTGTAAGGCCATAGTTGCACTCCTCTCTAGTTAAAGGGTTTGTCTGCGTTTATGAATTCTGAACAAGTGGGCGAAGCCTGCGTGAAGAATGAATGCAGACAAAGGTTACGTCATTGCGGCGAAGCCGCTAGCTAGGGGCAGAGCCCCGATGGGTCTTTTCCGCAAGGAAAAGAAACAACCTTATTAAAATTTTGGTTCCGTGTCCTCAATGGTTTCGGTTTCGGTAACGGGCTGTCCCGTCAGGTTGGGGGAAAGATTAACGGGCTGTATGGTGGTGATGCCGTCGAAAATGGGAATATCCCGCACTGTCACAGCGATATAGCCCGGGGCAGTGATGACCGCATCATAGGTGGCGAAATAATCTCGTTCATTAGGGGTCTGGGAAATGCTCTTATGGGGGGCAGGCAGGGAAAATTCCTGGGTTTTGCCGCTTTCATCAGTGGTAGTGGTGATGGAAAGGGCATGACCGTCCGTCAGGTTTTTGGTGATGACTACCGTTGCCCCGCCGATGGGGAAGGCCCCCTGTCCCCCGGTCACCTGAAACAAAAGGGTGCCGAAATCAGGGTTTTGGGTCAGAAAATCCCGCAGGGGGTCGGCGGAGGTCGTCTCTCTGGTCTGCAGGTTTTGTTTGGGGTTTCGTTGAAAATAAGGATACATGGGAAAACTCCTTTAAAATAGATGCTCTTTCTATTCTATGCAGAGGGCAAATCCTCTTTTTCTTTTTTCTCAGATATGCTATGATGAGGGCAGAAAAATCAACCAACCGAAAGGAGCGGGTCCCTGTGAAACTATCCTTACTGCAAATGAAAACCATGGCAACGCCGGAAGAAAATATCGTGAAGATCAAAGCTATGCTGAAAAAAGCCAAGGCAGAGGGGGCAGATATGGCTGTCCTGCCGGAAATGTGCTGCTGTCCCTATGAAAACAGCACTTTCGTCCGCTATGCCATGGCTGAAAAATCTCCGTTCCTGACAGAACTGGCTGAAACGGCAAAGGAGCTGGGCATTTATTTGGTGGCAGGCTCTGTGCCGGAGCAGGAGGGCAAAAAAATCTATAATACCTCCTTTGTATATAACCCTAAGGGCGAATGTATTGCCAGACACCGCAAGGTGCATCTGTTTGATATCAACGTGGAGGGCGGTCAGTATTTCATGGAATCGGATACCTTTACCCCCGGCAAGGAAGTCACCACCTTCGATACCCCCTGGGGCAGGTTCGGTGTGATGATTTGCTACGATATCCGTTTCCCCGAAATGGCCCGCCTGACAGCCCAGAATCTGGACCCTTTCAGCAGGACAAACGCTATTATCGTCCCTGCCGCCTTCAATATGACCACAGGCCCTGCCCATTGGGAGCTTTCCTTCCGTATGCGTGCCTTGGATAATCAGGTATTCATGGCAGGCTGCGCCCCTGCAAGGGATATCCATTCCTCCTATACGGCATGGGGACATTCCATCGTTGCCGACCCTTGGGGCAGTGTGGTGGAACAACTGGATGAAAAAGAAGGCATCCTGACAGTGGAATTGGATTTTGAAAAAGTGGAAAAGGTAAGAGAACAGCTGCCTTTGCTGAAGCATCGCCGCACAGACCTGTACGATGTTCTGACAAAAGGCTTATAAGAAACTGTTGAAATAAAGGAGGGATTCCTTTGAAAAAAGAAACCATTTATCTGGCCGGGGGCTGCTTTTGGGGCACCGAGCATTATATGAAAACCATCGAGGGCGTGCTTTCTACCCGTGTGGGCTATGCCTTTGGGAAAAAAGAGGGCTGGAACCCGGAACTGCCCGAAACCGTCACCTATGAAGAAGTCTGCAGCCACAGCGGTCATGCGGAAACGGTGGAAGTGGTATTCGATGCAGATATCATTCCTCTGAAAGAAATCCTGCGGGAATATGCCTATACCATCGACCCCACCTCTTTGGGCAGACAGGGGGCGGATTTTGGCATCCAGTACCGCACAGGTATCTATTCCTTGACGGAAGAACAGCGTCAGATCGCCGGCGATTTTCTGAAAGAATTGCAGAAGGAATATGATGCGCCTATCATGGTGGAAAACCTGCCTTTGCTGCAGTTTATCCCCGCCGAGGAATACCATCAGGATTATCTGGATAAAAACCCCGGCGGCTACTGCCATATCAATTTTGCTAAAATCGCTAAGATGAAACAGCGGGTGGTAGACCCCGAACGATATACCAAAAAGACCACGGCGGAGCTGAAAGAGGTCCTGACTCCCATGCAGTATGCCGTGACCCAGCAGAACGCCACAGAGCCCCCCTTTGAAAATGAATATTGGAACACCAAAAGAGAGGGAATTTATGTGGATATCACCACCGGGGAGCCCTTGTTTTCCTCGAAGGATAAATTCCCTTCTGCCTGCGGCTGGCCTGCCTTTGCCAAGCCCATAGACCCCAATACCGTTACGGAATACGACGACCTTTCCTTTGGCATGATCCGGACGGAGGTGCGCAGCCGTGTGGGCAATGCCCATCTGGGCCATGTTTTTGACGATGGTCCTGCCCAGTTGGGGGGCTTACGCTACTGCATCAACAGTGCTTCCCTTCGTTTTATCCCCAAAGAGGACATGGAACGGGAAGGATATGGGGATTTTCTGCGGTTTCTCTAAGAAAAGAGGTTGTCTTTTTGCCGCAAAACGGCTACAATAGGGATAATGTGAAAAAATATCTTGGAAAGGAAGAAAAAACATGGATTTGACAACAGTAAAATCTATCTACCGCAACACAGCGGAGTATGCCAATAAAGAAGTGACCCTGGGCGGCTGGATCCGCACCATGCGTGTCTCCAAAAACTTCGGCTTCATCGAACTGAACGATGGTTCTTTCTTTAAGAACATCCAGATCGTATTCGAAGCAGAAAAGCTCTCCAACTACGAAGAAATCTCCAAACAGAACGTTGGGGCAGCCCTGATCGTAAAAGGTCTGTTGGTGGAAACCCCGGAAGCAAAACAGCCCTTCGAAATCAAAGCAACAGAAATCGCAGTGGAAGGCACATCCACACCCGATTATCCTCTGCAGAAAAAACGCCACTCTGTAGAATTCCTGCGTGAAATCGCTTATCTGCGCCCCAGAACAAACCTGTTCTCCGCAACTTTCCGTGTACGCAGCCTGATCGCTATGGCGATCCATGAATTCTTCCAGGGCAAAGGCTTCGTTTACGCCCATACACCCATCATCACAGGCTCCGACTGTGAAGGTGCCGGCGAAATGTTCCGTGTAACCACACTGGATCTGGAAAACCTGCCCCGTACAGAAGACGGCAAGGTAGACTATTCCAAGGACTTCTTCGGCAAGGAAACAAACCTGACCGTATCCGGTCAGCTTTCTGCGGAAACCTTCGCCATGGCGTTCCGCAATATCTATACTTTCGGCCCCACCTTCCGTGCGGAAAATTCCAACACCACAAGACACGCTGCGGAATTCTGGATGATCGAGCCCGAAATGGCCTTCGCTGATCTGAACGATAACATGGAAATCGCCGAAGAAATGCTGAAATACATCATCCAGTATGTTCTGGACAATGCTCCCGAAGAAATGGAATTCTTCAACAGCTTTGTAGACAAGGGCCTGCTGGACAGACTGAACAACATCCTGAACAACGACTTTGGCAGAGTGACATATACAGAAGCAGTAGAACTGCTGAAAAAATCCGGTCATCAGTTCGAATATCCCGTAGAATGGGGCATCGACCTGCAGACAGAGCATGAACGTTACCTGACAGAACAGATCTTCAAGAAACCCGTATTCGTTACAGACTACCCTACAGAGATCAAAGCTTTCTATATGCGCCTGAACGACGACGGCAAGACTGTAGCAGCTATGGACCTGCTGGTGCCCGGCGTTGGTGAAATCATCGGCGGCAGCCAGAGAGAAGAAAGACTGGATGTTCTGGAAGCACGTATGAACGAACTGGGTCTGAAGAAAGAAGATTACTGGTGGTATCTGGATCTGCGCAAATACGGCGGCACAAGACACGCAGGCTTCGGTCTGGGCTTCGAACGTGCAGTTATGTATCTGACAGGTGTCGGCAATATCCGTGACGTACTGCCTTACCCCAGAACTGTAAAGAACGCTGAATTTTAAACGCTTACGCGTAAAAAGAGTTTGCACCAATGGGTGCAAACTCTTTTTGTGTTTATAGATATTGTGCGAATGTATCCATATCCTTCTGCAGCTCTTGCAGGAACAGGTGGACATGGTAGCCGTCGGTGGCGGCGTGGTGGCAGGTCAGGGAATAGCCTGTTGGTGCCATTCGGGAAAAATAATAAAACATCTGGCCCCGGGGCAGGGTTTGTAAATCAACGGGTTCAAATTTCATTTTGCTCATCTCCTTTTTTCTTTAGTATAAAGAACGGGGCGGAGGAGCACAAACAACGCTTCGCAGAGTTTGGGCAGCAAAAAAGCCTTGGCATTTGCCAAGGCTTGATTTTTTGTGTCTTATTTTCCAAATATGGAGATATAGCCCATGATAAATACAAACAGGATGATGAGAGGCAGGATATATTTGATATACAGACGGATGGCATTGGGGAATTTGATGCCGTTGCCGGCATTGGTTTCTGCCATGAATTTATCCCAGCCCCAGCCCATTTTCCAGGAGCAGAACAGGACATAAACGAGGCTGCCCAGAGGCAGGATGTTATTGGATACGATAAAGTCCTCCAGATCCAGAATCGCAGAGCCTTCCCCCATGGGCTGCACAAAGCTCAGCACATTAAAGCCCAGAGCGCAGGGCAGGCAAAGCAGGATCATGACTACCATGTGGATAGCAACGATCTTCTTTTTGGGGGCATCTGTCATATCTGTCCAGAAGGTGATCAGGTTCTGGAATACGCCGATGACTGTGGAGAAGGCTGCAAAGCACATGAACAGGAAGAACAATGTGCCCCACAGATGTCCGCCGGGCATAGCGTTGAATACGTTGGGCAGAGTAACGAAGATCAGCCCGGGGCCCTGACCGGGGTCAACGCCATAAGCGAAGCAGGCAGGGAAAATGATGAGACCTGCCATCAATGCCACAGCAGTATCCAAAATGGTGATGTAGATAGCTTCCCCTGTCAGGGAACGGCTGCGGTCGATGAAGCTGGCGAAAATAGCCATGGAACCCATACCAACGCTCAGTGTGAAGAAAGCCTGGCTCATGGCTGCGAACAGAACCTCTGTCAGGCCATATTCCATCAGCTTGGAAAAATCAGGATAGAGATAGAAGCGCAGACCTTCCTCGCCCCCTGCCAAGAAGAAGGAGCGAACAGCCAGTACTACCATCAGTGCCAGCAGAGCCAGCATCATAACCTTTGTGATCTTTTCTACGCCGTCTTGCAGACCCTTGCCAACGATGAGCATGCAGGCGATGACAACGGCGATCATAAAGCCCACGTTGATGGTTGGGCTTGCCAATGTGTTGCCAAAGGCTGCACCGACCCCATCGGCATCCAGCCCCACAAAACCGCCGGAAATCATTTTGAAGAAATAATAAACCATCCAGCCGGCTACTGTGGTGTAAAACATCATCAGAATATAGTTGCCGGCCATGGCGGGGTATTTGAACCAGTGCCATTTGCTGCCCTTAGGTTCCAAAACATCCATAGACATGGCAACGCTCTTTTGGCTGGCGCGGCCTACGGCAAGCTCTGCCGTCAGTACGGGAATGCCCAGGATGAGCAGGAAAATGAAATAAATCAGTACGAATGCGGCGCCGCCGTATTTCCCTGTGATGTAAGGGAATTTCCACACATTCCCCAGACCGATGGCACAGCCTGCGGAAATAAGGATAAAGCCCAGACGGGACGCAAATTTTTCTCTTTTTTGATCCATGTTGACCCTCCTAAATCATTAAAAAAACTATGTTGCCTTGTCAGGCAACCTTCTTTCCTATTATACTGGAATTTTTTGCGGAAAACAATATAAATCTAAAAATTCAATGAATACAATCGAAAAAATTGTTTTGTTGATGTATTAATGGAGAAACAAGAAAGGGCTGGCAAAAGCCCATAGAAAAAGTTATACTATTAGAAGAAAAAGCAATCAAAACAACGGAGGAGGAAGCAGAAATGACAACATTTAACTATACAGCTTTACTGAAAAGTGAGATCAAACCTGCCTTGGGCGTAACGGAAGTGGGGGCCATCGCCCTGGCGGCGGCAAGGGCCTATGATGCCGTTGGCGGCAGCCTGCTGCATATTGAAATGACCATGAACGGCGGCATGTATAAAAATGCCTTTTCCTGTGCCATTCCCGGCACAGAAGAACTGGGCTGCGAAATGGCGGCGGCTTTGGGTGCCTTGGGGGGCGATTGGCAGCTGGGGCTGGAGGTATTGAAAAACATCACTCCAGACCATGTGGCTCAGGCAAAGGCTCTCTCCATCCCCATTGAGATTCATGTGGATGAAACAAAGGAAAGCATCTACATTGAAGCGGAAGTGACCACCACAAAGGGTGTGGGGCTTTGCCGCATCGAGGATTTTCATGCCAATATCGTTTATGTAGCCAAGGATGACAAAGTGCTTTTTGAAGGGGAAAAGGCAGAAGCAGCAGCGCAGGGCAATGGGTTCGATTTTGAAGCCGTGACCGTGGCGGATATGGTGGATTATGTCAAAAACGTACCCATTGAAGAACTGGAATGCATCAAAGGCATGATCGAAATGAACTGCCAGCTTTCCGCAGAAGGAGAAAAGGGCGTTGGTCTGAGCATTTGGAAAACGCTGTCTGCGTTCCAGAGCAAAGGCGTGCTGGGGGGCAACGATATGATCTATGCAGCCCAGAAGCTGACTTGCTCTGCCATGGACGCCAGACTGGCAGGTCTGCCCTTTGCGGCAATGAGCATTGTGGGCAGCGGTTCCCACGGGATCCTTTGCTCTATGCCCGTTGTTTCCTATGGCAGATATACAGGAAAATCTGAGGAAGAGATCATCCGTGCCGTGGCACTGAGCGGCCTCATCACCATTTACAGCAAGCATTATACCGGCAGACTGTCTGCCCTCTGCGGCTGCGTATTGGGCGGCGGCAGCGGTGCGGCTTCCGGTATCGTCTATCTGATGGGCGGCGGCGCCAAAGAGGTTTCCGCGGCAATGGATCATATGGCGGCAAACCTGACAGGGATGATCTGCGACGGCGGCAGCACAGGCTGTGCGCTGAAGGCCTCCGCTGGGGTATATTCCGCTTACCTTTCCGCTATGCTGGCCATGGAAGGGGTGGCGATCCCCCATAACTTTGGCGTGATTGGCTCTTCCGCGGAACAGACGGAGAAAAATCTGGGCAGAATTTCCGACGAAGGCATGGCGCCCATGGATGCGACTATTATCGACGTCATGCAGCAGGGAAAATAAGACCTTGGGGACACTGTCTCAAATCCCCCTCGACCCTTATACCGCAGCAGCATGTATATGCTGCTGCAAATGGGGTTCCAAGGGAATCATTCCCTTGGCGGGGTTTGGGGCAGAGCCCCAAAGAAAAAGGTCTTAAAAAAGGTGTTGACAGGTCGGATTTTGTATGATATCATAACTCTTGCGTCAGAGAGATGCATACTATGCCCAGATAGCTCAGTTGGTAGAGCAGTGGACTGAAAATCCACGTGTCACTGGTTCGATTCCGGTTCTGGGCATTTTTTTTTGCAGTACACATTAAAATCCTACTACTCGGAAAAAGGAAGCATCTCGCTTCCTTTTTCTTGTATGTGCGAAAGGCGGTGCGGATATGAAAAAAACAGACTTGCTCCTTGTTGTGCTTGCCCTTGTTGCGGCGGCGGCCATCTATCTTTTCTATTCCGCAGGCGCAGAAAAAGGCAAAGGCGTGGAAATTACCGTAGACGGCGAAAGCGAAGCCTTCCTCCCTCTGGACACAAATGACAGCATCCGTATCGACACAGAGGATGGCTATAATATCGTGACGGTGCAGGATGGCAAAGTTTTCGTCACCGAAGCCGACTGCCGTGACCAGATCTGCGTAGACCATAAAAAGGTATCCAAAACAGGGGAGACCATCGTTTGCCTGCCCCATAAATTAGTTGTGACCATCACAGGGGACGAACCTGGGGATTTTGATGCGGTGGTGATGTAAATGGATTACAAAAAAATTCCATATTATGGTCTGTTTGCTGCACTGGCGATCTTGATGGGCTATGTGGAAATGCTCATTCCCGTTCCTGTGCCCATTCCCGGGGTGAAGCTGGGGCTGGCGAATGTCATCATTATTATTATGATGTATTTTATAGATACGAAGAGTGCGTTTTTCGTTTCCCTGATCCGTGTTGTCCTGTCGGGGCTTTTGTTCGCGGGCTTTGCGGGGCTGCTCTACAGCCTGGCGGGGGCGATGCTCAGCTTTGCGGTGATGGCGCTTCTCAAAAAGACAGACAAATTCAGCATCGTAGGTGTGTCCATCGCCGGCGGTGTGTTCCATAACGTAGGACAGATCATCGTGGCAGCTCTGGCGGTGGAAAATGTGAAGATGGCCTATTATCTGCCCTTCCTGCTGGTTTCCGGCGTGGTGACAGGCATGCTCATCGGCATCGTGGCAAAAACGGCATTGGGCTATCTGAAACGATAACAATACTGTATACAAACTCACGAAAATCCTTGAAAAATCGCCAAAAAACTGACGAAATCTACAAAATCAAAGAAATTCGGAAAGCCCCCCTTGAATGGGGGGCTTTTTAGTGTTAAAATCATTTTCAACATTATGATGCAGTGAAAATGGCGTACTATATATCAAAATCAAAAAGATCATAGGAGGAGAAACGAAAATGGCAACTTATTTCACAGAACCATCCAGAACTTTCAGCGAATTTCTGCTGGTACCCGGCTATTCTTCCAAGGAATGCATGGTGGACAATGTAAGTCTGAAAACACCTGTTGTAAAATTCAAAAAAGGTGAAGAACCTGCGCTGACAATGAACATCCCCCTGGTGTCCGCAGTCATGCAGGCCGTATCCGATGACAAAATGGCGGTGGCTCTGGCGAAAGAAGGCGGCATCTCCTTTATTTTTGGCTCTCAGCCCATCGAAAGCCAGGCGGCAATGGTAGCAAGAGCAAAAGCATATAAGGCTGGTTTCGTTATCAGCGATTCCAATATCAGCCCCGAAAGCACACTGAACGATATCCTGAAGCTGAAAGCAAAAACAGGCCACTCCACAGTAGCCGTTACCACAGACGGCACAGCCCAGGGCAAACTGGTAGGCCTGGTAACCAGCAGAGACTACCGTGTCAGCCGTATGGAAGGCACAGAACTGGTAAAAGATTTCATGACACCCATGGATCAGCTGATCTGGGCTCCCTCCGGCACAACTCTGAAAGAAGCAAACAACATCATCTGGGATAACAAGATCAACCAGCTGCCCATCGTAGACGCAGAAGGCAGACTGGAATATCTGGTATTCCGGAAAGACTATGACAGCCATAAAGTAAACTCCAATGAACTGCTGGATGCCCACAAACGTTATGTGGTAGGTGCTGGTATCAACACAAGAGACTATAAGGAAAGAGTACCCGCTCTGGTGGAAGCAGGCGTTGATATCCTCTGCATCGACTCCTCCGAAGGCTACAGCGAATGGCAGAAAGATACCCTGGAATGGATCAGAGAAACTTACGGCGATACAGTAAAGATCGGCGCAGGTAACGTAGTAGACGCAGAAGGCTTCCGTTTCCTGGCAGACTGCGGCGCAGACTTTGTAAAGATCGGTATCGGCGGCGGCTCTATCTGCATCACTCGTGAACAGAAGGGGATTGGCCGTGGACAGGCTTCCGCAGTCATCGAAGTTGCAAAAGCAAGAGATGAATACTTCGAAGAAACAGGTATTTATGTACCCATCTGCTCCGACGGCGGTATCGTATACGACTACCACATGACACTGGCTCTGGCTATGGGCGCAGACTTCATCATGCTGGGCAGATACTTCGCTCGTTTCGATGAATCTCCTACAAATAAAGTAAACATCAACGGTTCCTACATGAAGGAATACTGGGGCGAAGGCTCTGCAAGAGCAAGAAACTGGCAGAGATACGACATGGGCGGCGATGCAAAGCTGTCCTTCGAAGAAGGCGTTGACTCCTACGTTCCCTACGCAGGCAGCCTCCACGACAACGTTGGTCTGTCCCTGAAGAAAGTAAAATCCACCATGTGCAACTGTGGTGTGCTTTCTATCCCCGAACTGCAGGAAAAAGCAAAGATCACTGTGATCTCCACCACATCCCTGGTAGAAGGCGGTGCCCATGACGTACTGCTGAAAGACAGCGCACAGATCAAATAAAATTCGATCATTCAACAGCCTTCCCGAAAGGGGAAGGCTGTTTTTATCGAGATTCTTTTTCAAAAAGGAGGAATTCGGAAAAATGGAAAACAATAAAATGGGCGTAATGCCCGTGAATCAGCTCCTGCTTTCCATGGCACTGCCTATGATGGCATCCATGTTGGTGCAGGCCCTTTATAACATTGTTGACAGTATGTTCGTTGCCCAGCTCAGCGAAAATGCCCTGACGGCGGTTTCTCTGGCCTTCCCTGCCCAGAACCTGATGATCGCTGTGGGGACAGGTACCGGTGTTGGTATCAATGCTTTGGTTTCCCGTGCCCTGGGAGAAAAGAACCGGGAACGGGCCAACCTGATCGCCAATAACGGTATCATCCTGTTGTTCATCAGTGCGCTGGTGTTTGCGGTATTGGCTGTCTTCGGCAGCGAATTTTATTTCAGAGCTCAGACAGATGATGCGGAGATCGTACAGCTGGGGGGAGATTATCTGCAGATCGCTTTGGGGCTTTCCATGGGTATCTTTTTGCAGTTTGCCTTTGAACGTACCCTGCAGGCCACAGGCCGTACCCTTTTTACCATGTGTACCCAAGGGATGGGTGCCATCCTCAATATCATCCTGGACCCTATCCTGATCTTCGGTCTGTTTGGAATGCCTGCCCTGGGGGTAAAGGGGGCAGCATTGGCGACCATCACCGGGCAGTTTGTGGCAGCCTTTTTTGCCTTCCTGTTCAATAAGAAGAAAAATGACGATATCGTCATCAATCCTTTCCACTATCGCCTGAATGGGGCGGCGGTGAAAAATATCTATGCCATCGGCATCCCTTCCATCTGCATGGCATCCATCAGCTCTGTCATGACCTTTGGCATGAATAAGATCCTGATCGCCTTCACCTCTACGGCAACAGCGGTATTTGGCGTATACTTCAAGCTGCAGAGCTTTATCTTTATGCCCGTATTCGGTCTGAACAATGGTATGGTTCCCATCATCGGCTTCAACTACGGCGCAAGAAAGCCCGAACGCATCACCCACACCATGAAGCTGAGCATTTTCTATGCAACAGCCATCATGACAGCGGGCTGTATCGCCATCTGGCTGTTTACGCCCCAGCTTCTGGGCATCTTCAATGCATCGGAGACCATGCTGGAGATCGGTATTTCTGCCTTGCGGGTGATCTCCCTGAGCTGGCTTTTGGCTGGGTTCAATATCATCTGCTCCTCCACCTTCCAGGCATTGGGCCATGGTGTCATCAGCCTGTTTATCTCTATTTTGCGTCAGATGGTGGTCATCCTGCCCGTGGCATTCATCTTCTCCAGAATTGCCGGTCTGCAGGCCACATGGCTGGCATTCCCCATCTCCGAAGTGGTGGCAATGCTTTTTACCGCCTTCTGCATGGGAAAAATCTATCGGAAAGAGATCAAGCCTATGTTTGAAGCCCACACAAATGGGGCAGAAGCATAAAAAGAATAGAATGAAAAAAGCGATAAGACGGCGTCTTATCGCTTTTTTTATATGGGGAATTGAGCCTTTTTCATAAAGCGTAAGCTTTACTCCTCCGGGGAGATCATCAGGGCAAAATCCAGCCATTCTGCCACCAGGGCAAACAGCTTGTCTTCATCATCCAGGGCATCCATGGTTTCCTCGTCGCTGCTTTCGAAGGTCAGCATATGTCTGCCGTATTCATCAAAGAAATCCGCCTGCCAGTCCTCCTGTACGCGGCGATATTTTTTCAGATAGTAAACGATCTCCTCGGTATTGGTATATCTGTATTTGTCATGTCTCATATTTTTGGCCTCCTTTGGGGGAATTTTCTTTCTATTTTCTCTATGATACCAAAAAAACAGCAGGAAAAAAAGAGACAAACAGGAAAAATCCCGCTTTGCATGATTTGGCGGGAAATGAGCCATAATATAGTAAAAAATTCTGTGATTTTGAGCAGAGGAAGGGTTCGGGAAACAAACTCGTTTCCCGACTGGAATCCGCAGGGCGGGCTTTGCTCGTTCGAGAAAAAGAGGACGTTTCAAGGTGCTTGCACCGCTGGAACGTATCTCTTTATTCTTCTGTCTCGCTCGTTGAAATCCTGATTTCAACGAAGGGTGTCGACAAAGTCGACACCCTCTATAAAGAAAAATTTACTTGCTTTTGGCGAAACGGTATGGTAGAATCATTCAACAATGAAGGGGAGTAGCTTACGGGAAACCGTTGCCAGCGTTCGTCATCCCGGCTTTCAAAGCCCGGACGCTGTCCGATAGAAAGACCATTCGGTCGTCTGAGAAGCAAGACTTTTATTGCACTGTTATTTTGGTGCAATGGAAGTCTTTTTTATTTGCTATGAAAGCGTTTTTAATGGATGCGGAAAATGGCTGCTTGCAGACAATTTTCTGCAGACATTAGAAAACCTGATGACATGAGTAGGGCGCAGCCCTACGAATGGCAGGCTTTCATATGAAAGCGTCATCCATGGACACAGCGGAATGGCAGGCTTTCATAGGCAAGGGGACGCAGCACCGGATGTGTGGAAAGGAGAATGGATATGGAAAAACTTTGGCGAAAAAGCAAAGAGGAATTATTCGCAGGCTTCAAAACAGGCGAACATGGTCTGAGCGGTATGGAAGCTGCCCAAAGGCTGGAAAAATACGGAGAAAATAAATTGCAGGAGGGCAAGCAGAAGGGCGTTTTGCAGGTGTTTGCGGAGCAGTTCGCAGACCTGCTGGTGGTCATCCTTATCATCGCTGCCATCATTTCCGCATTGACCGGGGGCTTGGAAGGCACCATCGTCATCATTGCCGTGCTGATCATGAATGCCGTTTTGGGCACGGTGCAGCATTTCAAGGCACAGAAATCCTTGGACAGCCTGAAAGCCATGAGTGCGCCCCATGCCAGAGTTATCCGCGGCGGCGATAAGATGGATATTTCCTCTATCCATATCGTACCCGGGGATATCCTGCTGCTGGAAGCGGGGGACGTTGCGGCGGCGGATGGTCGTATTCTGGAGAATTATTCCCTGCAGGTCAATGAAAGCGCATTGACGGGGGAATCGGAAAATGTCAATAAAATCAACGAAATCATTGAAAAAGAGGAGCTGCCCTTGGGCGACCGCCTGAATATGGTCTACAGCGGCTCTCTGGTTTCCTATGGTCGTGCCGTGGTTCTGGTAACGGCTACGGGGATGGATACGGAAATGGGGAAGATCGCCCATCTGATGGAATCCGCCCAGGAAAAAACAACACCCCTGCAGCGCAGTCTGGACGATTTTTCCAAAAAGCTTTCCATCATCATCCTTGCTATCTGCGCCGTGGTATTTGCCTTGGGTGTTTGGAGAAATATGGGCATCGGCAATGCTTTGATGTTTGCGGTGGCCCTGGCGGTGGCGGCCATTCCCGAAGCCCTTAGTTCTATCGTTACCATTGGTCTTGCCATCGGTACCCAGAAAATGGCCAAGGAAAATGCCATCATCAAAAAGCTGCGGGCGGTGGAATCTTTGGGTTCCGTTTCCGTCATCTGTTCCGATAAAACAGGGACACTGACCCAGAACCGCATGACCGTACAAAAAGCCTTCACCATGGGCAGAGTGTGGGATGCAGAAGGGGCAGATGCAGAGGAATCTCCCCTGAAAGGGCTGATCGAAAGCAGTGTGCTGTGCAACGATGGTGCCATCCATGAGGAAAGTCATGTGGGCGACCCTACAGAAACGGCTTTGCTGGCCTTCTGCAGAAAAGCGGGCAGCAACGAAAATGAGGTGCGCTCTGCTTATCCCCGCCTGAAGGAGCTGCCCTTCGATTCTGACCGGAAATTGATGTCTACCCTTCATCAAATGGATGGGGCATATACGATGCTGACCAAAGGGGCGCCGGATGTGCTGCTGGCTCGCTGTGTATCTGCTAAGACTGCCGACGGCATCGTTCTCATGACAGAGGAACTTTCCGAAGAAATTCACAGGCAGAATGCCGCCTTTTCTTCTCAAGGGCTGCGAGTATTGGCATTCGCGGAAAAAATTATATCTGAGGACAGAATCCTGACCTTGGAGGATGAAAAAGACCTGACCTTCGTGGGGCTCATCGCCATGATGGACCCACCCCGTGTGGAATCGGCGGCGGCGGTGGCAGATTGCCGCCGTGCAGGCATCCGCCCTGTCATGATCACCGGCGACCATAAGGTGACCGCATCGGCAATCGCCAAGGAAATCGGCATTTTGCAGGAGGGCGACCGTGCCATTGAGGGCTCCGAACTGGAACATATGACCGATGAACAGCTGAAAGAGGAAGTTAAGGATATCTCCGTTTATGCCCGTGTATCCCCCGAGCATAAAATTCGTATTGTGCGGGCTTGGCAGGAAAATGGCTGTATCGCCGCCATGACCGGCGACGGCGTCAACGACGCCCCTGCCCTGAAACAGGCGGATATTGGCATTGCTATGGGCATCACGGGGACAGAAGTATCCAAGGATGCGGCGGCTATGATCTTGACCGATGATAACTTTGCCACTATCGTAAAAGCCGTTGCCAACGGCAGAAATGTATATACCAATATCAAAAACTCCATCCAGTTCCTGCTGAGCGGCAATCTGGCAGGGATTCTGGTGGTGGTTTTCACTTCTTTGATGGGTCTGCCTCTGCCCTTCACGGCAGTACAGCTGTTGTTTATCAATCTGCTGACAGACAGCCTGCCTGCTTTGGCGGTGAATATGGAACAGCCTACGGGCGACCTGTTGAACCAGAAGCCCAGAGACCCTCAGGAGGGGATTTTGACGAAGGATTTTATGAAAAAGCTGGCACTGCAGGGCGGTTTGATCGCCATTGTGACTATGATGGGCTTCTACAGCGGCTTGGCGGTAAGCGACCGGATGGCCTGTACCATGGCTTTCGCTACCCTGTGTCTGGCACGTTTGTTCCACGGTTTTAACTGCCGCGGCACACGGTCTATTTTCCGCCTGCCCTCCAATCCCTATAGCTGGGGTGCCTTTGCCATTGGCACAGTGCTTTTGATGGCAGTGCTGGGCATTACGGGGCTCCATCGGCTGTTTGATATCAGCAATGCCTTGACAGGGATGTATATTTTGAAAATCGTAGGCTTCGCCTTTTTGCCGACCTTCCTGATTCAGCTGAACAGGGTTGCCAGAGGAAAGTGAATTTTCGTCGAAATCAGGATTTCGACGAGTTGAGGCAGAAGAATAAACAGACAGGTTCCATCGGCAAAAATGCCTTGAAACCTGCTGTTTTCCTCGTCGGAAATGAATTCCTCCTGCGGATTCCATTCGGGAAACGGGTTTGTTTCCCGAGCCCTTCCGCTGCTCAAAATCACTTTGTCTATCGCTTGAGAGCTGTTTTAAAACGGCTCTATTTTTGGCTTTATAGTTGACAAAAGCAACTATATACGCTATGCTGTTCTTACAAACGGGAGAAAGGGAGGGGCTGATTTATGGATGTGCAAAAAATCAGAAGATTCAATCGATATTACGCCAGAATTCTAGGTATCTTTGATAAAAAATTTCTAGGCATGGATTTTTCTGTGACGGAGGTGCGCATCATCGGAGAGATTGGCAGAAATCCCAAGCTGACAGCGAAGGATTTAGGGTCCTATCTTTCTGTGGATAAAGGCTATATGAGCCGTATGCTGCAAAATTTGGAGAAGCAGGGACTGATTTGCCGAAAAAAATCGGAAAAGGACGCCAGAGAAAAGCATCTGCGCCTGACGGAAGAAGGCGAAAGATTGAACAATATTTTGGAGGAAAAAGCAGACCAGCGGATTCTCCGCCAGATACAAGGCATGGATGGGGAAGCATTTCGGGCTTTGCTGGATGCTATGGAAAAAATAGAAGAAATCATGGGGCAGCCCGTGGAGGAAGAGGAACAGGGAGGAAACTGAAATGTACAAATTGAGAAATGCAAAAGCAGGAGAAGAAACCATCGCCATGGATATCATCAACCAAGCAAAGGCGTATCTGAAAGAACAGGGCATCGACCAGTGGCAGACGGGCTATCCCAATATGGAAGCTATTTTGGGGGATATCGAAAAGCAGAGAGGCTACTTCATCCTAGAGGATGACAGGATTTTTGGCTATGCCTGCATTGATTACGAAGGGGAACCTGCTTACAAAGAACTGGAAGGGAATTGGCTCAGCGGTGCCGATGCCCCTTATGTGGTGGTGCATCGTCTGGCTTTTTCCAAGGAAAGCCGCGGCAAGGGCCTGGCGGATGTGGCTTTCCGTCTGGCGGCGGAACAGGCAAAGGCAAAGGGGATTTCCAATTTCCGCGTGGATACCGATGAAGCTAACAAGATCATGCAGCACGTGCTGAAAAAGAATGGCTTTACCTATTGTGGTGTTATCTGGTTTGACAACAGCGAAAAGATCGCCTTTGAAAAACTGATTTGATTTTTTGAGGAAAGGGACGTCTGAAGGGCGTCTTTTTTCATGGAGAATCCGGGGAATTTGCAATTTTTTTGGTTTAAAATATTTTCTTCTTTTGTTCCTTGTGGTATACTTAACCCAAATTTATTCTAAAGAAAAGGAATGGTAGAAATGACAGATAAAATCAGAATCGGTATTTTGGGATACGGCAACCTGGGCAAAGGTGTAGAACTGGCAGTGCGGCAGAACCCCGATATGGAACTGGCTGCGTTCTTCACAAGAAGAGACCCCGAAAGCCTGAAAACACAGAGCCCTGAAGTGCCTGTATATAACATCAAAGATGCTGTGAGCAAAAAAGATGACATCGATGTGATGATCCTTTGCGGCGGCAGTGCTACAGACCTGCCCGTGCAGAGCCCTGAATATGCAAAATATTTCAATATCGTGGATAGCTTCGATACCCACGCAAAGATTCCCGAACATTTTGCTAATGTAGACGCCAGCGCAAAAGAAGGCGGTCATGTGGCATTTATCTCCGTTGGCTGGGACCCCGGTATGTTCAGCATGCAGAGACTGCTGGGCAACTGCATCCTGCCTGAAGGCAAGGACTATACCTTCTGGGGCAGAGGTGTCAGCCAGGGCCATTCCGATGCCATCAGAAGAATCGAAGGCGTGAAGGACGGCAAGCAGTATACCGTTCCTGTGGAAGCTGCTCTGGAAAGAGTCAGAGCTGGGGAAAATCCTGAACTGACAACCAGAGAAAAACACACAAGAGAATGCTATGTAGTGGCAGAAGAAGGGGCAGATCTGGCTAGAATCGAAAACGAGATCAAGACCATGCCCAACTACTTCGCTGATTACGATACAACGGTTCACTTCATTTCTCAGGAAGAACTGGATCGTGACCACAAGGGTATCTCCCATGGCGGTTTTGTCATCAGAACAGGCAAAACAGGCGCAGATACCAAGCAGAGAATCGAATATTCCCTGACACTGGGTTCCAACCCTGAATTTACTTCCAGCGTTATCGTGGCTTACGCAAGAGCGGCGTACAAAATGGCGAAGGAAGGCATGACTGGGGCGAAGACTGTATTTGATGTGGCTCCTGCATATCTGTCTCCTCTGTCCGGAGAAGAACTGAGAAAGCATCTGCTGTAAAGACCTTGGGGGCGTTGCCCCCAATATCCCCACAAGGGGCTCAGCCCCTTGACCCGATTTGCAGAAACTGGCGTTTCTGCGGAAATTTCATAAGATTTTTTTAAGGATGTCTGAAAAGGCATCCTTTTTCTTTTTTAGTATGGTATATTGGGAAATAGGATTTGGAGGTGGAGGCAATGGAAATAGGATTTGGAAGAGAATGTGATATTGATAACTGGATGCAGCTTGTGAATAAAGTCAAGGAAAATTTCCCCGGACTGGAAACCAAAGAGGCTTTGGATGAACACAGAAACACTGTTTTGGATTTTATGAGTAAGGAATCTGCAATCTGTGCAAAAGATAAGGATAAGATTGTTGGCATACTGTTGTTTGCAAAAGAAGAAAATATGCTCTGCTTTTTAGCGGTTGATGGGGAATATCGCAGACAGCATATTGCGGAAGAGATGGTTTCTGATATGCTTACATTTATGGATGCAAAGAAAGAAGTTGTTGTTACGACATATCGAGAGGGTGTACCGGAAGGCGCAGCCGCAAGGGCATTTTACAAGCGGTTAGGCTTTATGGAGGGACGGCTGACCGAAGAATTTGGAAGCCCGGTTCAGGAATTTGTATTAAAACGTTAAAAACTGATTTTTCGGAGAATAAAAAAGGACAGAGTCGAAACTCTGTCCTTTTAAGTATCTCGAATTAGTCCTGTGTGTAGGGCATCAGGGATACGTGTCTTGCTCTCTTGATTGCTGTTGTCAGCGCTCTCTGGTGTTTTGCACAGTTGCCTGTGATTCTTCTGGGAAGGATTTTGCCTCTTTCGGAAACATATCTTCTCAGCTTGCTGATATCTTTGTAATCGATTGTTGTTACTTTATCTGCACAGCACTGGCAAACGCGTTTTTTTCTGCGACCACGTTTTTTAATCATGATTCTAAGTCCTCCTTATAGATTTGTTAGAAGGGGAGATCATCATCTTCGATGCTTTCATCGATAGGATAGAAACCATCGGAAGGGGCTGTCTGTTTGGGAGCGGGTGCAGCGGGTGCCGCATCTCTGTGGCTTTCGAAGGAAGCCTTGCTTTCTGCAAAGTACTGTTCTTCGACAACTACGTCTGTGCTCCAGCGTTTTTTGCCCTCATTATCATCCCAGCTTCTTACCTGAAGCCGGCCGACAATGCTGACCATCTGACCTTTTTTGAAGTATTTTTCCGCAAATTCACCTGCTTTACCGAATGCAACGCATCCGATGAAGTCGGCGTCCTGCTCGCCTTGACGTTTGAAACGGCGGTTTACCGCCAAAGTGTATCTGGCAACGGCCAGGGGTTCATTGCCCTGAGAATATCTTACTTCAGGATCTCTCACCAGTCGTCCCATCAAAATCACTTTGTTCATAAGAGTTACCCCCTTGATTAAGCTTCCTTACGGATGATCAGGTAACGCAGAACGTTTTCCATAATACGCATACGAGCTTCGATTTCTGCGGGTGCAGCAGCGGGTGCTTCGAATGTTGTGAAGCTGTAGAAACCTTCGTTTACTTTCGCGATTTCGTAAGCGAGTTTTCTTTTGCCCCAGTCATCAACTTTTTCGATTTTTGCACCGAATCTTTCCAGTGTAGCCTGTACTTTTGCTACTTCTGCTGCTCTGCCTTCTTCGTCCAGTGCGGGACTCAAAACCAGCGCCAATTCGTATTTGTTCATGTGGGTTACACCTCCTTTTGGACATATGGCTCTTCCTCCTTGGGAAGAACAAGGATATTTTCATCTGTCGGCAGATTGACCGACACTAGATGAGAATACCACAAAAGCCCTGCGGATGCAAGGCTTTTTTTCGGGTTTTTCCGATTTTTTTCAAGTTTCATCGTCCTCGTCGAAGGATTCCTCCAGTTTTTTCGCTCTTTTTGCTTCCATGCGGGAGAAAATGCGCTGTACCACAAGGAATAGAACGGCATAGACTGCCATGGTCAGCAGGGCGGAAAGGCTTCTGGCTTCGGCGGAGGCTTGGGCGTTGCCCATAAAGATGAGAGTGCCGATGAGCAGCACTGCCAGCAGAACGGGAAGGGCGCGTTTGCGGCTGTCTCGCCCTGTTCCCAGCACCACGCCCATTTGGCGGGTGCGTACCATTTGATAGAGGGGGGCGAAGATCATAATGATGTATTCTGTCATGCACTGCTTCAGATCCATGTGGAAATACAAGGCTTTCACGCAAAAAGAGATGATAACGATATATAACATGATCCGCATCAGTTCGGAGTAGATCTGATTTTTGGCTTGCAGGGTTCTTTCATCTTGGAATTGCTTCATAAAAAATTCCTCCTTTTGATTTTTTAAGGATTTCGGCATTTATTCCTCCCAGAATAATTCGTCCAGCGTTTTATCCAGTGCCTTGCAGATGGCGATGCAAAGGTTCAGGGTGGGGTTATATTTCCCTGCTTCGATCATGCCGATGGTCTGTCTGGTGACGCCGATGGCTTGGGCAAGCTGTTCTTGGGAGAGGTCTTTGGCAGCTCTTGCCGCCTTTAGCTTCAAATTTTTCATCATATCACTTCCTGTAAGTGTTTTTTCGGATATCCTGGGGAGGGTTTTCCGGAGAACCCTCCTTATGCTTTAGTTATACAACATATTTTTCTTAATGTCAATTATATTTTGCATTTAAAATAAAATAATTTGCAAATGGGGGAATAAAAAAGGCGGACTGCTTGTCCGCCTGAGGGGTTATTTTTTCAGTTCCATGGAATAATTGTTCCAGTGAGGGTCTTTTTCTTCAAAATATTCTGCCATGCGGAAGCCCACTTTTTCATAACAGCGGATGGCGCTCAGATTAAAGCAGAACACCCGAAGGGAAAGGGACACCAGCCCCATTTCTTCAAAGGCCATGCGGGAAAGGGCTTTCAGTGCTTCTGCGCCATAGCCTTTGCCTCTGGCTTCCTCTGCGAAAAGCACACGGCAGATGCGGCCTGCCTTTGCATCTTTGTCGATATCGCAAAGCTCTGCTGTGCCGATGGGTGTTTCGTTTTCCAATATCATAAAAATGGTCACATCATCCTTTTTGGCTTGTTTGGCGATTTGTTCCACTGTCAAAGGGTGCTGATAGGCGGTGAAACCTGCCCACTGGAAAAGATAAGCTTCGTTTTTGCCGGCGTTCCAGGTGACGATGGCGGCGTAGTCTGTTTCGGCTGCGGGTCTGATGGTAAGCATGGGGATTCCCTCCTGTTTTTTCTGATGTGGCGTGGTGGATTTTCTTATGTTACAATTAAGAATACCACGAAACAGAAAGCGAGGAAACAGAATGCTTCAGAAAATTTATGAAGAACCAAGCATTTTTCAGATAGATGTACCCCTGCCCGATAACCCCCTGCGCAACCTGAATTGCTATATCATTCAGGATGGGGGAGAGACCCTCATCATCGATACGGGCTTCAACCGCCCCGAGTGCAAGGAGGCGCTGCTAGCGGGGCTGGAAGAACTGAACGCCGATTGGAACAAGACCAATCTCTTCCTGACCCATCTCCATTCCGACCATACGGGACTGGCACCTACCATTATGGAGGGCAAGCTGGGGAAAATTTACATTGGCGAGAAAGACCACCATATCCTGTGGGAACATATGAAGGGGGAACGGTGGAAAGAGACCGATGAACTTTTCTATCGAGAGGGTTTCACCAGAGAACAGCTGGCAGAACTGCGGATTTCTAATCCTGCCCGTGGATTGGAGCCTACCCGATATTTTGAAGCGGAGCATGTGGCAGACGGAGAAAAAATCAAAGTAGGAAAATGGGAATTTGTCTGCGTTTCCGTTCCCGGCCATACCCCCGGGCAGATGTGCCTCTATTGCCCCAAAAAGAAAATCATGTTCACGGCAGACCATATCCTCTTTGATATCACCCCAAATATCACCCATTGGAAGGATGCCGCCGATTCCCTGGGGGATTATCTGGACAGCCTTGTGAAGATCCGCGGGTTTGAGATGGAAACGGCATTCCCTGCCCATCGGAAAAATGATATGGATGTTTACGAGAGAATCAGCCAGATCATCGAGCATCATCTGGTGCGGCTGAAGGAAACGGTGGATGCTCTGGCGAGCCGCCCCGACAGCCACGCAACGGAGGTTGCCGCCCATCTGAAATGGTCCATGCGGGGCAAGACTTGGGCGGAGTTCCCCTTGTCCCAGCGATGGTTTGCCGTTGGGGAGACCATGGCCCACTTGGATTATCTGTTGGTGCGGGGCATGGCAGTGCGAAAGGACGAGGGCGAGAGCAGAGCCTATCGATTGACCATTTCCGCCGAGGAATGCAAGGCGAAGCTCGACGAGCTTTGGAATAAGTATAGATAAGACCTTGAGGGCGTTGCCCTCAAACTCTCACAAGCCCGTTCAGTACTTTGCTTCGCAAAGCCACCTTCGGTGGGTGGGGCATCTTCCCCACTACCTTATGAAAAGGCTTGACCTAAACTTTTATACGAAAATCAAATTTCAAAGAAATTTGATTTTCAAATCGAGGTTCTAAGGAGAATGATTCCCCTTAGCAGGGTTTGGGACGGAGTCCCAAGAAAGGAATTTGAGTATGGATATATTAAAGAAACTGCAGGAAGAATTTGAGATAAAAGCAAGCCAGGTGGAAAATACCGTGAAACTTCTGGACGAAGGCAACACCGTCCCCTTTATCGCTCGCTACCGCAAGGAAATGACCGGCTCTTTGGACGACCAGATCATCCGCCAGCTTTCCGAGCGTCTGACCGCTTTGCGTAATCTGGAGGAAAAACGGGAGCAGGTGAAAGCCACCATCGCCGAGCAGGGCAATCTGACCGACGAACTGGCTAAAAAGCTGGACGCCGCCGAAACCCAGACGGAGATCGACGACCTCTACCGTCCCTTCCGCCCCAAACGCCGCACCCGTGCGTCCATCGCCAAGGAAAAAGGATTGCAGCCTCTGGCAGATATGATTTGGGGACAAAAAATCATCGGCACCTTGGAGGACTACGCCGCCGCCTTTATCGACAGCGAAAAAGGTGTGGAAACGGCGGAAGATGCCATCCAGGGGGCGAAGGATATTCTGGCGGAACAGATTTCCGACGATGCCGACCTGCGGAAGATTTTGCGGGAGGATACGATGAAATTTGGCGTGCTCCTGTCCAAGAAAACCAAGGACGAGCCTTCTGTCTATGAAATGTATTACGATTATCAGGAGTCCCTGAAAAAAGCGGCGGGACACCGTATTCTGGCGGTGAACCGAGGGGAAAAGGAAGGTTTCCTTTCTGTGAAGATCGAAGGGGAGGAGGAAAAACTGCTGCAGCGGATGGAACAGAAAATCATCCGCAAAAACAGCGATACGGCGGAACTTTTGCAGGAAGTCATTGCGGATAGCTATAAACGGCTCATCGCCCCTTCTCTGGAACGGGAAATCCGTAGCGATTTGACGGAAAAAGCCGAAGAATCCGCCATCGGTGTTTTTCGGGAAAATCTGAAACAGCTTTTGCTGCAGCCGCCCATCAGCGGCAAGGTGGTACTGGCTTTGGACCCTGCCTATCGTACGGGCTGCAAGATCGCCGTCATCGATGCCACAGGCAAGCCCTTGGAAACAGCAGTGGTCTATCCCACACCGCCCCAGAACAAGACCGCCGAAGCGGAGAAAAAGCTGTTGGGATTGATCGAAAAATATGGCGTTGACCTGATTTCCATCGGCAATGGCACCGCCTCCAGAGAATCGGAGCTTTTCGTGGCGGAAATGCTGAAAAAAACGAAGAGAAAAGTGCAATATATCATCGCCAATGAAGCGGGGGCGTCCGTCTATTCCGCATCCAAGCTGGGGGCAGAGGAATTCCCCGAATATGACGTTTCCCTGCGGAGTGCCGTTTCCATCGGCAGACGTATCCAAGACCCCTTGGCGGAGCTGGTGAAGATCGACCCCAAATCCATCGGCGTAGGGCAGTATCAGCATGATATGAACCAGAAACGACTGGGGGAAGCCCTTGGCGGCGTGGTAGAGGATTGTGTCAACAGCGTTGGCGTAGACCTGAATACGGCCAGCCCTGCTTTGCTGTCCTATGTAGCGGGCATCAACGGCACCGTGGCCAAAAATATCCTGAAATATCGGGAAGAACACGGTAAATTTTCCGCCAGAAAGGAACTCTTAAAGGTGCCGAAGCTGGGGCCCAAGGCCTATGAGCAGTGCGCCGGTTTCCTGCGCCTGCCGGAAAGCACCATGGTTTTGGACAGAACCGGTGTCCATCCCGAAAGCTACAAGGCGGCGGAAGGCTTGCTGCAGCTTTGCGGCTATACCTTGGAGGATGTGGCGGCGAAAAAGGTCAGCGGCTTAGGAAAAAAGATCAAATCTCCTGAAAAAACAGCAGAACAGCTGGGCATCGGTGTGCCTACTTTGGAGGATATCATTCGGGAGCTGGAAAAACCCGGTCGTGACCCCCGTGACGAAGCCCCTGCCCCTGTGCTGCGCAGCGATGTCCTTTCCATGGAGGATTTGAAAGAGGGCATGGTGCTGACAGGTACGGTGCGGAATGTCATCGATTTTGGTGTATTCGTGGATATCGGCGTCCATCAGGATGGTCTGGTGCATATCTCCCAAATCTGCGACCGCTTCATCAAGCATCCCTTGGAGGCAGTGAAGCTGGGGGATGTGGTGCAGGTGAAGGTGCTTTCCGTTGACCTGCAGAAGAAGCGCATCTCCCTGACCATGAAAAATATTTAAAACTATCCTGCAAAATCAGCCCCTTCGTTGCATGCGGAGGGGCTTTTTGCTATGATAAAAAGAGAATTTGTCGGGAGGAATAGGGGGAGTGCTGTATGGAACCATTTTGGCTGTTTTGGGGCAGGGTCAATGAATACGGACAGGTGCCCGTGGGGGACTATGCGAAAACCCATGGGGGAACGGCGTTTTTGATTTGCGTGGCAATGGGGCTTGGCTTGTATTTGCTGCTCCGCAGAAAGTAAGAGGGAATCTTGCAAAAGTCTCCTTTTTATGCCATAATGAAACAAGAACCCAACAAGGAGGAATGAAGATGTTCGATTTTCAGACAACAGCTTTTCTGCTGGATGCAGCAGCCCAGACGGCAGAAGCAGCCATTGAACCGGGCGCGGCTCTGACGCTGATCCCCATTGCTGTCGGCACCATCTGCGGCATCGGCGTAGCAGGCTATTTTATGCATTATGCAGCGAAAAAAGGGGATAGAGACAGAAGAAACGACCCCAACCGTTTCAAACGACTGAAATAAAAGGGGACATTTCCCAGTTCTATTCTGTGGAATATACTTGACAAGTTATTAACAAATGATATAATGAAATTGTAAAAATAAATGCCATGCGAGCCGCAAAAAAACAAGGGTTTTTCTTCTGCGGCGTATGCCTAAGAGGTATATCTGTATGGCTCATAACTACATAAATAGTTTCTTCAGGGCAGGGTGAAATTCCCGATCGGCGGTAAAGTCCGCGAGCGCTTTGGCGTAGGATTTGGTGCGATTCCAAAACCGACAGTATAGTCTGGATGGGAGAAGAAAAGTAAAGTTTGGTTTTTTTTGCGTGGGCAGAAAATATCATCCTTTCCTTTGCTTGTTTAGCCTGAAGAGTTTCAGGCTTTTTCTTATTTTTGGGAGAAGCCTGAAGGCTGAAACAAAAAATGGAGGTAATCTGAAAATGGAAAACATGGCAAACAAAAAAATTTCAACAAGACAACTGGTATCTATGGCGATGCTGGGGGCAATTTCCATCGTGTTGGTGGCGGCGGTGCATTTTCCTTTGATCCCCGCGGCGGCATTTTTGGAATATGACCCTGCGGATATCCCCATTCTGATTTGTGCATTTGCCTATGGCCCCGGGGCAGGCTTTTTGCTGACTGTAGTCGTTTCCTTTATCCAGGGGATGACCGTTAGCGCCCAGAGCGGCATCATCGGCATCATTATGCATATTTTTGCCACAGGCTCCTGTGTTCTGGTGGCAGGACATATCTATAAACGCCATAAAACAAGAAAAACAGCAGTGATCGCTCTGATCTGCGGTGCCATCGTACAGACAGCAGCCATGGTCGTAATGAATATGATCTTCACACCCCTGTTTATGGGCGCACCTTTGGAAACGGTTCTGGCAATGATGATCCCCGCCATTATCCCTTTCAACGCATTGAAAGCAGGCATCAACTGCACCATCACTTTCTTCCTGTATAAATCCATTTCCCATTTGATCAAAGGCCATTGATCTTGGGGAAATGTGGGATTTGAAATCATTCTTTTCGATAGATGAGGCCCCGTCAGGGGCCTTTTTCCATGTTTGCTTTCGGGAAGGCAGCAGGCGGAAGGAGAATGACGATGCGTTTAAGATATTGAAAATTTCCGTTTTCCCGCAATTTTTTGTTGTCATCGGGGGGCGAAGTGCATATAATAGAAAAGAATTGGTGAAAATCGGTCATTCCGTTTGAGAGGAAGGATGCTATGAACAGCAAAAAAACAGTTGCGGTGATTTTCGGGGGACAGTCCTCGGAACACGAAGTTTCCAGAACATCTGCAGTGCTGATGCTGAATGCACTGGATAAAGAAAAATATCAGGTCCTTCCCGTAGGGATTACGAAAAAAGGGCGGTGGCTCATCTATAACGGCCCTGTGGAGCATGTGAAAACAGGCGAATGGGAAAAATACGGCACACCGGTGTCCCTTTCCCCCGATGCCACAAAAAAATGCTTCCTGAAGATCGTCAACGGCACCGTGAAGGAGATCCCTGTGGATGTGGTGATCCCTGTGCTTCATGGCGCATGGGGGGAAGACGGCACCATCCAGGGGCTTTTGGAAATGGCCCAGATTCCCTATGTGGGCTGTGGCGTGTTGGCATCCGCGGTCTCCATGGATAAGGTTTTTACCAAGATGATCGCCAAATCTGTCCGTATTCCCCAGGCGAAATACCTTTGGGTCCATAAAATGGATCTGGAGGGAAAAAGAGAAAAGATCATGGATCAGGTGGAGCGGAAGCTGGGCTATCCCTGTTTCGTAAAGCCCTCCAACGCAGGCTCTTCCGTGGGCATCTCCAAGGCGAAAAACAGAGAACAGCTTTCCAAGGCTTTGGATTATGCGGCAGGTTATGACAGAAAGGTCATCATCGAAGAAGCCATCGATGCCAGAGAATTTGAATGTGCCGTTTTGGGCAACGAAGAGCCTATCGTCAGCGGCGTGGGGGAAGTCCTTGCGGCAGCGGAATTCTATGATTACGATGCAAAGTATAACAACAGCGACTCCCGCACGGTGATTCCTGCGGAGGTGGAAGAAGAAAAGGTGGAGGAAATGCGCCGCATTGCCAAGAAAATTTACCGTGCCGTAGACGGCAGCGGGCTGGCGCGGGTGGATTTCTTCGTCGATAAAAAAACAGGAAAAGTGCTCTTTAATGAGCTGAATACTATGCCGGGCTTCACGCCCATCAGCATGTATCCCATGCTTTGGGTACACGCAGGCATGACAGAAACAGAGCTGATGGATCGTTTCATTGAACTGGCATTGTCCAGAGATTCGGGCATCAGAGGGTAAGGAGAAGTAGTATGGATACAAGACCTATCGGTGTATTTGATTCCGGGGTGGGCGGTCTGACTGTGGTAAAGCAGATCATGAAGGTCATGCCCCATGAAAATATCATATATTTTGGTGATACGGCCCGTGTGCCCTATGGTACAAAGTCCAAGGAAGCCGTAACGAAATATTCCAAGCAGAATGTACGCTTTTTGCTGAGCAAGGATGTAAAGGCCATCATCGTTGCCTGCAATACTGCCAGCTCTAACAGTCTGGATGAGCTGCGGGCCACCTTCGATGTGCCTATTTTCGGCGTTGTTGTGCCCGGGGTGGAGGAGGCTCTGCGCTCTACGAAAAATAAAAAGATCGGTGTCATCGGTACGCCCGGTACGGTGCGCTCCGGTGCCTATGAAAGAATGATCTGCGAGCAGGACAGCGAAATGCAGGTGTTCACAAAGGCCTGCCCCCTTTTTGTGCCTTTGGCAGAAGAAGGCTGGACAGATAACGAGGTTTCCCGTCAGGCGGCGAAAAATTATCTGACCGATTTGGTGGCAACGGGCATCGACTCTCTGGTTTTGGGCTGCACCCATTACCCCTTGCTGAAACGCTGCATCGGCACTACCGTGGGCGATGCCATCAAGCTGGTAGACCCTGCCAAGGCCACAGCCAAGCGGGTGATGCATTTCCTTGGGGAAAGAGGTATGCTGAATGAAAACGAAGAAGTAGGAGAAAAGCAGTTCTATCTCAGCGACAGTACGGATACCTTCAAATTCGTCTGCCAGAAGGCATTGAAGCACGGCTATCAGCCGGAGATTATTGATATTGAAAAATACTGAAAACAAAAAGGATAAGTCGGCGACTTATCCTTTTATCATTATAACAAGGACTTTGATGGGGTCAAAATCCTGATTTTGGCGAAGGGTGCCGACAGGCACCCTATTAAGGGGAAGAAGTAGAAAGAATGTTAGTTAGAGTGGTTGAAAACCATTCTAAGGGGGAGTAACATCCTCAGTCATCAGTATTGCCCCTTTGGGGGGAAATATACAGCAAATCGAAAAAGTTTTGTGACTGAATTACAATAATGATTCTTATTTAAGAAAAATTATTGAAAATATTTCCTTTTTGTGCTATACTAATTGCAAACATAAGAAATCATCAAAAGGTTAAGATAGAGAATAAAAACATAAGGAGGAAATGAAAATGAAACAGGTAAAATCCAAAGAATTTCAGATGGAAGTTTTAGAAAGCAAAGTTCCCGTTTTGGTAGATTTTTCTGCAACATGGTGCGGTCCTTGCCAGATGATGGGCCCCGTGCTGGAGCAGATGTCCGCAGAATATGAGGGCAAAGCGAAGATCGTAAAAGTAGATATCGATGAATCCATGGATCTGGCCCAGAAATATCAGATCATGAGCGTTCCCAATATGATCTTCTTTAAAGATGGTGCGCCTGCCGATGCG